>NZ_FXUY01000002.1:302500-602500 GCF_900182985.1 Pseudomonas helmanticensis | reverse complement strand
CGCAAGTGGTCGAAGGCGTGAAAAAGCTGCTCAAGCAGCAGCAATCGCCGACGCAATTGGCCGAAGAATGGAAAAGCATTCCAATGCTGCGCCTGTTCGATTGGTTCTGTGACTGGTCGAGCCTGATCCTGCGTTATCAATTGACTCAGGACGAGGCAGGCCTGGGTCTGACCGACATGCGCAAGGTCGTGCAGTATCTGGCGCAGAAAAGCGCGCAGGGCAAAGTCCTCGACATTCAGGACTGGATTCTCGCCCAGCGGCAGAAGGTCATGAGCAAGGCCAACCTCAATCCGGCGTTGCTGCTGGAAGCGTTGTTGGTGCAATGGGCGAGTTTGCCTGGCCAAAGATGACAATGTGTACCTAGACTCTGAACATCAGCAGTGGAGGTCAGCATGAATGAACCTGTCAGTCCCGGGCCGCGCAACGGCATTTTGTCCCTGGCCATCAAGGACAAGTCGGTGCTCTACGCCGCTTACATGCCGTTCATCAAGAACGGCGGTCTGTTCATCCCGACCAACAAGAGCTACAAGTTGGGCGATGAGGTGTTCATGCTGCTCAATCTGATGGACGAGGCGGAGAAGATTCCGGTCGCCGGCAAAGTCACCTGGATCACTCCGAAAGGTGCGCAAGGCAACCGCGCCGCCGGTGTCGGCGTGCAGTTCAACGATGGCGACAACACCGCGCGCAGTCGCATCGAAACCCATCTGGCCGGAGCGCTGAAGTCCGACCGTCCCACTCATACGATGTAAGTAGCCGTCTTTTTTATGCTCGTAGATTCCCATTGTCACCTTGATCGTCTCGACCTCGCCGCCCATGACGGCTCGCTGGATGCCGCACTCGATGCCGCTCGGCAGCGCGGAGTAGGGCACTTTCTGTGCATCGGCGTGAGTGCCGACAACGCCGCCGACGTCAAAGCCCTGGCTGAACGTTATGACGACGTCGATTGCTCGGTGGGTGTGCATCCGCTGGATGTGCAGCCGGGCGCAGCGCCAGCGCTGGATTGGCTGTTGCACGAACTTGATCATCCGAAAGTGGTGGCGATCGGTGAAACCGGTCTCGACTATCACTACGAACCCGAAGCTGCCGAATTGCAGCAGGCGTCGTTTCGTCTGCACTTGCAAGCGGCGCAGCAGACTGGCAAACCGGTGATCATCCACACCCGCGGCGCGCGTACTGACACTCTTGAGTTGCTGCGTGAGGCGGCGTTGCCTCAGGCCGGTGTGCTGCATTGCTTCACGGAAGACTGGGACATGGCCAAAGCCGCGTTGGACATGGGTTATTACATCTCCCTGTCGGGTATCGTCACGTTCCGCAATGCCGATGCGTTGCGCGATGTTGCGAGCAAGGTACCGGCTGATCGCCTGCTGGTGGAAACCGACTCGCCGTATCTGGCGCCGATCCCTTATCGCGGCAAGCCGAACCTGCCGCAGTATGTGCGCGAGGTGGCGGAATTCCTGGCGATGCTGCGTGGTGAAAACTACGAGCGCTTTGCCGAGCGGACCACCGAAAACTTCAAACGCCTGTTCCCGCTGGCTTCGGTCAAATCTGCACTGTAGGAGCTGCCGCAGGCTGCGATCTTTTGATCTTAAAAAAACCAGATCAAAAGATCGCAGCCTGCGGCAGCTCCTACAGGTGTGATGTGGGATAAAGGCCAAATCGCAGGCAAAAAAAACCCGGGTTCTGGGGGGTGAATCCGGGTTAAGACCATTAGGAGTAAAACAAAGGCACGCGGTCCCTTGGTACCTTTATCGGCGCGACACTTGGGGGAGATGTCGCCCGACAGTTCAAGTATTGATCAGTCTGGCGTGCAGTCCAGTGAGCCGGTCGGGGTTTTTAAACAAATTTGGAATACGTTCGCTTCAGTTGAGTTCTCATTGCGCCCAAAACGTTCTCGAAACGAACAAGAAACACAGATATGGTCGGATGATCCGTGCATTTTTGCGCAAGTTAGGCATAATACGCGGCTTCGAATTTTGACCCTTCAGACCTTTTCTTATGCACAAAGAACCTCGTAAGGTCCGTGAGTTTCGTCGCCGCGAGCAAGAAATTCTCGATACCGCGCTCAAGCTGTTCCTCGACCAAGGTGAAGACAGTGTCACCGTCGAGATGATTGCTGATGCCGTGGGTATCGGCAAAGGCACGATCTACAAGCACTTCAAATCCAAGGCGGAGATCTATCTGCGCCTGATGCTCGACTACGAGCGCGATTTGAACGAGCTGCTGCATTCGGCGGATGTCGACAAGGACAAGGAAGCGCTGTCCCGCGCCTACTTCGAATTCCGCATGCGCGATCCGCAACGCTATCGCCTGTTCGACCGCCTCGAAGAGAAGGTGGTCAAGGGCAATCAGGTGCCGGAGATGGTCGAGGAGCTGCACAAGATCCGTGCCTCGAACTTTGAACGTCTGACCTTGTTGATCAAGGGCCGCATCAGCGAAGGCAAGCTTGAAGACGTGCCGCCGTATTTCCATTACTGCGCATCCTGGGCGCTGGTGCACGGCGCTGTTGCGCTGTATCACTCGCCGTTCTGGAGCAATGTGCTGGAAGATCAGGAAGGTTTCTTCCAGTTCCTGATGGACATCGGCGTGCGCATGGGCAACAAGCGCAAGCGTGACCCGGAAACCCCAAGCAGCTGAGCCATTCAGTTGCCTTATTGCGCCATGATTTCGCTACATGACGCAGTACCGCAGGAATATACTCAGGCATAGGGCTTGCTAAAACTTGATTTGTGAGTCAAGTTTTAGCGGCTCGAAATTCTATCGCCGGAGTGATCATGATCGTTGACCGTCAAGGCAGGCGTTTTCGCAATTTGCGCATCAGCCTGACCTCAGCCTGCAATTACGCGTGTACCTACTGCGTGCCCAACGGCAAGCGGCTGGTGGCTGCGCAGGATGAATTGTCGGCCGAAGCCATGGCGCGTGGCGTGGCGTACCTGATTGAAGCTGCCGGTATCGAACGGCTGCGCATCACTGGCGGTGAACCGCTGGTCAGTCCCAAGCTCGAATCGTTCATGACCGCTGTCGGCAAGATGGGCCTGGAAGACATCAGCCTGACCACCAACGGTCAACTCCTCGCGAAAAAACTCCCGCTGCTGGTGGATGCCGGTCTGCGCCGCATTAACGTGTCCCTCGATACCCTCGACGCCAGCGCGTTCCGCAGCATCGCTCGCGGCGGCGATCTGGCCACTGTGCTCGATGGCATGGATCAGGCGGCAGCGGCGGGGATGAAGATCAAGGTCAACATGGTGCCGTTGCGCGGGCAGAACCTCGATCAGGTAATGCCGTTGCTCGATTACTGCCTGGAGCGCGGATTCGAACTGCGCTTTATCGAGTTGATGCGCATGGGCCACCTGGCCAAGGACAACAATGCGTTCCTGCAACAGTTCGTCAGTCTCCAGCAGTTGCTGGCGCTTATTGGCGAGCGTTATGAGTATGCGCAAACCGACGCGCCCGTTGACGCCACCGCCGTGCGCTATGCGATTCCCGGCCTGGGCAATTTCGGGGTGATCGCCAACGAGAGCGTGCCGTTTTGCCGGACGTGCTCGCGGTTGCGTTTGTCGTCGACCGGTTGGCTGCACGGTTGCCTGTCATCGAGCAACCGCCATTACGTCGGCGATCTGCTCGACAAACCGCGCCATCAGGCGTTGCCGGCGCTCCAGCGCTTGCTGGTCAAGGCGTTGGGTGACAAGCAGGAAGTGGCGTTTTCCGGCGGCGCCACAGTAATGAAGATCATCGGCGGCTGAACCGTACTTTGTGGCGAGGGAGCTTGCTCCCGCTGGGTTGCGCAGCGACCCCAAAAAACCTTTTCCAGCCCTGTCAGCACGACTGCATGCACCGGATTCACGACGGCTGCGCCGCCGAACGGGAGCAAGCTCCCTCGCCACAAAAGCTTCATTTCAAATTCGATACCTGCACATTTCTACGAGCTGGCGCAAAAGCTGCATCCAACGGCCATTCGCCGGTTTTCCGTCACCGGCCTCTGGAGGAATAGGATGCGTAGCCTGGTTTTGCTGCTGGCCGTTTTGGCGCTTGGCGGCTGTATGACTGTCAGTGATATGGCCGAGGGCACTCGCTACCAGATGAGCGATGCAGGGTTGCTGGACCATAGCGACAGCCGTCGCGTGAACAACTTCCGTATTCAGCCGGATTCGTTCATCTACATCGCCCAAGGCGCGTTCGCCCCGCCGGGCGGTTCTTACCCGCGTCCCAACGTAGTGGCCGAAGAAGCCTTCAAGGGTTTCGTCGAATACTTCCCGATGGTTCGCCGCGCCCGTGCGCCGGAAGGCCTCGATCAGGCGATGGGCGAAGCCCGCGATGCCGGTGCGCATTATCTGCTGTACACCCGTTTCGCCAAGGCTGACGACCGTATCGGCAACTCCGATGAGTGGCTCGATCAGGAGGCGGTTGATCGTCTCGGTATCGACGGCGGGGTGATTCAGATCATGTTGATCGAGACCAGCACCCAGTATTTGATTGATACTGCACGGATCAAGAGTCGTGGCGGTTTACTGACGTTCCACGACAGCAAACCCGAAGACCTGATCGGCCCGCCGCTGGCGCAATACGCGCGCAGTCTGCTGGGGATCGGCGACCAGTAATTTCAAGGAGTACGCCATGAGTGGCCCGCAAAAAGCCAATGACCTGTTGGGACAGATCCCGAAAACCAAAGGCTTGCCGCCAGTGCACTTGTGGAACCCGGACTTCTGCGGCGACATCGACATGCGCATCGCCCGCGACGGCACCTGGTATTACCTGGGCACGCCGATCGGACGCAAGCCGATGGTCAAGTTGTTCTCGACGATCATGCGCCGCGATGGCGATGACTATTTCCTGATCACACCGGTCGAGAAGGTTGGAATCAAGGTTGACGATGCGCCGTTTGTGGCGGTTGCCGTCGAGGTCGAAGGCGAGGGGGAGACGCAGTTGTTGCGCTTTACCACCAACGTTGAAGAAACCGCCGAAGCCGGGCCTGAGCATCCGATCCGCGTCGAGATCGATCCGGCGACACAAGAGCCTGCGCCCTACGTGCATGTGCGCAGCAACCTTGAAGCGCTGATTCACCGCAATGTCTTCTACCAACTGGTGGAGCTGGCGGTCAGTCGTGAAATTGATGGCCAGCGCTGGTTGGGCGTGTGGAGCGGCGGCGAGTTCTTCCGCATTGGCCTCGAACCTTAAAAGATCGCAGCCTTCGGCAGCTCCTACATGGCGTATACCGGTAGGAGCTGCCGAAGGCTGCGATCTTTTTTGTCGTTGACACCCAATCATATGATGATTAGCTTGATCACCCATCGCGTTCCGCTTTGAGGTGTTCATGTCCAGCAGCTTTCATGCATCCACGGTCGACTGGCTCGGCAGCTGGATCGCCGCCGGCCAGGTCAAACCGGGGCAGACCATCAAGGTCGAAGCCGACCTCGGTGAACAGCTCGGGGTGAGCCGCACCGTCATCCGTGAAGCGATCAAAACCCTCGTTGCCAAAGGCATGCTCGAAGTCGGGCCGAAAGTCGGCACCCGCGTGCTGCCGGTGCGGCGCTGGAACCTGTTCGATCCGCAAGTCGTCGGTTGGCTGTCGCGCAACGGTTTGCCGGAGAACTTCGTCGATGACTTGCTCGACCTGCGTCGCACCATCGAGCCGATGGCCGTGCGCTGGGCCTGTGAGCGGGCAACCCTCGAACAGATCGAAGCGGTGCAACTGGCTTACAACGCCCTTGAGCGCGCCGTCGACAGCGGCATCGATTACAACCGCGCGGATCAGGCCTTCCACGAATGCATTCTCGCCGCGAGCCACAATCAATTCATCGAACAAATGGTCCCGGCGCTCGGCGCATTGCTCGCGGTGTCGTTCGAAGTCTCTGCCGCCGACCCGGATGAACTGCGCCGCACGTTGCCGATCCACAAAGACATGGCCGACGCCATCGTCGCCCGCGATTCCGCTCGCGGCGTGTGGGCGTGCATGACCCTGATCGACAACGCAGACCTGGCGATCAAACGTTTCTACCCGAAAGTCATGGCCGACAAAAAAGCCAGCTGAACACACAGATCTCTGTAGGAGTGAGCCTGCTCGCGATAGCGTCGTATCAGGCAAAGTCGCTTCGACTGACCCACCGCGATCGCGAGCAGGCTCACTCCTACAGTAAAAACAAGAACAATGGAGACAGTGATATGACGTGGACCGCCCTGACCCAACACCGCGCCCAACTCGGTGAAGGCCCGTTCTGGGACGCGCCGACCCAGGCGCTGTACTGGGTTGATATCGCCGGCAAGCAGGCCCTGCGCCTGATCGGCCAGAACGTGCAGATCTGGCAGATGCCCGAGCACGTTTCCGCGTTCATCCCCTGCGCCGGCGGCGATGCACTGGTGACCCTGAGCAGCGGCGTCTACCGCCTCGACCTCGACTCTCCCGGCCTCGAACCGCGCCTGACGTTGTTCTGCGTCGCCGACCCGCAACCCGGCAACCGTCCGAACGAAGCGCGTTGCGATGGCCAAGGTTGCCTGTGGCTCGGCACCATGCAAAACAACATTGGCGAAAACGGCGAGGATCTGCCGATCACTCGCCGCTCTGGGGGCCTGTTCCGGGTTGATCCGGACAAGCGCGTCACGCCATTACTGCGCGGCCTGGGCATCCCTAACACGCTGTTGTGGAGCGACGACGGCACCACGCTGCTGTTCGGCGACAGCCTCGACAGCACGCTGCACCGTTATTTCATTCACACCGATGGCAATCTCGATGCTGCACAAGTCTGGTACGGCCCCGATCAGCAGGGTGGTCCGGACGGTTCGGCGATGGACGCCGAGGGCTATATCTGGAATGCGCGCTGGGATGGCAGTTGCCTGCTACGGCTGACGCCTGACGGTAAGGTCGATCGCAAAATCGACCTGCCGATCAGTCGCCCGACCAGTTGTGTTTTCGGCGGTGAGGACTTGAAAACCCTGTACATCACCAGCGCCAAGAGTCCGCATGAGCATCCGCTCGACGGTGCAGTGCTGTCGATGCGCGTCGATGTGCCAGGAAAGCTCTGCACACGCTTTGCCGGATAATCCCAAAATATGGGATGCAAAATTATATATTGAGATTATTTGGCGGTCGGGTTTATAGTCGGCTCCAGCAGTAACACGCACTCACACTTAAAAAGAACAAAACAGGTGAAGTGATGCAGCGAATCTCTATCGCACTCCCGTGTGGAGTCCGCGTCTCGCAACAGCCCCAGGCTGTCGGTCGCGCCTGCCTGTTTTGTTTCAAACGCCTGCCAGACCGGACATCGTCAGATGCCCGGTTTTTTTGTGCCTGCGAAACAGGAGTCCAGATCCATGGCTGAACCTCTTTCCCTGCCGCCGGTGCCCGCACCGCCGAAGGGCGAGCGTCTGAAAAACAAGGTGGTATTGCTGACCGGCGCTGCGCAAGGCATCGGTGAAGCGATCGTTGCTGCGTTCGCCTCGCAGCAAGCGAAATTGGTGATCAGCGATATCCAGGCCGAAAAGGTTGAACAGGTTGCCGCGCATTGGCGCGGGCAGGGCTTTGATGTGCAGGCGCTGAAGGCGGATGTCTCGCGTCAGCACGATCTGCACGCCATGGCCAAACGCGCCGTCGAGTTGCACGGGCGCATCGACGTGCTGGTCAACTGCGCCGGGGTCAACGTATTCCGTGATCCGTTGCAAATGACTGATGAAGACTGGCATCGCTGTTTTGCCATCGACCTCGATGGCGCCTGGTTTGGCTGCAAAGCGGTGCTGCCGCAGATGATCGAGCAGGGCGTTGGCAGCATCATCAACATCGCTTCGACCCATTCCAGCCACATTATCCCCGGCTGCTTTCCGTACCCGGTGGCCAAGCACGGTTTGCTCGGCCTGACCCGCGCGCTCGGGATTGAGTACGCCGCCAAGGGCATTCGCGTCAACGCCATCGCGCCGGGCTATATCGAAACGCAACTGAACGTCGACTACTGGAACGGCTTCGCCGACCCGCACGCTGAGCGCCAGCGCGCCTTCGATCTGCACCCGCCGAAGCGTATCGGCCAGCCGCTCGAAGTGGCGATGACTGCGGTGTTTCTGGCCAGCGACGAAGCACCGTTCATCAACGCGTCATGCATCACCATCGATGGTGGTCGCTCGGTGATGTACCACGACTGAGCGCAGCGGCTTTCATGCGGATCAATCCGCTTGAAATCCAATCATCATACGATATGACTATTTTCAACAGGCTTCGCAGGAACACGCTTTAACGCTTTTCAAACATTGCTCAAAAAAAATAACAAGGAGTCAGCTTATGAAACGTCGTTTCGGGATTCGTACCCTGTGCACTACCGCCCTGGCGGTCACTGCATTCAGCCTGAGCAGTTCGCTGCTCGCTGCCGACACCGTGAAGATCGGTTTTCTGGTCAAACAGGCGGAAGAACCGTGGTTCCAGACCGAGTGGGCCTTCGCCGAGAAAGCCGCCAAGGACAAGGGCTTCGAACTGATCAAGATCGCCGTGCCGGATGGCGAGAAAACCCTCTCGGCCATCGACAGCCTCGCCGCCAACGGCGCCAAGGGTTTCGTGATCTGCCCGCCGGACGTGTCGCTCGGCCCGGCAATCATGGCCAAAGCCAAACTCAATGACCTGAAAGTGATTGCCGTCGACGACCGTTTCGTCGACGCCAACGGCAAGTTCATGGAAGACGTGCCGTACCTCGGCATGGCTGCGTTCGAAGTTGGCCAGAAGCAGGGCAACGCGATGGTTGCCGAAGCGAAGAAGCGTAACTGGGACTGGAAAGACACTTACGCTGTGGTCAACACCTACAACGAACTCGACACCGGCAAGAAGCGCACCGACGGCTCGGTGAAATCCCTTGAAGACGCCGGCCTGCCGAAAGACCACATCCTCTTCGCTGCGCTGAAAACCCTCGACGTACCGGGCAGCATGGACGCCACCAACTCGGCACTGGTGAAACTGCCGAGCGCGGCGAAAAACCTGATCATCGGCGGCATGAACGACAACACCGTACTCGGCGGCGTACGCGCCACCGAAGCCGCCGGTTTTGCTGCGGCCAATGTGATCGGCATCGGCATCAACGGCACCGACGCCATCGGCGAACTGAAAAAGCCTAACAGCGGCTTCTTCGGCTCGATGCTGCCAAGCCCGCACATCGAGGGCTACAACACCGCGAGCATGATGTTCGAGTGGGTCACCACCGGCAAAGAACCGCCGAAGTACACCGCAATGGACGACGTCACCCTGATCACCCGCGAGAACTTCAAGCAAGAGCTGGAAAAAATCGGCTTGTGGAACTGATGCAGCGACGGCCCGGGCAGCCGGGCCGTTTTTCGGTGTGAAGAGGTGGCTTTATGCACGCGCAAGTACAGACACAACAACACAGCTCCAGCGGCAGCCTGCGCTTCAACGGGATCGGTAAAACCTTTCCTGGGGTGAAGGCGCTGGACGCCATCAGCTTCGTCGCGCATCCGGGCCAGGTTCATGCCTTGATGGGCGAGAACGGCGCCGGCAAATCAACCCTGCTGAAAATCCTCGGTGGCGCTTACATTCCGAGCAGCGGTGAGTTGCAGATCGGCGAGCAGACCATGGCGTTCAAGTCGACCGCCGACAGCATTGGCAGCGGCGTCGCGGTGATCCACCAGGAGCTGCATCTGGTGCCGGAAATGACCGTCGCCGAAAACCTGTTTCTCGGCCACCTGCCGGCCAGATTCGGTCTGATCAATCGCGGCGCACTGCGCCAGCAAGCGTTGAATTGCCTGAAAGGCCTGGCCGACGAAATCGATCCGCAGACCAAGGTCGGACGCCTGTCTCTCGGTCAGCGGCAATTGGTGGAAATCGCCAAGGCTCTTTCGCGTGGCGCTCATGTCATCGCTTTCGACGAACCGACCAGCAGCCTCTCGGCCCGCGAAATCGACCGTTTGATGGCGATCATCGGCCGCCTGCGCGACGAGGGTAAAGTGGTGCTCTACGTCTCGCACCGAATGGAAGAAGTGTTCCGCATTTGTGACGCGGTGACGGTGTTCAAGGACGGTCGCTACGTGCGCACCTTCGACGACATGAGCCAGTTGAGCCACGATCAACTGGTGACCTGCATGGTCGGCCGCGACATTCAGGACATTTACGATTACCGCCATCGCCCACGCGGCGCCGTGGCGCTGAAGGTCGACGGGTTGCTCGGCCCGGGCCTGCGTGAGCCGATCAGTTTCGAAGCGCACAAAGGTGAAATCCTTGGCCTGTTCGGACTGGTCGGGGCAGGGCGCACCGAGCTGTTTCGCCTGCTCAGCGGACTGGAACGTCACAGTGCCGGACGCCTTGAACTGCGCGGCCACGAACTGAAGCTGCGCTCTCCGCGTGACGCGATTGCCGCCGGGATTCTGCTGTGTCCGGAGGATCGCAAGAAGGAAGGCATCATCCCGCTGGCCAGCGTTGCCGAGAACATCAATATCAGTGCGCGCGGGGCCAATTCCGGTCTCGGTTGCCTGCTGCGCGGCATCTGGGAAAAGGGCAACGCCGACAGGCAAATCAAAGCGCTGAAAGTGAAAACGCCGCACGCCGGTCAGCAGATCAAATTCCTCTCTGGCGGCAATCAGCAGAAGGCCATTCTCGGCCGCTGGCTGTCGATGCCGATGAAGGTCTTGCTGCTCGACGAACCAACGCGCGGCATCGACATCGGCGCCAAGGCCGAGATCTACCAGATCATCCATAACCTCGCCGCCGAGGGCATTTCGGTGATCGTGGTGTCTAGCGACCTGATGGAAGTAATGGGCATTTCCGACCGCATTCTGGTGCTCTGCGAAGGCGCCCTGCGCGGCGAAATCAGCCGTGACCAGGCCAATGAATCCAACCTGCTGCAAATGGCTTTGCCGCGCCACCGCGCTGACGGCGTGGCGAACTGAGAGGTGACTATGATGACAACCCAGAAAGAAACCCTGCCGACCGAGCGCAAACCACTGGACATGCGCCGCTTCCTCGATGACTGGGTGATGTTGCTCGCGGCGATCGGCATCTTCATTGCCTGCACGCTGCTGATCGACAACTTCCTTTCGCCGCTGAACATGCGCGGTCTGGGCCTGGCGATTTCCACTACCGGGATTGCCGCGTGCACGATGC
Organism: Pseudomonas helmanticensis; assembly: GCF_900182985.1. Taxonomy (NCBI): domain Bacteria; kingdom Pseudomonadati; phylum Pseudomonadota; class Gammaproteobacteria; order Pseudomonadales; family Pseudomonadaceae; genus Pseudomonas; species Pseudomonas helmanticensis. The sequence continues at coordinate 591,426 of NZ_FXUY01000002.1, read as the reverse complement.
TGTACTGCCTCGCGTCGGGGCATTTCGACTTGTCGGTGGGTTCGGTGATTGCCTGCGCCGGCGTGGTCGCAGCCGTAGTGATGCGTGACACCAATAGCGTGTTTCTCGGTGTGTGCGCGGCGCTGGTGATGGGCCTGATTGTCGGGTTGATCAATGGCATTGTGATTGCCAAGTTGCGGGTCAATGCGTTGATCACGACGTTGGCGACCATGCAGATCGTTCGCGGTCTGGCGTACATTTTTGCCAACGGCAAAGCGGTGGGCGTGTCGCAGGAATCGTTCTTCGTCTTCGGTAACGGCCAGTTGTTCGGCGTGCCGGTACCGATCCTGATCACCATTGTCTGCTTTCTGTTTTTCGGCTGGCTGCTGAATTACACCACCTATGGGCGCAACACCATGGCCATCGGTGGCAACCAGGAAGCCGCGTTGCTGGCGGGCGTGAACGTTGATCGCACCAAGATCATTATCTTTGCGGTGCACGGTGTGATTGGCGCGTTGGCCGGGGTGATTCTGGCGTCGCGGATGACCTCGGGGCAGCCAATGATTGGCCAGGGTTTTGAGCTGACGGTGATCTCGGCTTGCGTGTTAGGCGGGGTATCGTTGAGCGGCGGGATTGGCATGATTCGGCATGTGATTGCCGGGGTGTTGATTCTGGCGATCATCGAGAATGCGATGAACCTGAAGAATATTGATACCTTCTACCAGTACGTGATTCGCGGGTCGATTCTGTTGCTGGCGGTGGTCATCGACCGCCTCAAACAACGCTGAGATCAAGAGCCCCTCACCCCAGCCCTCTCCCGGAGGGAGAGGGGGCCGACCGAGGTGTCTTGCTTCCTGCATCGACCTGGAAGACCGGGTCGATTATGGATTCGGCAAAGCACTTTCGAGTCGATTGTGGATTCGGTGAAGCACTTTCAGGTCGATGTATATCCCAAATATCCCCCATTCAGTCCCCTCTCCCTCCGGGAGAGGGCTAGGGTGAGGGTGCTGTTGATCTTCCCGCCTTCCGTCCGATCCCCCAAATTTTCCTTGCTCGCCCGCGTGTGTTTCGGTTATCACTTTGTACATGATTAGACAGGTACGATTTGACAAGAAACAACGGGTGGTCGACGAACTCGTCCGGCGCATCGAGAGCGGCCTCATGGAGGACGGCTTTCTGTTGCCCGGCGAGCATCAGTTGGCTCAAGAATTCAACGTCAGCCGTGGCACGTTGCGCGAAGCATTGGCCGAACTGAAGCGGCGAAAATACATCGCCACGCAAAGCGGAGTCGGCTCGATCGTCACGTTTGACGGTGTCGCCCTCGATCAACGCAGCGGCTGGGCGCAGGCGCTGGCCGACAGCGGCGCGATGATCAACACCGAAGTGTTGCGCCTGGAAGCCGTGACCCGGCCCGACTTGCTGTCGCGTTTTGGCACCGACCAATTCATCACCCTCGACCGCCGTCGCCGCTCCACCGAAGGCACGCTGGTGTCCCTTGAACGTTCTTTGATGCCGGCGACCGGCGGCCTGGAAAGCCTGCCGCGCGTCGGTCTGATCGACAATTCCCTGACCATCACCCTGGCCGCTTACGGCTATATCGGCGAGCGCGGTGATCAATGGATCGGCGCCGAGCCGTTGAACGCCATCGACGCTGAACTGCTCGGACGTCCGGAAGGCACGGTGTTCCTCAAAGCCTTGCGCACCACTTACGACCGGCAGAACCGTTTCATGGAACAGGTTGAAAGCCTGCTCGACCCGGTGCATTTCCGTCTGCACCTGCAATTTGGAGAATCGAAATGACCCCGCTCAACCGTGCCCTCGGTGCGTTTTATGGCCTGGCCCTCGGTGATGCGCTGGGCATGCCGACGCAATCGCTGAATCGCGAAACCATCAAGGTTCGTTTCGGCAAGATCACCGATCTGCAGGACGCCGGTCCCTTGCAACCGATCGCCGCGAACATGCCCAAAGGCTCGATCACCGATGACACCGAACAGGCGATTCTGGTCGGCAAGTTGCTGGTCGAAGGCCAGGGCCGCATCGAACCGGCGATCCTCGCGCAACGCCTGATCGAGTGGGAAGCCGCGATGCAGGCCAAGGGCTCGCAGGATTTGCTCGGGCCGTCGACCAAGCGTGCCATCGAAATGATCCTCGCCGGCCATTCGCCGGAAGAGGCCGGGCGCTACGGCACCACCAACGGCGCGGCAATGCGCATCACACCGGTAGGTATCGCGGCAGACGTGGCCGAACCGCAGCGTTTTATTGCGGCGGTGGTGCAGGCCTGTCAGGTGACTCACAACACCACGTTGGGCATTTCCAGCGCGGCGGCGGTGGCGGCGGTGGTGTCCGCCGGTATCAACGGCGTGGACCTGGGCGAGGCGTTGAACCTCGGTCAGCAAATCGCTCAGCAAGCGGAAGCGCACGGTCACTGGGTCGCCGGTGGGCGCATCGGTTCGCGCATCAGTTGGGCGCGCAGCATCAGTGTCGACAGCGACAAAGCGCTGCTCGCAGATTTGCTCTACGACGTCATCGGTACTTCGGTGGCGTCGCAGGAGTCGGTGGTGGTCTCGTTCGCACTGGCGCAGCAAGTGGCGATCGGTGAGATGAGCGCGTTCGAGGCGTTGTGCATGGCGGCAAGCCTGGGTGGCGACACTGACACCATCGCGGCGATTCTCGGGGCAATGCTCGGGGCCTGCCTGGGGCTTGAGTGTTGGCCTGCCGAGATGATCGAGACAGTCAAAACCGTCAATGATCTGGAGCTGGAACCCCTTGTGAAAGGACTCCTCACCCTGCGCTGAGGACACCCATGTGTTGGAGCTGCCGAAGGCTGCGATCTGTTGATCTTCAGCAGACTTCGGGGCGCCACAAAATCAAGATCAAAAGATCGCAGCCTGTGGCAACTCCTACAGGGGAGAGGTGCAGGTTAATGAATTGCCCATAAACACAAGAATGGCAACAGGAGCATTTTTCATGAGTTCAGCAAACGCCGGGCAAAGCGCCGGGCAACTGGAAACCCGTGGCATCGAACCGGTGCCGGAAGCCGAGTGCAACGGTCATCCGCTGCAATTGTTCTGGGTCTGGTTCGCCGCCAACATTTCCATTCTCGGTCTGCCGCTGGGCGCCACGCTGGTCGCGTTTCGCGGGCTGGCGATCTGGCAGGCGATCATTGTCGCGATCATCGGCGCGGCGGGTTCGTTTGCGGTGGTCGGGATCATCTCGATTGCCGGCCGTCGTGGCCGTGCGCCGAGCCTGACGTTGTCGCGAGCGATCTTCGGCGTGCGCGGCAATATCGGCCCGACCCTGGTCTCGCTGATGTCGCGTCTCGGTTGGGAAACGGTCAACACCACCACCGCTGCATTCGTGCTGTTGTCGTTGTGCTCGATCCTGTTCGGTTCGCCGGTTGAAGCGAAAAGTGCGCCGGTGCTGACGCTGATCTTCATCGCGATTTTCGTGCTGCTGACCCTGTCCGTCTCCGGCCTCGGCCACGCGACGCTGCTGGTGATCCAGAAGTGGGCGACCTACGTGTTCGGCGCGCTGAACCTTCTGGTCGGCGGCTTCCTCTGCGCCACCATCGACTGGAGCGCGGTGTTCAACGCCACGCCCGCGCCGATGAGCGCAATGATCATCGGCATCGGCACCATGGCCGCCGGCACCGGCATCGGTTGGGCCAACGCTGGCGCTGACATGTCGCGCTATCAGCATCGCAGCGTCAAAGCCGTGCGCCTGGTTGCTTCAGCGGCATTCGGCGCGGGCATACCACTGGTGTTACTGATCACCCTCGGCGGACTGCTGTCGGTGGGCAACAACGATCTCGCTTCGGCGACTGATCCGATCGTGGCGATTCGCGACATGCTGCCAACCTGGATGGCGGTGCCGTACCTGATCACCGCGTTCGGTGGCCTGCTGCTGTCGAACAACCTGTCGGTGTACTCCGCCGGATTGACGACATTGACGCTGGGCCTGAAGGTCAAACGCGTCTACGCGGTGGTGGTCGATATCGTCGCGATCTTCGCTGGCTCGATCTACTTCATGCTGATCGCCGACAGCTTCTATGGCCCGTTCATCACGTTTATTTCCCTGCTCGCGGTGCCGATTACCGCGTGGGTCGGGATCTTCATCGTCGACCTGATTCACCGTCACTACTACAGCCCGAAAGACCTGCTCGACGTCAGCCCGAGCAGCGCCTACTGGTATCGCGGCGGCATCGAGTGGCGTGCATTCGGTGCGTGGGCGATTGCCATCGTGCTCGGTTTCAGTTTCACCACCATCGGCACCACGGCGCAAAACGTCTGGTTCAAAGGCTTCCTGTCCGACTCGTGGCTTGGACACAACGGCCTCGGCTGGATCGTGACCTTCGTGGTGGCCGGTGGCATTTACTTCGTCCTCGGCGGGGCGAAAGATCGCCGCGCCGCGCAAACCGAGAATGCTCATGCCTAAGATGTTGCACACCGGCCAGGTCATTATCGACCTGGTCATGGCCGTGGAAAAACTGCCGCAGATTGGCGGCGATGTGCTCGCGCAATCGGCGGGTTTCGAAGCCGGTGGCGGTTTCAACGTGATGGCGGCGGCGGTGCGTAATGGCTTGCCGGTGGTGTATCTCGGTCGGCATGGCAGCGGGCGTTTCGGCGATCTGGCGCGGGAGGCGATGAATGTTGAAGGCATTCACATCGGCATCGGTGAACCGGCGTCGCGTGACACCGGTTTGTGCGTAGCGCTGACGGATGCCTCGGCCGAGCGCAGTTTCATTTCCTACATCGGTGCTGAAGGTGAAGTGACCGAGGAGGATTTGAACAGTGTCGCGGCCGAGGCGGGCGATTACGTTTATCTCAGCGGCTACAGCCTGCTGCACGCAGGCAAGGCGCAGGCGCTGCTCGACTGGACGCTGGCGCTGCCGGACTCGATCAACGTGGTGTTCGATCCGGGCCCGTTGGTGGAATCACCGGATTCGCCGATGATGCAGGCGCTGCTGCCGCGCATCGATGTGTGGACCAGCAACAGTGTTGAAGCGCTGCGGTTTACCGGTGCTGAAGACATCGCGGTGGCGCTGGATCGACTCGCGGAGCATCTGCCCAAAGAGGTGCTGATGGTGGTGCGTGACGGGCCGCAGGGCTGCTGGATTGATCAGCACGACGAGCGTCGGCATGTGCCGGGGTTTGCCGTGAAAGCACTGGACAGCAATGGTGCTGGCGATGCGCATGCCGGGGTGTTTGTCGCCGGGTTGGCGCAGGGCTTGACGGCGTACGAAGCAGCGCGGCGGGCGAATGCGGCGGCGGCTTTGGCGGTGACGCGCTGGGGGCCGGCGAGCTCGCCGGGGGCGGCTGAGGTGGATGCGTTTATCCGCGAGTCCGGCGGCGTCTGATTTATAGCAATCGCCGGCAAGCCAGATCCCACATTGAATCTGTGTCGCACCTAAACCCAATGTAGGAGCTGCCGAAGGCTGCGATCTGTTGATCTTCAACGTCAAAAGATCGCAGCCTTCGGCAGCTCCTACAGGGGGATTTCAGCTAGCCTTGCGCAACGCTTCGATCAACTCTTGTTTGCGCATCGAAGACCGCCCGGGAATCTTTTTATCCCGCGCCTCCTTCATTAAACTGTCGACCGTCTGCGTATCCCGCGAAGCTTTGCTGTTGCGCGTATGCCCCTTGCGACTGGCCACCGCGCGCCGTGATGATTCCTGGCGGTCTTCGGACTTGGCGCTCGCCGGTTTTTTGCGCCCGGAACCTCCGGCCTTGTCGCCGCCGCCCGATTGTTTGTTGACCGTCGCCCAGGCCCGCGCCTCGGCTTCATCTTTCGACACGCCCTTTTTCTCGTAGCTGTCTTCGATGTGTTCAGCCTTGCGTTTCTGCTCGGCGGTGTATTTGTCTTTGCTTCCACGAGGCATGGGATTTCTCCTTGCATCGGTATCTGATTTTCAATGCAGGAGCTGCCGAAGGCTGCGATCTTTTGATTTTAAAGATCAACAGATCGCAGCCTGCGGCAGCTCCTACATGATTACGATCACACGATCACACGATCACATTGCTCAGCTATCGAGTTTTCGCGCCGCTTCAACTCCGGCCGCGCTGAGCTTGATCGGCAGGTTCAACGAGTGTTCGCCGGCCTCGTTGCAGGTCACATGACCGTGGTGAATCAGTCCGCGATCCTGCAAAGCGGCGAGGGCGCTGGCCACGAGCTTTTCGCCCCGGTAATTGTCCAGCACCTCCTTGCCCAGTCCACTTGGGTGGGCGTGCAGCAGGCGGGTGAGGACTTCTTTTTCCAGGTTTTTATCGACGTTCATGGTTACCTCTTCATGGATGTGAATAGGACGCTCGCGTCGGCGAACTACTGCCCGGAACCTTCGGATCCGGAGCCACCGGTGGTGGTTTTCGAGCCGATGCCGGGGCCAGCGTTGTCTGGCGTTGCCGGGGCGTCGGGGGTGTTCATCCCGCCCTGGCGGCCCGGATCACTGCCCTGGGTGCGCGGATCAGTACCGGTGGCGGGCGGCTGATTGATCAAGGGCACGCCGGAGCCATCGGTATTCATACCGGGAGCACTGTTGATGGCGGGCGCGCGGGGCGGGGTTGGATCGGTAGGGCCGGTGCCCGCAGCGGTGGCGGATGCTGCGAAAACCGCAGGGCAGAGCAGGGCGCTGAATACGAAAGCGGTCAACCTTGACGAGATCATAGGGCTTCTCCAGTGATTGGAATCCTTACCTGTCGTTGGTCTGCCCGGTGATCGGATTGGTGCCTGATGAACGACGAACGGTCTAGAGCGCCGTCGCCGGTTTGAGGTTAAGTCGACGCCAGAGCAGACGACCCACGGTGATCAGCCAGTTCGCCAGCGCCACGGCCAATACCGTGAGCAGCAGCGTCGCCATGCCCTGTTCAACGATGATTTTCCCGGCCAGCAACGGAAAGCCGAACACGCCGATAAAATACGCGAGACTGAACAGCAGCAATGCCTGCGAAGTGGTGCCGGTTGGTGCTTCATTGGCGGCGAGGCCATTGATCACCGAATACGTTAGGCCATAACCGACACCGAGCATCAGCGCCGCCAGCAGGTAGGTGAATCCGCTGTGCACACCGAAGGCGAACAGCACGATGGCGGCGAGCATCAATCCCGACAACAGGCACGATGCACGCAGCGGATCCCGCTTGACCACATAGCCTGCGATCAACATACGGCTGCTGATGGCCGCGCTCATGAAACCCAGGAAGAACAACGAATAATCCAGCGAGCGGGCGGCGGCGTAGCTTGTTTGAAAGCTCGACAGACCACCAAACACGCACCCACCGAGACCGACCATGATGATCGGGAACACCGCGCGTGAGCCGAGTACTTGCGTGGTCGCTTGCCAGCTGATTTTCGCGGCTGATGTCGCTTGGGTACTTTGCAATCGCGCGCCGAGACGCCAGAACAGCAGCACACCGATCAGGCTCGCCAGCGCCGCCAGATAGAACGCCGATGTCACCGGCAAGCCCAACGCGCTGGCTGCGCGCCCGAGCAATGGACCGCTGCCGATTCCAGTCATCATGCTGCCGGAGAGCAAGGCATAATATTTCGCGCGCTGCGCCGGGGTCACCAGACTGGCGACGATGATCGGCCCCAAGGTGTAGAAAACACCCCAGCCCAAACCCAGCAGCAATCCAAACAACAGCAGCAGAGGACCAAACCCCGGCGTCATCGCAAAACCCAGGCTCGCCGCCACCAGCAGCAGCCCGAACAGCGCAATCGAACGCGCTGCGCCGAGCATGTCGGACAAGTGCCCGGACACCAGCACCGCCGCAAACGTACTGACCATCGCCGCCGAAATCACGCTGCCAGCATCGTGTTCATTGCCGCCGCGTGAACCGATCAACAGCGACAGCAAAAACGTTGAGCCATACGACAGCGACAACAGATAACTGGCGAGGCAGAACAGGCCGAACAGCTTGCCTGAGACCTGGGGCGTTGCTTGCGACATGACGCGGTTCCTTGACCGGAAAAATGAGCGTCATCTGTTTAACACGTCGCCTGCGCGGGTTAGGTCTGAGGTTGGCGAAGTCAGCTTCAGCACTGACCGGAGTAACGCTCAGACGCTGCCGATTTCTTCCATGAATTGCTCCATGAAACCTTTCAGGCGCTGGTGCCGAATTTGCGCCAGACGCTGGCCGGCAGCGGTCTGGAAACCGTCGGCGAGGTGCAGCAGTTTGGTCTGGAAATGATCGAGGCAAAAACGCTTGTCGTCGTAGTCGCGTTGCTGCGCTTGGGGATCCTGCGGGTCGTACAGCGCCGAGCCCATGCGCCCGGCAATGTAGAACGTGCGCGCGACACCGAGCATGCCCAGCGAGTCGAGACGGTCGGCGTCCTGGACGATTTTCGCTTCGAGGGTGAGCGGGCTGATGTTGGCGGAGAAGCTGTGCGCTTCGATAGCGTGGGTGACGGCGGCGATTCTTTCGCTGGGCCAATGGATCTCCGCGAGCACCGCCGCCGCTTTTTCTGCCGCCAGACGTGAGGCGTGTGCACGCAGTGGCGAGTTTTTCTCGACGGCCACGCAGTCGTGCAGCAGGACGGCTGCGAGCAACACCTCAAGATCGCCGCCTTCTTCTTCGTGCAACGTGCGCACGTTGTGCCAGACCCGCTGCAAATGCGCGAGGTCGTGCGCACCGTCGTCCGATATTTCCAGAGCGTGGGGCAGTAACTCGGCGGCGAGTGAAATCAGTGGTGCGAAAGCAGCATCGTTCATAAGCATCCTTACTGGCTGTCGTAGATTTTCAGTTGATGATACTTCTGTGGTGAGGGGATTTATCCCCGTTGGGGCGCGAAGCGGCCCTAAAAAATGGGACTGCTGCGCAGTCCAACGGGGATAAATCCCCTCGCCACAGGGTTCCTCATCAGGTTTGGAGTGTGACGAGCGCCGCCCACGGCCTTAGTATGGCGTTTTCCTTTTCCGACAAGGCCCGTCATGACGATCGAAATCCGCCCGGCGACCCCCAGCGATGCCCCGCAAATCCTCGCTTTCATCACTGAACTCGCCGATTTCGAAAAGGCCCGCCACGAAGTTATCGCCAGCGTCGCCGACATCGAGCGCAGCCTGTTCGGCGAAGGCGCCACCGCCCACGGCCTGATTTGTTTGCGCGATGGTTTGCCGATCGGTTTCGCGGTGTTTTTCTTCAGCTACTCGACCTGGCTCGGCAGCAACTGCCTGTACCTTGAAGACCTCTACATCACCCCCGAACAACGCGGCGGCGGCGCCGGCAAAACCCTGCTGCGCCACCTGGCGAAAATCGCCTGCGACAACGACTGCGGCCGCTTCGAATGGAGCGTGCTCGACTGGAACACGCCGGCCATCGATTTCTACAAATCCCTCGGTGCGCAACCCCAAGAGGAATGGGTGCGCTACCGCATGGATGGCAAGGTTCTCCGCGAGTTCGCCGAGGGCTGAAAACAATGATGGCAATCCAATGCTAATTCGATTGTCGCCAGCGCTCTAGTCCGGCATTCTACGCGCCATTTTTGCGCGCTCATGGATGACACCTGCAATGCCTCTGGCACAACTTCTCCACGCCCGTGGAGCCTTCGCTGCGTCAACGAGTGACCAGCGATGAGCGGACTACGGGCGTCAATGCGTTTGTATGGCCTGGTGAAAAATTCAGGCTCGAGCGACAACCCCCAGCGCCAACCGGTCGACATTCTCTGCACCGTCAATCGTACGGGCGGCACAGCCATTCGTGCGTTCGTGTCACGCCTCGATGCCGAGTTGATGACGCGCAGTGCCGGTCTCGACGATTACCGCGTGATACCGCTGCGCACCTTCGACCCGACGGCGTTTATCGGAGCTCATCAAGGCTGCCTGATGCTGCACATCTGCTGTGGTTTCGTTGCCCCCGCCGGACATTCATTGCTCAAGGACGGCGGGTTGATGCCGATGGGCTGGTATGCCTATTCCGAGATTGGTCACTGGACGGCCGAACATCATCTGGACCTCGGTTCACAAATGGCGAATCTGCTGCAATCGACTTACGAGCGTAATCACCTGCGCAACTACAACGCCTGGCTCAACGAACTCGACGACGCTTCGCCGGCCGAACTGGCCTGGCAAACCGACGAAGCCTGGCGACACCTGCAAACCGCCGCATCCCCCGACAGCCGTGAACACCGCCACGCCCTGTTCGACCCCGTCGACAACCGCTGGCGCTTCGCCGTAACCGACATCGATATCCATCAGCCACACCCGGAATCCCCGAAGCAAGGAGCTTTGAATTGAGTGGTAAACCCGCTGCACGCGTCACCGACCCGACCGCCTGCCCGTTGCCAGGCCATGGTACCAACCCGATCGTCTCCGGCTCGCCCGACGTCTTCTTCGATGGCCTCGCGGCTGCGCGCATGACCGATAAATCGGCGTGCGGCAGCCCGATTACCGGGGCAGTCTCCGGTACCGTTTTCATCAACGGCTTGAATGCCGCAATGCTCGACAGTACCGGCGGCCACGGCAATGTCGTGGTCGGTGGTTCGGGGACGGTGATAATCGGCCAGAGTGGCGGAGGCGCGGCGTTTAGCGGGTTGTTGCCGATGCCGGTGCATTTTACAGACAGGTTGCAAGTAGTGAATGAGGCAAGTGGAGAGCCTGTGCCTTATCACCCCTATACGATTCAGCGCGGTAACGGCAGTGAAGAACATGGCGTTACCGATGCGTCGGGATTTACGCATACCGTCAGCTCGCATTTACCCGAAACTATTAAATTATTTGTTGAGTAACTGATATGGCAGGAGAGAATGCGGCAAGCCTGGAACCTTTGGCTAAAAGAGACGCGGGGAGCGTTGAATTAACCAAGCCAGAAGATAAGTGCGCCAAAATCATTGCGATCAGCATGAAGAAAGTCTTCATTTTGTTTGTCGGTGGTGCGGGAGACCAGGAAAGTTACTACCTCAGTGGGCCGAACTGGAACGTGAGTCATGTTCGAACTAAAGTAGAGGCTGATGCTGCAGCGCTATGCTATTTGTCGAAGTGCAACATGAAAGCACTGGCTTATAATAAATTCCTGACCGATGAGGACCTGGCCAAAAATGTATTGGTTGAAGTCCCTGATAAATCCACGCCTGTTTATATCATAGGACACAGTTTGGGTGGTTGGAACGGAGCACACCTCTCCAGTGTTTTGATCGATAAGGGTTACAAGGTCAAAATGCTGATAACGATAGATCCCGTGGGGCAGGGAAAGATCGTATATGGTATTTCAACCATTTACAGGCGAAAACCTGAGCCAAAGGCGGAGTTCTGGGTAAATATCCGTGCGGATAAAATCAAGAATCGAGACATATCCGATACTGTCGCGGACTTTGGTGAGCAATGGGAAATAACTTCAGGTCCTGATGTCAGTGGCCGAGTTGATGTCAATCACGCAGATGCGGATATCATGTTCGATAAAAAACTGGATGGCGGTAAGTCCGCTCGCCAGCTGTTGGCAGACTCTATACTTGGCTATCTAAGGGAGAAATAGACGTTGAATAGATTTTTGTTAGTGCTTGCCCTATTGCTTTGTTGCTCATGTTCCTCGAATCATGGCCGGCCAATTGCCACTCTTGATTACAGAGCGGTTTCACTTAGCTCGAGCGGAAGTTCGTTCTTCATCGGTTTCTCAAGTCATACCGATTTGTTGGAGTTGTTCCAGTCTAAAATTGGCGAGGAACTGGTTTGTACCTTGGGCGCTGATCTGGATTTTTCTATAGGTCATTATCAGAAACTCTACGGCAACGGTATCGTTGAGGTGAGTGAAAACCCGTCGAAAGGAAAGTATATCGCCAAAGTTATTTTTAAAGAGACCGGAGAAGTGCAGGGTAAGGAGCGTATTCTTGATGGTAATGGGTTGCGCGGAGCTTTAACGGCGAATGATTTCGTTGTGTGCACATTCAGAGTGCATACGACAAAATATAAAACCTACTTTTCGGAACTCATGCGTATTCCTTCCGAAGATTTTTTAAAAGAACTCGATGGCCTGGAGTGATGAGTCAGTTGTTTTGTGCTTTGGCTAAATAAGCCGAATTATTGTTCCAGGATCAAGCTTTATATTGGGCGGGTGATCTTGAATATTCATTTCAACAGTTGCAGCCGTGTGTGATTCAGGAGGAACACCGCTAATGGATCGCAAAATCTACAAGGTTTTATTGATTGCCGGTTTTTTATTGTGTTCATCTTGCCTGCACCTCAATGTCCCACCCGCCAGGCTTGAGTTTGTCTCGATCACTCACGAGATATCTTCCTCTTACGACCTGCGTTTCACCTCCGACCGAAACCTCATCGACCTCTATGAAGATCATGGTCGAAGAGGGCAGATTGGCACCTGGATCCACTGCTCGTTGAACGGTGACCCAGACTTTTCCATCGAACATGAAATCGTTCTGGAAGCCTCGGGAATCGTCAGCGGTATGCGCTTGATCGAAGGCGATCGTCGCTATGAGATGTTCGCGAATATCAGTGTCGAGAATCACGCCGTCAATGACGGCCGTAATCACATTCGACCGGTTGAGTTGGTGCAGATCCTCAAGCCGCAGGAATACATTCCGTGCAAGGTGGTGATCACCGCGTTCCCGTTCGTGGCGTATTACTCGAAAGTCATGTACATGCCCACGTCGCGGTTCATTGCTGCGATAGAAAATCCTCGCGTGGCGCCCGCGCGTATTTCGCTTAAACAGTCCGACCGACCGAGGTCGTTGCTGCCTTTTGCCTCAGTGTGCATCGTGCGCTGGCGCTATGACCTGGCGCTGGGATATGAACAGATTGACAGTCTCGGACTCTGTAGCGACGTACCCTATGCCGGCATGCTGGCCTCGTTTGCGCCGAACAACACGAAGCTGAAGGTTGTTTCAGGTTCAGCGGAAAACCCGGCGCCCTTCGCGGCGTACACCATTATTCGCGCTGACGGACGCCGGGAGCCCGGAGTAACTGACGACAAGGGCCGCACACATGAGGTGGGATTCAGCGAGTACGAAACAGTGAGGATCCTGATCAACAACAATCTGGATGTCGTTCAGCGTTGGACAAAATGGACTGACACAGTCCCATAATATGGGATGCAAAATTACATATTGAGATTTCCCATCTGAGAGGTCTATAGTCCGTCGCACTCACTGCCAAAAACAAAACAGGTGAAGCGATGCTGGCGCAATTGATCGCGCTCGATTGGGGGACGACCTCATTACGTGCTTACAAACTCGCGGCGGACGGTGTGGTGCTGGAGCAGCGCGCGCTGTCGTCCGGGATCATGCAGTTGCCCAAGGCCGCGCGAATCATCAACGGTCGCGAATGCACCGATGGTTTTGAATTGGCCTTCGATGAAGCGTGCGGCGACTGGCTCGAGGCGCAGCCGGATCTCCCGGTGATCGCTTGCGGCATGGTCGGCAGTGCGCAGGGCTGGCGTGAAGCGGCCTATTGCGAGACGCCGGCAGATGTCGCCAATCTCGGAAACTCCCTACAAACAATTGTCAGTCTGCGCGGCACCGTGGTGCATATCGTGCCAGGCGTGATTCAGCGCTCGACGCTGCCGAACGTGATGCGTGGCGAAGAAACCCAGGTGCTTGGCGTCCTGCAGAGTCTGCCGGTCGAGGCGGGCAATGATCTGCTGATCGGGCTGCCGGGCAGTCACTCCAAGTGGGTGAACGTGGTCGATGGCTGCATCACTCACTTCGATACGTTCATGACCGGCGAAGTGTTCGCCGTGCTCAGTGAGCACAGCATTCTCGGCCGTACCCTGAAGCAAGGCGCAGCGTTCGATGCTCAGGCGTTTGACCGTGGCGTGCAGGTTGCGCAGTCGGCGGACGGCGAACTCGGCGTGCTGTCGACCTTGTTCAGCGTCCGCACCCTGGGCCTGACCGGCGAACTCAGCCCGACGGCGCAGGCAGATTATCTGTCCGGTCTGATGATCGGCCATGAACTGGTGGCGCTCGCCACGGTTCAGCGACGTCGCCGCAACAACCGCAATCTCCCTTCGATCATCCTCATCGGCAACGCGCAACTCTGTGCGCGCTACAGCCGTGTCCTCGATGTCTATGGATTCGCCGACGTGACGCTGGCCGAGCAGGCCACCGAGCGTGGTCTGTGGCAACTGGCGCTGGCCGCCGGACTGATCGATTCCTCATCCCGTTAACCCTGACTGGAGGCCTGACATGCTCAAGCAAGCACTGGCGCAAAACGGTCTGATCGCGATTCTGCGTGGCCTGCATCCGCAGGAAGCCGCCGCTGTCGGAGAAGTCCTGTACGCGGCCGGATTTCGCGTCATCGAAGTACCGCTCAATTCCCCTTCGCCGTACGAAAGTATCCGCATCCTGCGCAAGACGCTGCCCGCCGATTGCTTGATCGGTGCGGGCACGGTGTTGACCCCGGAACAGGTCGACTTGGTGAAAGACGCCGGTGGCCAGGTGATCGTCATGCCGCACAGCGACGCCAAGGTCTTGCGCGCGGCAAAAGCGGCGGGGCTGTATTTATCGCCGGGTGTCGCCACGCCGACGGAAGCCTTCGCGGCGCTGGAGGAGGGCGCGGACATTCTCAAGCTGTTCCCGGCCGAGCAGATGGGCCCAGCGGTCGTCAAAGCCTGGCTTGCGGTGTTGCCGTCCGGGACGGTGCTGGCGCCGGTTGGCGGCATCACGCCGGACAACATGCAGGCGTTTATCGACGCCGGTGTGAAAGGTTTCGGTCTCGGTTCTGGCCTGTTCAAGCCGGGCATGACGCCGGAGCAAGTGGCGGTGAATGCCAAGGCCTACGTGGCCGCGTGGAAGGCCCTTCGCTAAGACTTTTTGGCGCTGCGTGCGCTACATCTATAAGAGAGATAAAAGATGAAAATCACCAAACTCACCACCTTCATCGTACCGCCGCGCTGGTGCTTCCTCAAGGTCGAAACCGATGAGGGCGTGACGGGTTGGGGCGAGCCTGTGGTCGAGGGCCGCGCGCACACTGTCGCCGCTGCCGTCGAAGAATTGTCCGACTACCTGATCGGCAAAGACCCGCGCAATATCGAAGACATCTGGACCGTGCTGTATCGCGGCGGTTTCTACCGTGGCGGTGCGATCCACATGAGTGCGCTGGCCGGCATCGATCAAGCGCTGTGGGACATCAAGGGCAAGGCGCTGGGTGTGTCGGTGAGTGATCTGCTGGGTGGCCAGGTGCGCGACAAGATTCGCGTGTATTCGTGGATCGGTGGCGACCGTCCGGCCGACACCGCGCGTGCGGCGAAGGAAGCGGTGAGCCGTGGTTTCACCGCGGTGAAAATGAACGGCACGGAAGAGCTGCAATTCCTCGATACCTTTGAAAAAGTCGATCTGGCGCTGGCCAACGTTGCCGCCGTGCGTGACGCGGTCGGGCCGAACGTCGGCATCGGCGTCGACTTCCATGGCCGCGTGCACAAGCCAATGGCCAAGGTGCTGATGAAGGAACTCGATCCGTACAAACTGATGTTCATCGAAGAACCGGTGCTCAGCGAAAACTACGAAGCGCTGAAAGAACTGGCACCGCTGACCAGCACGCCGATTGCCCTCGGCGAGCGCCTGTTCTCGCGTTGGGACTTTAAACGCGTGTTGAGCGAAGGCTACGTCGACATCATCCAGCCGGATGCCTCGCACGCCGGCGGCATCACCGAAACCCGCAAGATCGCCAACATGGCCGAGGCCTACGACGTGGCGCTGGCGCTACATTGCCCGCTGGGGCCGATTGCGCTGGCGGCGTGTTTGCAGCTGGACGCGGTTTGTTACAACGCGTTTATCCAGGAGCAAAGCCTGGGCATCCATTACAACGAGAGCAATGACTTGCTCGACTACGTGAAGGATCCACGGGTGTTCGATTACGACAAAGGTTTCGTGAAGATTCCGAACGGGCCGGGGCTGGGTATCGAGATCAACGAGGAATACGTGATTGAACGTGCGGCGGTCGGGCACCGCTGGCGCAACCCGATCTGGCGCCATGCCGATGGCAGCTTTGCCGAGTGGTGAGTCCTGCCTGACACACCCGATGAGATCGCTCCCACGCTCTGCGTCGGAATGCCTCAATGGACGCTCTGCGTCCGCTTTTGGGGACGCGGAGCGTCCCGGGCTGCATTCCCACGCAGAGCGTGGGAACGATCAGGCCTCAGGCCGACCTCAATAAACATAAAAAGAGGCTCTCCCCATGCAATCGCAAACCCTCACCGGGCAGGCGTCTTTAGTCACGCCCAGCCGCAAGCGGTTTTTCATCATGGTGCTGCTGTTCATCACCGTGGTCATCAACTACCTCGACCGCAGCAACCTGTCGATTGCCGCGCCGGCCCTGACCAGTGAGCTGGGTATCGATCCGATTCACGTCGGCCTGATCTTCTCAGCGTTCGGCTGGACCTACGCCGCCATGCAAATTCCCGGCGGCTGGCTGGTCGATCGCGTGCCGCCGCGCATCCTTTACAGTGTCGCGCTCCTGCTGTGGTCGATTGCCACGGTGATGCTCGGTTTCGCTGCCAGTTTCATCGCGTTGTTCGTGTTGCGCATGGCGGTCGGCGCGCTCGAAGCACCGGCGTATCCGATCAACAGCCGCGTGGTGACGACTTGGTTTCCCGAGCGCGAGCGCGCCACGGCCATTGGTTTCTACACCTCGGGGCAGTTCGTCGGTCTGGCATTCCTGACCCCGGTACTCGCTTGGCTGCAACACGAATTCGGCTGGCACATGGTGTTCGTCGCTACCGGCGCAGTCGGCATCATTTGGGCGGCGATCTGGTACGCGGTGTATCGCGAGCCACGGGATTTCAAAGGCGCCAACGACGCCGAAATCGACCTGATCCGCGAGGGCGGTGGTCTGGTCGATATTCAGCAGGAGACCGCCAGGGTCAAGGCCAGATTCAGCTGGACCGACCTCGGTATCGTCCTGACCAAACGCAAGTTGTGGGGCATCTACCTCGGCCAGTTTTGCCTGAATTCGACGCTGTGGTTTTTCCTCACGTGGTTCCCGACTTATCTGGTGAAATATCGCGGCATGGACTTCATCAAGTCCGGCCTGCTGGCGTCGTTGCCGTTTTTGGCCGCGTTCATCGGCGTGCTGTGTTCGGGATTCTTTTCCGACTTTTTGATTCGGCGCGGCTGCACCGTCGGGTTTGCGCGCAAGTTACCAATCATTGGCGGGCTGCTGATTTCCACTTCCATCATCGGCGCGAATTTCGTTGAGTCGACGCCGTTGGTGATTGCCTTCCTGGCGCTGGCGTTCTTCGGCAACGGCCTGGCCTCGATCACTTGGTCGCTGGTCTCGACGTTGGCGCCGGCACGCTTGCTCGGGCTGACCGGCGGGGTGTTCAACTTCATCGGTAACTTGTCGGCGATTGCCACGCCGATCGTGATCGGCTTCCTTGCCAGCGGCGATTCGTTCGCGCCGGCGATCACCTATATCGCGGTTCTCGCATTGATCGGTGCATTGTCCTACGTGCTGCTGGTCGGCAAGGTCGAGCGCATCGAGTTGTAGTGGTCTGCGTCGGGCGACCATAATGCCGCCCGTTCCCTCGCTCAACGGTAAAGGCTGGATATGCAGGAAGACGCTCCGGAAAAAACCAAGGACGCCGCACCCACCGGCACCCAGACGCTGTTGCGCGGCTTGGGGGTGGTGCAAGCGGTGGCCAGTGGCGCTCGCGATCTCAAGGAAATTGCCCGGCTGATCGGCACCACGCGCAGCACCACCCATCGTCTGGCCAGTTGCCTGGTTGATGAACGCTATCTGCGTGTGGTGCCGCAAGTCGGTTACCTGTTGGGGCCGAAGCTGATCGAGCTGGGATTTCAGGCGCGTGAAGAGTTGCCGCTGGTGACCTTGGCCGGACCGTATCTGGACGAATTGTCGGCGCTGACCGGCGACACCGTGCACTTGGGCATTCGTGAAGGCGATGAAGTGCTGTATCTGCTGAAGAATCCGGGGCGCAACGGTCCGGAAATGCGTTCACGGGTCGGCCATCGCATGCCGCTGGCGCGTACCGGGATCGGCAAGGCGTTGATGCTCGATGACTCGCCGAAAGACTGGCAACGGCTGTACGACATCAGCCTGCCGGCCGGTGGGAAAAGTCAGTTCTGGCCGCAGCATCCCCAGCAGTCGTGGGAACAGCTCGAACAACGCATGGCCGAATACGTCGCCGGTGGCTACGCCTTCGATCTGGAGGACAACGAACCGTCGATCCGCTGCGTGGCGGCGCCGATTCGCGATGCGAGCAAAGGCATTGTGGCGGCGATCAGTATCGCCAGCACGGTGCCGTACATGCCGCTGGAAAAAATGGCCGAGCTGATTCCCCTGATCAAAGGGGTCACAGCCCGGCTATCGGCGGAACTCGGCTTGAAGGTATAAGGGCGGATTTAAACCTTGAGCGTCGCCATGTCGATGACGAAACGGTACTTCACGTCGCCGGCGATCATCCGGGCATAAGCCTCGTTGATCTGGCGGATGTCGAGCATTTCGATGTCGCAGGTGATGTTGTGTTCGGCGCAGAAATCCAGCACTTCCTGGGTTTCAGCGATGCCACCGATCAAGGAGCCGGCCAATACCCGGCGACCCAGTACCAGTTTCGCCGCGTGCACCGGCGGATCAATCGGCTCGATCAGGCCGACCAGAATGTGCATGCCGTCGAAACGCAGGGTGTCGAGGTACGGGTTCAGATCGTGCTGCACCGGAATGGTGTCGAGCAGGAAGTCGAAGTAACCGGCGGCCGCTTTCATCTGCTCGGGGTCGGTGGAAACGATCACGTGATCGGCGCCCTGACGACGACCTTCTTCAGCCTTGCTCGCCGAGCGGGTGAACAACGTCACTTCAGCGCCCATGGCCTTGGCGAACTTGATGCCCATGTGGCCCAAACCGCCCATGCCGAGAATCCCGACCTTGTCGCCAGCCTTGACGCCGTAGTGCTTGAGCGGCGAATAGGTGGTGATGCCGGCGCAAAGGATCGGCGCAGCGCTGGCCAGAGCCAGTTTTTCCGGGATGCGCACGACGAAGTGTTCGCTGACGACGATGCTGTCCGAATAACCGCCCATGGTGTTGCTGCCATCGACCCGGTCCGGGGTGGCGTAGGTCATGGTCGGACCTTCGAGGCAGTATTGCTCGAGGTTCTGCTGGCAGGCTTCGCAGCTACGGCAAGAGTCGACCATGCAGCCGACACCGACCAGATCGCCTACTTTGTGTCGGGTGACATTCGCACCGATGGCGGTGACTTTTCCGACGATCTCGTGGCCGGGCATCAACGGGTAAACGGCAATGCCCCATTCGTTGCGTGCCTGATGGATGTCGGAATGGCAGACGCCGCAGTAGAGGATTTCGATCGCGACGTCGTCGGCGCGCGGGCTGCGACGTTCGAATTTCATCGGGGCGAGGGGGGTGGTGGCCGATTGGGCGGCATAGCCGATAGCGGTGTACATGTGAAACCTCGCAATAGCAGGAACAAGTGAAGCGGCGCATTCTGGGCGTCGACTGACGGTCCGGCCATGACGATTCCTCCGGGTCTCATGCCTAATCCTCCGGCATGCGGGTTTGATCGGTCGCATTGGCAAAAGGATCTGCGATGATGCTTCCATGCCCTTTTTTCGCAATATTTTCAGTGAAGAGTTTCGATGCAATTAACCCGTCATCTTGATGCCAACGCCCGCCTGGTTTCGTTGATCGAACCGCTGGCGCTGCGCGATGGTTACTCCCCGACCGGGTTGCCCGGTGTGCAAGTCTTGCGCGCCAGTTGTGACGTCGCCCGTGGCCCGCATATTTATGAACCGAGCCTGATGATCATCGCCCAGGGCAGCAAACTGGCGTTCCTCGGGCCGCGCACCATGGAATATGGCGCCGGGCACTATCTGATCCAGGCGCTGCCGGTGCCGTTCGAGTGCGAGACCTTTGCCTTGCCGAATGCGCCGTTGCTCGGTGTGTCGGTGGCGATTGATCGGGTGTTGCTCGGCGAGTTGGTGTTGGCCATGGGCCTGGCGCCGGGTCGGCATATTCCGGCGCAGACACCGGAGTCGATGACCTCGGTGGTGCTCGACGATGACATGCGTGGTTGTGTCGAAAGATTGCTCAGTTGTCTGCACGATCCGCTGGAATGTCAGATTCTCGGGCCGGCGCGGGTGCGTGAGTTGTTGTTCGTCGCGTTGCGCGGGCCGCAGGCGGATGTGTTGCGCGCGTTGGTTGAGCAGCAGGGGCAGTTTGCGCGGGTGGCGGCGTCGATCAGTCATCTGCATGCGCATTACACCGAGCCATTGAATGTCGAGACGCTGGCCGGTTGCGCGAACATGAGCGTGTCGACGTTTCATGAGCATTTCAAACGCAGCACGTTGTTGTCGCCGGTGCAGTATCTGAAGCGCTTGCGGTTGTTGAAGGCGCAGACATTGCTGGTCGCGGAAGGGCTAGGTGTGGCGCAGGTGGCGCATCGGGTGGGCTATCAGAGTACGTCGCAGTTCAGCCGTGAGTACAAGCGCTACTTCGAACGCAACCCGGGCGACGAGCGCGCCGCCTGAGTCCTCGACTGACCGACGATCCCTGTAGGAGCTGCGGCACGCTGCGATCTTTTGATTTTGTTTTTTCAGGATCAAAGTCAAAAGATCGCAGCGTGCCGCAGCTCCTACAGAGGAATTTTGGGCAACAAAAAGGCCCCCGATCCGGGAGCCTTGTTGTTCAGCGGTTCGGCTTACATATTTGGATAAGTCGGGCCGCCGGCGCCTTCCGGCGTCACCCAGGTGATGTTCTGCGAAGGATCCTTGATGTCACAGGTCTTGCAGTGCACGCAGTTCTGGGCGTTGATCTGGAAGCGCTTCTCGCCGTCTTCCTTGGTAATCACTTCGTACACGCCGGCCGGGCAGTAGCGCTGCGCCGGTTCGTCGTACAGTGGCAGGTTCTTGCTGATCGGGATGCTTGGATCGGTCAGCTTCAAGTGGCAAGGCTGTTCTTCTTCATGGTTGGTACCGGAGATGAACACCGAGCTGAGCTTGTCGAAGCTGAGTTTGCCGTCCGGCTTCGGATAGTCGATCTTCTTGCAGTCGGCCGCGAGCTTGAGGCAAGCGTAATCCGGCTTGGTGTCATGCAGGGTGAACGGCAGTTTGCCGCCGAAGATGTTCTGGTCGAGCCAGTTGAAACCACCGCCAACGATGGCGCCGAACTTGTGGATCGCCGGGCCGAAGTTACGGCTGGCGAACAGTTCGTCGTAGAGCCAGCTCTTCTTGAACGCGTCGACGTAAGTGGTCAGTTCTTCGGTGCCGTCCTTCTCAGCGAACAACGCGTCAGCCACCGATTCAGCGGCGAGCATGCCCGACTTCATCGCGGTGTGGCTGCCTTTGATCTTGGCGAAGTTCAGGGTGCCGAGGTCGCAACCGATCAGCGCGCCGCCCTTGAAGACCATTTTCGGCAGCGAGTTCAGGCCACCTTTGCAAATCGCGCGGGCGCCGTAGCTGATGCGCTTGCCGCCTTCCAGGTACTGCGCCAGCACCGGGTGATGCTTGAGGCGCTGGAACTCGTCGAACGGCGACAGATAAGTGTTGCTGTAAGACAGGTCGACGATCAGACCGACTACGACCTGGTTGTTTTCCAGGTGATAGAGGAACGAGCCGCCGGTGTTCTCGGTGCCCATGATGTCCAGCGGCCAGCCGGCGGTGTGGACTACGAGGCCTGGCTGATGTTTGGCCGGGTCGATTTCCCAGATTTCTTTCAGGCCAATCCCGTAGTGCTGGGCGTCGGCATCGCTGTCGAGGTTGTAGCGCTTGATCAGTTGTTTGCCGATGTGGCCACGGCAACCTTCGGCGAACAGCGTGTATTTGCCACGCAGTTCCATGCCCGGGGTGTACAGGCCTTCTTTCGGGTTGCCTTCGCGGTCGACGCCCAGATCACCGGTGATGATCCCGCGAACCACGCCTTGCTCGTCGATCAGCGCTTCCTGAGCGGCGAAGCCCGGGTAGATTTCCACACCGAGGTTCTCGGCCTGCTGGGCCAGCCAGCGGCACAGGTTGCCAAGGGAAATAATGTAGTTGCCTTCGTTGTGCATGGTCTTCGGCACAAAGAGGTCGGGAATTTTCTGCGCGCTGTCGGCGTTTTTCAGCACGAAAATGTCATCGCGCGTGACCGGCGTGTTCAGCGGCGCGCCGAGTTCTTTCCAGTCCGGGAACAGTTCGTTCAGAGCGCGTGGTTCGAATACGGCACCGGAGAGGATGTGTGCACCGACTTCGGAGCCTTTTTCGACCACGCAGACGCTGATTTCCTTACCGGCTTCGGCGGCCTTCTGCTTCAGACGGCAGGCGGCGGACAGGCCAGCGGGGCCGGCACCGACGATGACCACGTCGAATTCCATGTATTCGCGTTCCACAGGCTATCTCCTACTCAAGGCTCAACAGTTTTTTTTCTAATTTGGAGGTTTGATGTCGCATCCGCTATTCCTTTACGTTAACGTCAAGGAGAATATTGGAGAACAGACCTTTCTCTCTAGGCGGCGCATTATATCTACACCACTCCTAGCGTCCAATACAAACGTTTGTTTGAATCGGCTCCAGGCCAGAGAAATCAAAGAAGCGCGGCTTATGAATGGTCATTTTGCTGTATTGACCGGAATAGGCGTTCCGGTCAAGATACGGGCGGTTTTGCGCTCGCCGTAGGCAGACTGGCGGTTTCAAGAGCACCTCTAAAGACAGGGCGTAGGCAGAAAGGGTGATGCGCAGCGCAGGTCTGGCGCGCAGTTTACACAGCGTGAAGTTGAATGACTGATTGGTCACCACTGACGAACGGTCCAGCACTTTGCAGGGTGTCATCATCCCGAGTACAAGCCGGCGTTTTTAGAGGTGCCCTTGTAGGCCCGATGAGCATCAACCGCCAGGTTCGCCTAGGCGACTTTCTTTTCACCGGAGAGTAACGAGGAATCCATGAAGGTTCTTGTAGCTGTCAAACGCGTTGTGGATTACAACGTCAAGGTTCGCGTCAAGGCGGACAATTCCGGCGTCGATCTCGCCAACGTCAAGATGTCGATGAACCCGTTCTGCGAAATCGCAGTGGAAGAAGCTGTACGCCTGAAAGAGAAAGGTGTTGCGACTGAAATCGTCGTCGTCTCCATCGGCCCGACCACCGCTCAGGAGCAGCTGCGTACCGCACTGGCTCTGGGTGCCGACCGTGCCATCCTCGTCGAATCCGCTGAAGATCTGACCTCGCTCGCCGTGGCCAAGCTGCTCAAGGCTGTGGTCGACAAGGAACAGCCTCAACTGGTGATCCTTGGCAAACAGGCCATCGACAGCGATAACAACCAGACCGGCCAGATGCTCGCTGCACTGAGCGGCTACGGTCAGGGCACGTTCGCTTCGAAAGTCGAAGTCTCTGGCGACAGCGTTGCCGTGACTCGCGAAATCGACGGCGGCGCGCAGACGGTTTCCCTGAAACTGCCGGCGATCGTCACCACCGACCTGCGTTTGAACGAGCCGCGCTACGCGTCTCTGCCAAACATCATGAAAGCCAAGAAGAAGCCTCTCGAAGTGCTGACTCCGGACGCTTTGGGCGTTTCCACCGCCTCCACCAACAAGACCCTGAAAGTCGAAGCGCCGGCTGCACGCAGCGCAGGTATCAAGGTCAAGTCGGTGGCTGAACTGGTTGAAAAACTCAAGAACGAAGCGAAGGTAATCTAAATGACTATCTTGGTTATTGCTGAACACGACAACAAAGTGCTGGCCCCGGCCACGCTGAACACCGTGGCTGCTGCTGCCAAAATCGGCGGCGACATCCACGTTCTGGTTGCCGGCCAAGGCGCTGGCGCCGTGGCGGAAGCCGCTGCGAAAATCGCTGGCGTGAGCAAAGTCCTGAACGCTGACAATGCCGCTTACGCGCATCAGCTGCCGGAAAACGTTGCGCCATTGGTTGCAGAGCTGGGCGCTGGCTACAGCCACATCCTGGCTGCCGCTACCTCCAACGGCAAAAACATCCTGCCGCGCGTTGCCGCGCAGCTGGACGTTGACCAGATCTCCGAGATCATCTCGGTCGAAAGCGCTGACACGTTCAAGCGTCCGATCTACGCCGGTAACGCCATCGCTACTGTGCAATCGACCGCTGCGATCAAAGTGATCACCGTGCGTGCCACCGGTTTCGACCCGGTTGCTGCTGAAGGTGGTTCGGCTGCCGTTGAAGCGGTTGCTGCTGCGCACAACGCTGGCACTTCGAGCTTCGTTGGCGAAGAGCTGGCCAAGTCCGATCGTCCAGAACTGACCGCTGCCAAGATCGTCGTTTCCGGCGGCCGTGGCATGCAGAACGGCGACAACTTCAAACACCTGTACGCCCTGGCCGACAAGCTGGGCGCTGCCGTCGGTGCTTCGCGCGCTGCGGTTGACGCAGGTTTCGTACCGAACGACATGCAGGTCGGTCAGACCGGCAAGATCGTTGCGCCACAGCTGTACATCGCCGTCGGTATCTCCGGCGCGATCCAGCATCTGGCCGGCATGAAAGACTCCAAAGTGATCGTTGCGATCAACAAGGACGAAGAAGCACCGATCTTCCAGGTGGCCGATTACGGTCTCGTGGCGGATTTGTTCGAAGCAGTACCTGAGCTGGAGAAGCTGGTCTAATCCAGCGGCTTCACTTATAAAGAGCCCGACCTTTTGGTCGGGTTTTTTTTGTCTCGGATTTGAGTGGGAGCGTTTTGCCATGGATCTGCGCTGCGGATTGTTGTTGGGATTGGCCCTGTTGCCAGGTTTGGCGACAGCCGCTGGCAAGTGCGAACGCCTCGTCGTTACCGGCAGCCCGGATGCGCCGCCGTACCTGTGGCAGGATCCGCAAAATCCGAAACAATTGATCGGTGCCAGTGCCGACCTGTTGCAGCAAGTGGCCAAGGATCTCGGCATCAAAGTCGAGTTGCTCTACGCCGGCAAACGCGCGCAAGCCCTCGACGAAGTGCGCAGCGGGCGCATGGACATGCTCGCCGACGCGCCGCTGACCTTCACTGAGCTGGAAAACCTCGACTACATCTATCCGCCGCTGCTGGAAAACGACTACCTGGTGTGGACGCGCAAAGGCTCGACACTGGCCTACAGCGAAGCCAAAGACCTGCACGGCCACGCCGGCGCCTTGTCGGAAAAGTCTCGAATGACCCAGGCATTTGGCACTTTCGCCGAGCAGAATCTGACCCTGACCAAGACAGCCAACCTCACCCTGGCCCTGCAGAAATTGCTCTTGGGCGAAGTGGAATATGTACTCGCCGGGCGTTACTCGGGCATGGCCGCCGCACAGGCGTTGGGCATGGCCAATGATCTGCTGGCGTTCGAGCAACCCATTGATCGCCCGGGGTTGTTCCTTGCGGTTTCCCACAACTCGGCCTGCAACGATCCGTGGTTGCGCGGACAGCTAGCCAAAAAGATGACAGAATTGCCCGCGTCCGGACTGACGGAAGCCGCGCTGCAACGCAATATCGAGCGCTGGAAGGCGCAGCAGCAACAGCCGCAACAACCTGTCAGTGCCCCAAAACAGTAGGGATTCTTAGTGAGTATTCGACCTCTTTTCGCGGCTGTGGCCGTTCTGGCCCTGGCCGGTTGCGCAACCGATCCGGCACCGATTGAACAAATGCGTCTGACCGAGCAGGCCATCACCCAGGCCAAGGCTGTCGGCGCCACTGCAGATGAAGTGCCGGAAATGAAACTGGCCGAAACCAAATACGATCGCGCCAAAGGCAACATGGCCGACGAGTCCTATCGCAATGCGCGCATGCGTGCCGAACAGGCCGAGCTGGATGCGCGTCTGGCTGAAGCCAAAGTGCTGACGCAAAAAAGTGAAGAACAGCTGAACGTGCTCAACACCCGCATCGTCCGACTGCGCAAGCAACTGGGAGATGCCCAATGAGCCTCAAATCCAAAGTCGTTGGCGCTTTGATCCTCGCCGGTTGCGCCAGCCTGTACGGTTGCGCCGGGCAACACAGTGAATCCGCTCTGCAAGAAGCCGGCGCCGACTTCCAGAAAGTCAAAGAAGACTCCAACGTGCTGCGCATCGCGCCAAAAGACGTGATCCGCGCCGGTGAATCCCTGGCCCGCGCCGATCGCTTGTCGACCTATTGGGGCAGCGGTTCGGACGTGGTGCATTACGCCTACCTGAGCCAGCGTTACA
Organism: Pseudomonas helmanticensis; assembly: GCF_900182985.1. Classification (NCBI taxonomy): domain Bacteria; kingdom Pseudomonadati; phylum Pseudomonadota; class Gammaproteobacteria; order Pseudomonadales; family Pseudomonadaceae; genus Pseudomonas; species Pseudomonas helmanticensis. Next base: position 565,427 of record NZ_FXUY01000002.1, on the reverse strand, counting down.
GCGAAATCGCCCGCGAACATACCAATCAGGTGCTTAACGAAGAGCGCGCGGCCAAGCTCGAACTGGAGCGCCAGCGTCTGCAATTGGCCTTGCGTGAATCCAAGTTGCTCAGCGTGCAGCAGCAGGGCAAGTGGCTGGAAGAACAGATCGTCGCACTGGCCACCACGCAGACTGACCGTGGTCTGGTGATGACCCTGGGTGACGTATTGTTCGACACCGGTGAAGCTGAGCTGAAAAACTCGGCCAACCGCGTGGTGCTGAAGATCGTCCAGTTCTTGCAATTGAATCCGAAACGCGTGGTGCGTATCGAGGGTTACACCGACAGCACCGGCGGCAAGCAGGAAAACCTCAAGCTGTCCCGCGACCGCGCGCAAGCCGTGGCTGACGTGCTGATGGACCTGGGCATCGATGACAAACGCATTCAGGTCGAAGGTTACGGCGATGAATACCCGGTAGACGTCAACGCTTCCGAGCGCGGGCGGGCACAGAACCGTCGCGTGGAAATCGTTTTCTCCGACGAAAAAGGCCAGCTCGGCGCCGCCCGTTAAGCAACGCAAAACCCTGTAGGAGCTGGCGAAGCCTGCGATCTTTTGATCTTGGTTTTAAAAACAAGATCAAAAGATCGCAGCCTCGTTGCACTCGTCAGCTCCTACACGGCTCCTACACGGCTTCTGCAAAGCCCGGCCTGTCATGCAGTGCCGGGCTTTTTTACGTCTGTCGAATAGCTCGCAAATCAGTACAGTCGGGGGCAGACACCGCACTGTATGGTCGACTAAAGTGGTAACTGTCCCAGTACACTTCTAAACTGTTCCGGTATTGTTTCACACAAGAATAAAATGCCCGTGAAATCGAGTGCTGCGTCATGACCAATCTTTTGCTCTACCAACGTATTGCTCAGCAACTGGCCGAAGACATCCGCCGTGGTGTCTATCAACCGGGGGAACGCGTGCCTTCGGTGCGCAAGATGAGCTCGCAGCTCAACGTCAGCCATGCGACGGTGTTGCAGGCGTATGCCAATCTCGAAGATCAGGGGCTGATTCGGGCACGGCCGCAGTCCGGTTATTACGTGCACCAGACGCCAGCGCTGACGGCGCCGACACCGGACATCGCGCGGGTCGAACGGCCAGGTCTTGTCACTCGTAGCAGCATCATTCAGCAGGTTCTGGTCGAATCGCGCCGCGAAGGTGTCTTCCCGCTGGGCGCGGCGGTACCGAGCGTTGATTACTTGCCGGTGCGCGCGCTGCATCAGCAATTGGCCAAGGTCACCCGTTTCCATAGCCCGCGCGCCTTCAGCTATATGTTCAGCCCCGGTTTTGAACCGCTGCGTCGGCAAGTGGCGATTCGCATGCGTGACGCCGGCGTGGTTATCGACCCCTCGGAGGTGGTGATCACCCACGGTTGTGTCGACGCCTTGCAGATGTCGTTGCGGGTACTCACGCGGCCGGGCGATCTGATCGCCGCCGAATCGCCGACCTATTACGGATTGCTGCAACTGGCTGACCTGCTCGGCCTGAAAGTCATCGAGATCCCCAGCGACCCCGCCACCGGCATGAGCCTCGAAGCCCTGCAACTGGCGGCCAATCAATGGTCGATCAAGGCGTTGGTGTTGACCACGCGCCTGAGCAATCCCTTGGGCGGCACCATGCCCGAAGAGCGGCAAAAGCAGTTGCTGCGCCTGGCCTCGGACTTCGATATCCAGATCGTCGAAGACGATATCTATGGCGAGTTAATGTTCGAGCAGGGTCGCACCAAAGCGCTCAAGGCCTATGACCGACTGGATCGGGTGATCTACTGTTCGAGCTTTTCCAAGACGTTGTCGCCCGGGGTGCGTATCGGCTGGATGATTGCCGGCAAGTATCAGCAGGAAATCCAGCGCTTGCAGACCTTCAGTACGCATTCAGCGTGCAGCGTGACGCAGATGGCCATTGCCGCCTATCTGGAAAACGGGGGTTATGACCGGCATTTACGGTACATCCGCCAGGAATACCGGAAAAACCTCAGCGCCTTTCAATTGGCGGTGCAGCAGTACTTCCCCGAAGGCACGCAAATGTCCCGGCCCACGGGCGGTTTCATCCTCTGGGTGAGTCTGCCAGGAAGGGTCAATACCCAGGAATTGCATGTCCGTGCCTTGCAGCAGGGCATCAGCATCGCGCCGGGGTTGATCTTCAGTAATACCGAGCAGTTCAACCACTGCATCCGCCTGAACTGCGGCATTCCGTGGAACCGCGAGGCGGAGCGAGCGTTGATGACTCTCGGTCTGCTGGCCACGCAACTGTGTCAGGAAACGGCCGGCGGATTCTGAACGAGCAGAGGGTCATGCTTGTCTTGTGGCGTCCAACAAGCGAGCATATGGCCCTCTGCCGTTAGTCTCGTTGGGTCCATGAAAGCGATTTTTCCTGCCGCCTGGGTTTGCCTCTGCTTGTTGATGCTCGGTCATGCGCCGGCGGTCATGGCCGCCGCAGTTGCCGAAAAGCCGGCAGCGACGACGACAGCCAAGAAAGCGCCGGTCGTAAAGAAAGCTGCCGTGGCGAAGAAAACCCAGCAGAAGGTCGTGAAAAAACGCCCCCCGGTTGCCAGCAAATCGAAACCTGCCAGCGAAGTGGCGAAAACCCGCCTGCCACCGGCCAGGCTCGATTTGAGCCTGCCCAAGGACATGGTCCAGGAATTGAAACCCAAGGGCACTGTTCAATTGCCCAAGCGCGAGCCGATCCTGCCGCAGATGTTTGGCGAGAAAAACAGTGGGTTTCAGCTCAATGGCCGTTTGCTCAGCAACGAAATGCAGTTGCAACTGCGCAACGAAGAGCGTCGGGAAGTGGAGGGCGCGGCGCTCGATTTCGAATTCAAGCAGTAAATTCGACTCGGCTGCGACCCGCAGACCAGACGCTTTGTCGGAGACTGGTCAGTCACATTCGGATATCGCTAAAAACCCCGGTTCAGGGAATTTTAAACAGCCGTTTTAGCGGTTACTCTGTTCCGCGTCTCTTTAACACATCGCCCGTCGCGAGGAATTGTTCGTCATGAAATGCCGTGAAGGCTGTGGCGCTTGCTGCATTGCCCCGTCCATCAGTTCGCCGATTCCAGGCATGCCTGATGGCAAACCTGCCGGCGAACGTTGCGTGCAACTCTCGGTCGAAAACCTGTGCAGCATTTTCGGCCGCCCCGAGCGCCCGGCAGTCTGTTCGGGGTTTGCCGCCGATGTCGAAGTGTGTGGCGACAGCTCGGAAGAAGCGATCAGATTGCTCGGCTGGTGGGAGCAGATGACGGCGGCGTGATGTGTCTAACGAACGGAACTTCAACAATAAGGAATAAGACTATGGGTTCGCTGCATCGTATCGCTGTGTTGTGTGGTTTGACCGCTGTGCTGGCCACCTCGGTCGCTCAGGCTGAAGACTGGAAGGTTGCCAAGAACGAAGACGGCATCAAGGTCTCCCTGAGCGAAGTGCCGGGTTCGGACTACAAGTCCTATCAGGGCGTCGCGCTGATGAAGACCACCGTCGCCAAACTGCGCGCATTGCAGGAAGACGTCTCCGGCGCCTGCGCCTGGATTCACGAGTGCAAGACCCAGAAACTGCTCAAGCACGAAGGCGCCCAGAGCTGGACTTACACCCAGTTCAACACGCCTTGGCCAGTCACTCCGCGTGATTCGGTACTGCTCGTGACCACCGTCGAAGGTGCCGACGGCAGCCTGACCCGTAACCTCGAAGGTCTGCCCAAGTACATTCCGGAAGAGAAAGGCTTCGTTCGTGTAGCGCAGGTCAAAGGCTTCTGGAAGTTCGTGCCCAAAGGTGATCAGGTCGAAGTGACCTATCAGGTGCACACCGAGCCGGGCGGCAGCGTGCCTTCGATGATTGCCAACAAGTTCGTCGTCGATGCCCCGTTCAACACCCTCAAAGCTTTGAAAGAACGCGCCGAGAAGTAATCTCGCGCTCAAACAAAACGCCCCGATCGATTCGGGGCGTTTTGTTTTGTATCTATATTGTGTTTCCAGATATGCGTTGCACGAAATTTTCACAAAGTGTTCCAGACAATTCGCCCGCGCTGATTGCACGCTGTCCTGGTCTGCCGCTGCACTAAATGAAAGTGTCTGGTGGCGGGGCAGTAATCAATGGCAATGGTGCGAACGATCGTGCAACATTTGCGCACCGCGCACGCCCCGGGGTCTGGAATGACCAATAGAGGGCATGGCGCCGCTGTATTTTTGCAACTTCAACTTCCAATGGGTCCTAAAACGACATGGCAAACCCGGACGCCCTGAATCAGCAGCGATCTTCCAGTCGCCTGCTGCAACCGACCGTCAAATCGCATCTGGCCTACACGCTGTTGTGTGCTCTGGTCATGATGGTGATGTTTTCCGTGCTGCGCCTCGCGCTGCTGGTCTACAACCGCGAGATGATCCTCGACACCCCGGCTTCGACCTTCCTCGAAGCTTTCGCCAATGGCCTGCGTTTCGACCTGCGCCTGGTGGTTTATGTGTGCATTCCACTGGTGCTGGCGCTGTTCAGTGCCCGCGCCATGGCCGCGCGCGGTTTCTTCCGTCTGTGGCTGACCATCGCCTCGAGCATCGCGCTGTTCCTCGGCCTGATGGAGATGGACTTCTACCGCGAGTTTCACCAGCGCCTCAACGGCCTGGTGTTCCAGTACGTGAAAGAAGACCCGAAAACCGTGATGAGCATGCTCTGGTACGGTTTTCCGGTAGTACGTTATCTGCTGGCGTGGGTCGTCGGCACGGTGATCCTGACCCTGGCGTTCAAAGGCGCCGATCGTGCCACGCGTCCGCGCGGGCCGTTCAGTGGTGGCAGCGTCGGTACCCGTCAGGTTGCGCCGTGGTACACCCGTCTGGCGGTGTTCGTGGTTTGCCTGCTGATCTGCGTGGTTGCCGCGCGTGGCACCCTGCGTCAAGGCCCGCCGCTGCGTTGGGGTGACGTTTACACCACCGAATCGAACTTCGCCAACCAGCTCGGCCTCAATGGCACGCTGTCGCTGATCGCGGCCGCCAAGGACCGCATGGGCGAGGACCGCGACAACATCTGGAAAGCCACACTGCCGCAAGAACAAGCGCAGAAAGTGGTACGCGAGATGCTGGTGATGCCGGACGACAAACTGGTCGATGCCGATATCGCCGCCGTGCGCCGTGACTACACGCCGCCCGCCGACAAGACGCTGCCGATCAAGAACGTCGTGGTGATCCTGATGGAAAGCATGGCCGGTCACTCGGTCGGTGCATTGGGCGCGCCGGGCAACATCACGCCGTACCTGGACAAACTGTCGAAGGAAGGCCTGCTGTTCGACCGCTTCTTCTCCAACGGCACGCACACCCACCAGGGCATGTTCGCGACCATGGCCTGCTTCCCGAACCTGCCGGGCTTCGAATACCTGATGCAGACCCCGGAAGGCAGCCACAAGCTGTCCGGCCTGCCGCAGTTGCTCAGCGCGCGCAAGTATGACGACGTCTACGTGTACAACGGCGACTTCGCCTGGGACAACCAGTCGGGCTTCTTCAGCAATCAGGGCATGACCAACTTCGTCGGCCGTAACGACTTCGTCAACCCGGTGTTCTCCGATCCGACCTGGGGCGTGTCCGACCAGGACATGTTCGACCGTGGTCTGGTCGAGCTGAAGGCACGGGAAAACGGCAAGCCGTTCTATGCCTTGCTGCAAACCCTGTCCAACCACACGCCGTACGCCTTGCCGACGCCATTGCCGGTCGAGCGCGTGACTGACCGTGGCAGTCTCAACGAACACCTGACGGCCATGCGTTACTCCGACTGGGCACTGGGTCAGTTCTTCGAGAAGGCACGCAAAGAGCCGTACTTCAAGGAAACCCTGTTCGTCATCGTCGGCGACCACGGTTTCGGTAACGAGCGTCAGATCACCGAAATGGACCTCGGTCGCTTCAACGTGCCGATGCTGATGATCGCGCCGGGCATCCAGGAGAAGTTCGGTACGCGTGACCACACCGTGGGTACGCAGATCGACATCGTGCCGACCATCATGGGTCGCCTCGGTGGCGAAGTGCGCCACCAGTGCTGGGGCCGTGACCTGCTCAACCTGCCGGAAGGCGACACCGGTTTCGGCGTAATCAAGCCGTCGGGCAGCGAGCAGACCACCGCGATCGTTACCGCTGACCAGATCCTGGTGCTGCCGAAAGAGAAGGAAATGGCACCGAAGATCTATCAGTACCAACTGGGCGCCAACCCTTCGGCCGAGATCATCCCGGATGCTCCGCGCACCGCCGAATTGAAACTCAAGCTGGAAGCGTTCCTGCAAACAGCGACCAAGAGTCTGATGGACAACACCGCCGGTGTGGTTAACGGCAAGCCGGACTGATTGCTCCTGCAATAAACTCCGCGCAATAAAAAAGAGGCCCTCAACAGGGCCTCTTTTTTTTGCCGACTAAATCGTTATATGCGGCCGAGTAGCAACAGCACCAACAGCACGACCAAGACCACGCCGATAATGCCCGATGGGCCATAACCCCAACTTCTGGAGTGTGGGAAGACCGGCAGACCACCGATCAGCAACAGGATCAGGATAATGATTAGAATTGTGCCCATGTCGATTTCCTTTGTTGATAGTGTTCGAGAAGTCTTGATGTTCAAGGGGCGACTGGAGACTAAGTAATTCCAGACGGCTTACAAATTCCGACTGGCGCGAGTGAAAGAAAATTCAATGTTTTTTTAATGTATTTGGATTGCTCGCTTATTTCCTTTAACGCGAAAGATCAAAAGATCGCAGCCTTCGGCAGCTCCTACAGGAATCGGTGTAGGAGCTGCCGAAGGCTGCGATCTTTTGATCCTCCATTCAGCAACTTGATGGAGCGTGGGCGCGCGCAGAACCTTCGCTACACTTCGCCCAACTTCCCCGGAACAACAAGGCTGCCTGCTATGCAAAATCGCATGATGATCACTGGCGCGGGCTCGGGTTTGGGTCGCGAAATCGCGCTGCGCTGGGCGCGTGAAGGCTGGCAACTGGCTTTGTCCGACGTCAGCGAACCTGGCCTGCAGGAAACCCTGAAAATGGTTCGCGAGGCGGGCGGCGACGGCTTCACTCAGCGCTGCGATGTGCGTGACTACAGCCAGCTCACCGCGTTCGCCCAGGCCTGCGAAGAGAAACTCGGCGGCATCGACATCATCGTCAACAACGCCGGTGTGGCCTCGGGCGGGTTCTTCAGTGAACTGTCGCTGGAAGACTGGGACTGGCAGATCGCGATCAATCTGATGGGCGTGGTCAAAGGCTGCAAGGCGTTCCTGCCATTACTCGAACAGAGCAAAGGCAAGATCATCAACATCGCCTCCATGGCGGCGTTGATGCAAGGGCCGGCGATGAGCAACTACAACGTCGCCAAGGCCGGTGTCGTGGCTTTGTCGGAAAGCCTGTTGATCGAACTGGCGCAGCAGGAAGTCGGTGTGCATGTGGTGTGCCCGTCGTTCTTCCAGACCAACTTGCTCGACTCTTTCCGTGGCCCGACCCCGGCGATGAAAGCGCAGGTCGGCAAGTTGCTGGAAAGCTCGCCAATCACCGCAGCGGATATTGCTGACTACATCTATCAGCAAGTGGCGGCCGGCGAGTTCATGATCCTGCCCCACGAACAAGGGCGCATGGCCTGGGCAATCAAACAGAAGAACCCGCAACTGCTTTACAACGAAATGACCTCGATGGCCGAGAAAATGCGCGCCAAGGCCAAGCAGAACAACGGCTGACCTTGCCCGTTGCCGACGCTGTCGTTAGGGTGGCCGCACTGGTCACCCTGTCGAGACGCACCAATGCTCAATTACCTGTGGTTTTTCCTCGCGGCGCTGTTTGAGATCGCCGGTTGTTTCGCTTTTTACCTGTGGCTGCGCCAAGGCAAAAGTGCCTTGTGGGTGATCCCGGCGCTGCTAAGCCTGACCCTGTTTGCGCTGTTGTTGACGCGTGTCGAAGCGGCGTATGCCGGTCGCGCCTATGCCGCTTACGGCGGCATTTACATCGTTGCTTCGATAGGCTGGCTGGCGGTGGTCGAGCGCGTGCGTCCGTTGGGGTCGGACTGGCTCGGCGTGGCGTTGTGCGTGATCGGCGCCAGCGTGATTCTGTTCGGGCCGCGCTTTTCAGCCGCTTGAGGCGAAGGTTGTTTAACGATTTGCAGGAAAGGTCTGAAGGACGTTGCGCATGGCGATGTAGGGCATTACTGATTTGCCCTGCATGGATTGAACAGCCGCCGCAAGCCGCGCATCTTCAGGGTTCGCTAACCCTGGAGGACGACCCTCATGCTTGTACTCAGCCGTGTTGTCGGTGAGTTGATTTCAATTGGTGACGACATCACCTTGCGCGTACTGTCAGTGAACGGCGCCAGCGTGCGCTTCGGCGTCGAGGCCCCGCCAAAGGTCAACGTGCACCGTGCCGAGGTCTATGAACGGATCCAGCGCAAGCAGGCTGTGGAAAAGGTTCGTTGACGGTTTCAGTCGAACAGATGCTTGGGCACGTCGTGCTTGAGCATCAGTTGGCACTGTTCGCTTTCCGGATCGAAGACGATCAACGCCTGGCCTTTGGTCAATGCCTGGCGCACGCGCAGCACGCGGGTTTCCAGCGGCGTGTCATCGCCATTGTCGGTGCCGTCGCGGGTGACGAAATCTTCGATGAGGCGGGTGAGGGTGTCGACTTCAAGAGCGTCGTAGGGAATGAGCATGGGCACCTCGGCTGAATCAATGTCGGGATGCTACGGCGATTGCCGGTTGGCTGCCAGTCTTGTGTAGTCAGTACCGGCCTCATCGCGAGCAGGCTCACTCCTACATTTGGAATGCGTTCCCCTGTAGGAGTGAGCCTGCTCGCGATAGCGGTATCTCACACAACGGCAATCTAACTGTCGGAACGCTGCCCCACCAAGCTATCCACCGGCGGCACCCGCGTATCGCTCTCCATCTGCGTGTCGTGTTCAATCTGATGACTGAAGCGATCCAGCGAAGCATTCGCCGGCGCTGCATCGCTGGCAAACACCGGCGGACTCAAAATGTAGGCGCCCAACAACCGGCTCAACGCCGCCAGACTGTCGATGTGCGTGCGCTCATAGCCATGGGTTGCATCACAACCAAACGCCAGCAGCGCCGTACGAATATCGTGCCCGGCGGTCACCGCCGAGTGCGCATCGCTGAAGTAGTAGCGAAACAGATCACGTCGCACCGGCAGTTCGTTTTCACCGGCCAGACGCAGCAGATGCCGCGACAGGTGATAGTCGTACGGCCCGCCGGAATCCTGCATCGCCACGCTCACCGCGTGTTCGCTGGAATGCTGCCCCGGCGCGACCGGCGCAATGTCGATGCCGACAAACTCGCTGACATCCCACGGTAAAGCCGCTGCCGCGCCACTGCCGGTTTCCTCGGTGATGGTGAACAGCGGATGGCAATCGATCATCAGTTCCTGGCCACTGTCGACGATGGCTTTGAGTGACGCGAGCAGCGCGGCAACGCCAGCCTTGTCATCCAGATGCCGGGCGCTGATATGGCCGCTTTCGGTGAACTCCGGCAGCGGATCGAACGCCACCACGTCGCCGACGCTGATGCCCAGCGAATCGCAATCGGCTTTGGTCGCGCAGTAGGCGTCCAGACGCAGTTCGACGTGATCCCAGCTGATCGGCATCTCGTCGACGGCTGTGTTGAACGCATGCCCGGACGCCATCAACGGCAACACACTGCCGCGAATTACGCCGTTGTCGGTGAACAGGCTGACACGGCTGCCCTCGGCGAAGCGGCTCGACCAGCAACCGACTGGCGCGAGGGTCAGGCGGCCGTTGTCTTTGATAGCGCGGACGGCGGCGCCGATGGTGTCGAGGTGCGCCGAAACCGCGCGGTCGGGGCTGTTTTTCTTGCCCTTGAGTGTGGCGCGAATGGTGCCGCGCCGGGTCATTTCAAAGGGAATGCCGAGTTCTTCCAGACGCTCGGCGACGTAGCGCACGATGGTGTCGGTGAAGCCGGTGGGGCTGGGAATGGCGAGCATTTCCAGGAGGACTTTTTGCAGGTAGTTGAGATCCGGTTCGGGGATTTGCGTGGTCATGGAAACTCCTGATGGGTTGAGCACTGATCGTTCCCACGCTCTGCGTGGGAATGTAGCCCGGGACGCTCTGCGTCCCAAAAGCGGACGCAGAGCGTCCAGTGAGGCGTTCCCACGCAGAGCGTGGGAACGATCAGGAAAGGGTTAAATGGCCGGCTGACTGTGCGGAAACAACAAATCGACAAAGCGCTCCGCCGTCGGCTGCGGCTCATGATTGGCCAATCCGGCGCGTTCGTTGGCCTCGATAAACACGTACTCCGGCTGATCCGCCGCCGGCACCATCAAGTCCAGGCCAACCATCGGAATGTCCAGCGCCCGCGCCGCGCGCACAGCGGCATCGACCAGCGTCGGATGCAGAATCGCCGTGACATCCTCCAGCATCCCACCGGTATGCAGATTCGCCGTGCGCCGCACAAACAGATGCTCGCCGGCCGGCAGAATGCTGCTGTAGTCGTAACCCGCCGCATGCAGAGTGCGCTGGGTTTCGTGGTCCAGCGGAATCTTGCTCTCGCCGCTGGTGGCCGCTTGCCGACGCCGGCTCTGCGCCTCGATCAACGCGCCAATCGAATGCTGACCATCGCCAACCACTTCCGCAGGCTTGCGAATCGCTGCCGCGACCACTTCGAAACCGATCACCACAATCCGTAGATCGAGGCCTTCGTGGAAGCTTTCCAACAGCACGCGGCTGTCGAATTGCTTGGCCGCTTCGATCGCCTGTTGCACCTCTTCGATGCTCTGCAAATCCACGGCAACGCCCTGGCCCTGTTCACCGTCGAGCGGCTTGACCACCAGTCGTTGATGCTCGTCGAGGAACGCCAGGTTGTCGTCGGCATTGCCGGCCAGTTGCTGCGACGGCAGATTCAGGCCAGCGCCTTTGAGCACCTTGTGCGTCAGGCTTTTGTCCTGACACAAACTCATGCTGATCGCGCTGGTCAGGTCGCTCAGCGATTCCCGGCAGCGCACGCGGCGTCCACCATGGCTGAGAGTGAACAGGCCGGCGTCGGCGTCATCGACCTGCACATCGATGCCGCGTCGATGCGCTTCTTCAACGATGATCCGCGCATACGGATTGAACTGCGCCTCCGGGCCGGGGCCAAGAAACAGCGGCTGATTGATGCCGTTCTTGCGCTTGATGGCAAAGGTCGACAGGTTGCGGAAACCGAGCTTGGCGTAAAGACTTTTCGCCTGCCGGTTGTCGTGCAATACCGACAGGTCCAGATAGCTCAACCCGCGACTCATGAAGTGTTCGACCAAGTGCCGCACCAGCACTTCACCGACACCCGGCCGCGAACACTGCGGGTCAACCGCCAGGCACCACAGGCTGCTGCCGTTTTCCGGATCGTTGAAGGCCTTGTGATGATTCAGGCCCATGACGCTGCCGATCACCGCGCCGCTGTCTTCGTCCTCGGCCAGCCAGTACACCGGGCCGCCCTGATGATGCGGGGTCAGCAGCGTGGCATCGATCGGCAACATGCCGCGTGCCGAATACAGCTGATTGATTGCCTGCCAGTCCGCCTCGCTTTGCGCGCGACGAATCCGGAAGCCACGAAACACCCGCGTGGCCTGGCGGTAATCGCTGAACCACAGGCGCAAGGTGTCGGAGGGATCAAGGAACAACTGCGTCGGTTCCAGCCCGAGTATCTGCTGCGGCGCGGCAACGTACAAAGCGATATCGCGCTCGCCGGGTTGCTCGTTGAGCAGTTCCTGTGCCAGCGAGGCCGGATCGGGAAAGGTATGGCCGATCAACAACCGGCCCCAGCCGCAATGCACCGCAATCGGGTCGGCGGCCAAGGCGCTGCCGTCTTCGGCCAGACGTGCCTGCAAGCGTTCGTAGGACGGCGTCTGGCCGCGAATCAGGCGTTGGTTGATGGCCGTGGCGTGAGGTTTCATCGATCAGATTCCTTGTTCACTGAGCCACAGGTTCAGGGCCGCCAGTTGCCACAGTTTCGAACCGCGCAACGGCGTCAGTTGGCCTTGCGGATCAGTCAGCAGTTTGTCGAGCATGGCCGGGTTGAACAGGCCGCGATCCTGACTCGGATCGAGCAGCAGTTCGCGCACCCAGTTCAGCGTGTCGCCTTGCAAATGCTTGAGGCCAGGCACCGGGAAGTAGCCTTTCTTGCGGTCGATCACTTCGCTCGGAATCACTCGACGCGCGGCTTCTTTCAAGACTTGTTTACCGCCATCGGGCAGCTTGAATTTACCCGGCACACGGGCCGACAGTTCAACCAGTCGATAGTCGAGAAACGGCGTACGCGCCTCCAGGCCCCAAGCCATGGTCATGTTGTCGACGCGTTTGACCGGGTCGTCGACCAGCATCACCGTGCTGTCCAGACGCAGGGCTTTGTCCACCGCCGCATCGGCGCCGGGCTGGGCGAAATGTTCTTTGACGAAGTCGCCGGCCGCGTCATTCGCAGTCAGCCACTTCGGTTGTACGGTGGCGGCGTAGTCGTCGTAGCTGCGATCGAAAAACGCGTTGCGATAAGCCGCGTAAGGATCGGCGGCGCCATCGACTTGCGGATACCAGTGATAACCGGCGAACAGCTCATCGGCGCCTTGGCCGCTCTGCACCACCTTGCAATGCTTGGCCACTTCACGCGACAGCAAATAGAAGGCGATGCAGTCGTGGCTGACCATCGGCTCGCTCATCGCACGGAACGCGGCGGGCAGTTGCTCGATGATTTCTTTCTCGTCGATGCGCAGTTGGTGATGCTGCGTGCCGTAATGCTTGGCGATCAGATCGGAATACTGGAACTCGTCGCCGCGCTCGCCGCCGGCATCCTGAAAACCGATGGAGAAGGTCGAGAGGTTCTCGACGCCGACTTCACGCAACAGGCCGACGAGCATGCTCGAATCGACACCGCCGGACAGCAGCACGCCAACATCGACTGCCGCGCGTTGACGAATCGCCACCGCCTCGCGAGTGCTGTCGAGGACGCGATCGACCCAGTCTTCCAGCGTCAGATTTTTCTCGTCATCGTGCGGGCCGTAGGGCAGCGTCCACCAGGTTTTCTGCTCGGTTGTGCCGTCGGCTTCAACGCGCATCCAGGTGGCTGGCGGCAGCTTTTCAATGCCCGCCAGCAGGGTGCGCGGCGCCGGAACCACGGCATGGAAATTCAGGTAGTGATTGAGCGCCACCGGATCGAGGATCGGGTTGATGTCGCCACCCTTGAGCAGCGCCGGCAGGGCGGAAGCGAAGCGCAAACGCTGACCAGTGCGCGACAGGTAGAGCGGCTTTACGCCGAGACGGTCGCGGGCGATGAACAGCCGCTTGGCATCGCGCTCCCAAATGGCAAACGCAAACATGCCGTTGAGTTTCGGCAGCAGCGCTTCGCCCCAGGCGTGGTAGCCCTTGAGCAACACTTCGGTGTCGCCACCGGAATAGAAGGCGTAGCCCAGCGCTTCGAGTTCGGCGCGCAATTCCGGGAAGTTGTAGATCGCGCCGTTGAAGGCCAGCGACAGGCCCAGTTGGCTGTCGATCATCGGCTGCGCCGAACCGTCCGACAGGTCCATGATTTTCAGGCGACGATGGCCCAGGGCAATCGGCCCTTGGGCATGAAAGCCCCACGCGTCGGGGCCGCGAGGCGCCAGGTGATGGGTGATTCGCTCGATGGCTGCAAGGTCTGCAGGTTGTTGATCAAAACGTAACTCGCCAGCTAATCCGCACATAAAATCCTTACCGGTTTTTCCGTTGGGGAGGGTGTTTCTTCAGCGGCCGACATGGCCGGTACTCAGAAACTGACCCGGTGCGGTTGTGGGAGTTTTAGAACGATAAGTTATAAGTGACAGAGTCAGACCGACGGGGCAGCGTTGCGGTGCCCCGGGTCAGGCTCACTTGCCGCGGATCAATCGGCGCAAGGCAAAGCGGTTTGGATGGCAGGCTTCGGCGACACTTCGCGGTAGCGGCAGGGGTTCATTTTCAAGCCAGGCGGCGAGCAGTTCCGCCGACAGCGGTGCGGTGATCAGGCCACGCGAACCGTGGCCGCTGTTGACGTACAGACCATCAAGCCATGGGCAGGCAATGTCCGGAACCTGGCGGGCGTCTTTGCTCAGCGCCGCGTACGCCTCGAGGAACGCTTCGCGGTCGGCGAGCGGGCCAACGATCGGCAGGTAATCCGGGCTGGTGCAGCGGAAGGCTGCGCGACCCTGAAGGTCTTCGACAGGTTGTTCGCTGATGTGCAGACGCGCGACGAGGTCGCTGGAGATCTCTTCGAGCATCGTCAGATTGCCGACGTGTTCAGCGGTGGTCGGGGTCAGGTCGTCGCTGTTGAAATCGAAACTGGCACCGAGAGTATGCTCGCCCAAACGTGCAGGGGCGACGTAACCTTCGGCGCAGACCACCGTGGTCAAGGCCTGACTTTGCGTGGTTTCGGCGAGGCGAGTGATCTGCCCGCGAATGCGTTTGAGCGGCAGCTCGGCGCTTTGCGCAAAACGCTTGATCTCGGCAGCGCCGGCCAGTACCACCACCGGTGCGCTGGCGAGCAAGCGCTCGCCGTCGAACGCTTGCCATTGCTCACCGACTTTGCGCAGTTCCAGCGCTTCGCGATGGCTGAGCAGTTCGATATTCGCCTGCGCCGCTTGTGCATGACACAACGCGGGCGGGTGCACCCAGCCGCCTTCGGGATAATACAAACCGCCGTGGGCCAGACCGATTCCGGCGCGGTTTTGCGCCTCGGGTTGCTCAAGCCATTGCAGCAAATCTTCCGGGAACGCGGCCGCCAATTGCGCGTGACGCTCGGCTTCCTTTGCATTGAATGCCAGTTGCAGCACGCCGCAATCGTCCCAGTCGGTGCCGCGTTGCAGGCTTTCCAGCAGACGGCGGGTGTAGCCGAAACCGCTGACGATCAACTGCGACAACGCCGTGCCATGCGCAGACAATTTCAGGTAGAGCACGCCTTGCGGATTGCCCGAGGCCTCTTGCGCCACGTCCGCGTGACGTTCAAGCAAACTCACCTGCCAACCGCGCGCGGCGAGGCTCGATGCCGTGGCGCAACCGGCCAGACCGGCGCCGATCACCAGCGCCCGACGCTCAGCGGTCAGTGGGGCCGGGCGGGCGAACCACGGCTTTTCAGGAGCGGGCGGCGCGACTTCCGGCGGCCAGCCAAGAAACTCGCCACGGAGGATTTCCCACTTGTGGCCGATGCCCGGCGTGCGCTTCATTTTGAACCCGGCGGCATTCAGCAAGCGTCGCACCCAGCCAGTGCTGGTGAAGGTGCTGATGGTCGAACCCGGTGCTGCCAGTCGTGCCAGTTCGACGAACAGTTCGGCGGTCCACATGTCCGGGTTTTTCGCCGGGGCGAAACCGTCGAGAAACCATGCGTCGATCTGGGCGTCGAGCTGCGGCAGTTGTTCCAGCGCATCGCCGATCAGCAGGGTCAGCGTGACGCGACCGTTGGCCAATGTGATGCGCTGAAAACCCTGATGGATCGCCACATAATGCTTGAGCAACTGATCGGCCAGCGGCTTGAGTTCCGGCCACAGTGCCAATGCCCGCTGCAGATCGGCCGGGCTCAACGGGTACTTTTCGACGCTGACGAAATGCAGCCGCGCACCGCTCACTGCATGTTGTTCGAACAACTGCCAGGCGCAGAGAAAATTCAGCCCGGTGCCGAAGCCGGTTTCGCCGATGACCAGCCGGCCGCCCGCCGGCAACGCAGCAAAACGCTCGGCCAGGCGATTCTGTTCGAGGAACACGTAACGGGTTTCATCCAGACCTGACTTGTCGGAAAAATACACGTCATCGAACACTCGCGAACGCGGGCGTCCCTGGTCATCCCAATCGAGTTGGGCGTGGGGCAATACGGGTTTCATGGCAGGCTCGGCAACGACAAGGCAGCCATTCTAGCCGATCGGGCGGGGGCTGCTTGATCCATGGCAAGTGGCCGTTCGATGGTATCAAGCAAGATCACCGACTTTTGCAGCAACGCGATCCCCTGTGGCGAGGGGATTTATCCCCGCTCGGCGGCGCAGCAGTCGTCAAACCTGCACACACGGTTTAACTGGAGTAACCGGGTTGAATGGTTTTGGGGCTGCTTCGCAACCCAACGGGGATAAATCCCCTCACCACAAGGTTTCTATGCGGCTCTGTATTCGTGGGAATTTCTGCGCCGCTGCTGTGCCCAATCCGCTAGTCTTGCTGAACCCTGGAAGGAGCCGTCCCATGTTTGAATCCGCAGAAATCGGTCACGCCATCGACAAAGAAACCTACGAGGCCGCCGTCCCCGCGCTGCGTGAAGCACTGTTGGAGGCGCAGTTCGAATTGCAGCAACAGAAGCGCTTCCCGGTGATCATCCTGATCAATGGCATCGAAGGTGCGGGCAAGGGCGAGACGGTCAAGTTGCTTAACGAGTGGATGGACCCGCGCCTGATCGAGGTGCGCACCTTCGATCAGCAGACCGATGAAGAACTTGCACGACCACCGGCGTGGCGCTATTGGCGGATGCTCCCGGCGAAGGGGCGGATGGGCATTTTCTTCGGCAACTGGTACAGCCAGATGCTTCAGGGGCGGGTGCATGGGCTGTTCAAGGATCCGCGTCTGGATCAGGCGATTGCCGGGGCCGAACGTCTGGAAAAGATGCTCTGCGATGAAGGCGCGCTGATCTTCAAGTTCTGGTTTCACCTGTCGAAGAAACAGATGAAAGCGCGGCTCAAGGCACTGGCCGACGATCCGCTGCACAGCTGGCGCATCAGTCCGCTCGACTGGCAGCAATCGGCAACCTACGACAAGTTCGTCAAATATGGCGAGCGCGTATTGCGTCGCACCAGCCGCGATTACGCGCCGTGGCACATCATCGAAGGCGTCGACGCGCACTATCGCAGCCTCGCGGTCGGCAGGATTCTGCTCGAAGGTTTGCAGAATGCGCTTAAGCGCCCGGACATTCATCCTCACGACGTCAGCGCCGCGCCGTTGGGCACGCCGGTCGATCAGTTGAACCTGCTCGACAGTCTCGACCTGACCCAGCGCCTCGACAAGAAAGACTACGAAGAACAACTGATCACCGAGCAGGCGCGGCTGTCCGGGCTGATGCGCGACAAGCGCATGCGCCGCCACGCGCTGGTCGCGGTGTTCGAAGGCAACGATGCGGCCGGCAAGGGCGGCGCGATTCGTCGGGTCGCGGCAGCGCTGGACCCGCGTCAGTACAACATCGTGCCGATCGCCGCGCCGACCGAAGAGGAGCGGGCGCAACCATACTTGTGGCGTTTCTGGCGGCATATTCCGGCGCGCGGCAAATTCACCGTGTTCGACCGCTCGTGGTACGGCCGGGTGCTGGTCGAGCGGATCGAGGGTTTTTGTACGCCGGCCGACTGGCTGCGCGCCTACAGCGAGATCAATGACTTTGAAGAGCAGCTGGCCGATGCCGGCGTGATCGTCGTCAAGTTCTGGCTGGCCATCGACAAGGACACGCAAATGGAGCGCTTCCAGGCGCGCGAGGAAATCCCCTTCAAGCGCTTCAAGATCACCGAGGACGACTGGCGCAATCGCGACAAGTGGGACGCCTATCGCGCCGCCGTCGGCGACATGGTCGATCGCACCAGCAGTGAAATCTCGCCGTGGACGCTGGTCGAGGCCAATGACAAGCGCTGGGCGCGGGTGAAGGTGTTGCGCACGATCAATCGCGCGCTCGAAGACGCCTTCGAAAAATCCGACAAGCACGCGAAGAAACACAAGGACTGAGCCGATGGACACGCATACGCGGGGTGAATGATTGTCGCGGTCGGTAATCGGGTGGACTTATGCTCGGGTTCACTCTCAACCGACCACAACAATGAGGTATGCCATGCGTGAAGTGGTGATCGTCGACAGCGTGCGGACCGGCCTGGCCAAGTCCTTTCGCGGCAAGTTCAACCAGACCCGCCCCGATGACATGGCGGCTCATTGCGTCAACGCGCTGCTTGAGCGCAACGACATCGACCCGACCAGCGTCGAGGACTGCATCGTTGGCGCCGGCTCCAACGAAGGTGCGCAGGGCTACAACATCGGCCGCAATGTCGCGGTGCTGTCGCGCTTGGGCACCGGCACCGCCGGCATGACCCTCAACCGTTTCTGCTCCTCGGGTTTGCAGGCGATTGCGATTGCCGCCAACCAGATTGCCTCGGGTTGCAGCGAGATCATCGTTGCCGGCGGCGTCGAGTCGATCAGCCTGACGATGAAAAGCGTCAACACCGATCACCTGATCAACCCGCTGCTTAAAGAGCAGTCGCCGGGCATCTATTACACCATGGGCCAGACGGCCGAAGTGGTCGCGCGGCGCTATGGCGTCAGCCGTGAAGCGCAGGATCGTTACTCCCTGCAAAGCCAGATCCGTACCGCGCAGGCGCAGGCCGCCGGCCTGTTCAACGATGAAATCGTGCCGATGGCGGTGAAATACCGGGTCGAGGACAAGAACAGCGGTGAAGTGCAGATTCTCGATGGCGTGGTCGATCGCGACGACTGCAACCGCCCGGACACCACCTACGAAAGTCTCGCCGGGCTGAAACCGGTATTTGCCGAAGACGGTTCGGTGACGGCGGGTAACTCCTCGCAACTGTCTGACGGGGCGTCGATGACGCTGGTGATGAGCCTGGAGAAAGCCCTGCAACTGGGCCTCAAGCCAAAAGCGTTTTTCCGTGGTTTCACCGTCGCCGGGTGTGAACCGGACGAGATGGGCATCGGCCCGGTGTTCTCGGTGCCGAAACTGCTCAAGGCCAAGGGCTTGCGGGTGGCGGATATCGATCTGTGGGAATTGAACGAGGCGTTTGCTTCGCAGTGCCTGTACAGCCGTGATCGGCTGGAGATTGATAACGACAAATACAACGTCAACGGCGGCTCGATTTCGATTGGTCACCCGTTTGGCATGACCGGGTCGCGGCAGGTCGGGCATCTGGTGCGCGAGTTGCAGCGGCGCAATTTGCGTTACGGCATCGTCACCATGTGTGTGGGCGGCGGGATGGGGGCGACCGGGTTGTTTGAGGCAGTGCGTTGAGGCAGGAAGAGTTTCGTAGACGGGTCGATTGCCATCGCGAGCAGGCTCACTCCTACAGTTGGAATGCGTTCCCCTGTAGGAGTGAGCCTGCTCGCGATGGCATCAGCTGGGTTTCCGGTTGGAATCCTGTATCTGCATCCGCGCAATGTAAGCCCGGATCTCCTGCTCAGCCTGCTCGGGACTGTCAAACGGCCCTTCAAGGGTATTTTCCCGAGTGCTGAAAAACAGTTCGCCATTGACCCGGCACAGGCGGTCGCTGCGAAAGTGCGTGGTGGGGGCGCTGTCGTGGGCGCGCATTGCTAACATGATCGGTCTCCTTGGCCGGGTGTTGAAACGGATCCAATCAGCTTATGCCTGAAGCACTTGCCGCGCGCGGTGAGCCGATCAACGGCAGCGCGTCAATTTACTGCTGCGACCTGCACAGTTTCATTCGCGTCCTGGCCTCAACTGTCCCTGTGTCGCACACGATGGCGGGCCTAGAATGAGCGCACTCGTCAGCAGTGGGGTTCGCATGCACATTTCATCCGGGCGCTGGGTCTACGGCTTGTTCCTGGCGCTGCTGACCGCTTTTCTGTGGGGCATCCTGCCGATCAAACTCAAACAGGTGTTGCTGGTGATGGATCCGGTCACGGTGACCTGGTTTCGCTTGATGGTCTCCGGCAGCTGCCTGTTCATTTATCTGGCTGCGGTCAAACGCCTGCCGAGTCGTCAAGTGCTCGGGCCAAAGGGGGGCTGGCTGGTGCTGATGGCGGTGCTCGGGCTGGTAGGCAACTACGTGCTCTATCTGATGGGCCTTAATCTGCTCAGCCCCGGCACCGCGCAACTGGTGGTGCAGATGGGGCCGATCATGTTGCTGATCGCCAGCCTGTTCGTGTTCAAGGAGCGTTTCAGCATCGGTCAGGGAATTGGTCTGGCGGTGCTGCTGATCGGTTTTGTGCTGTTCTTCAATCAGCGGCTGGCGGAGTTGCTGACCTCATTGTCGGATTACACCGCTGGTGTTTTGCTGGTGTTGTTGGCGTCGACGGTGTGGACCTTCTATGCGCTGGGCCAGAAGCAATTGCTCACGGTGTGGAATTCGCTGCAGGTGATGATGGTGATCTACCTGTTCTGTGCGCTGTTGCTGACACCGTGGGTGCATCCGCTGGAAGCCCTCGATCTCAATCCGCTGCAGGGTTGGTTGCTGCTGGCGTGCTGCATGAACACGCTGATTGCCTACGGCGCATTTGCCGAAGCGCTGGCGCATTGGGAAGCTTCGCGGGTCAGTGCGACATTGGCGATCACGCCGTTGGTGACGTTTGGCGCGGTGGCGATTGCGGCGGGAATCTGGCCGGAATATGTGCATGCCGAGCAGATCAATGGGCTTGGGTATGGCGGGGCGTTGCTGGTGGTGTTGGGGTCGGCGCTGGTGGCGTTGGGGCCTTCGTTGATTGCCGGACTCAAGGCGCGGCGAATGAAGATGGCAGCAGGCTAACCGCGTCAGGGCCATCGCGAGCAGGCTCACTCCTACATTTGGAACGCATTCCCCTTGTAGGAGTGAGCCTGCTCGCGATAACTGACCAAGATACGCTACAAACCTCAGCCCTTGGCCCCAGCCTCAATCATATTCTCCGGCCGCACCCACGCATCAAACTCTTCATCGGTCAGATAGCCCAACGCCAACGCCGCTTCGCGCAAGGTCAGCCCCTCGCTGTAAGCCTTCTTCGCGATCTCTGCCGACTTGTCATAACCAATGTGCGGGTTCAGCGCCGTCACCAGCATCAACCCACGCTCCAGGTGTCGCGCCATGACTTCTGCATCCGGCTCAAGCCCGGCAATGCAATGCTGCTGGAAGTTGCTGCAGCCGTCGCCGAGCAGGCGGATCGATTGCAGCAGGTTGTGGATGATCACCGGTTTGAACACGTTCAGTTGCAAGTGACCCTGACTGGCAGCAATGCCGATCGTCACGTCGTTGCCCAGTACCTGACAGGCCAGCATCGACAACGCTTCGCACTGGGTCGGGTTGACCTTGCCCGGCATGATCGAGCTGCCCGGCTCGTTGGCCGGCAGGCGCACTTCGGCAAAACCTGCGCGTGGGCCGGAGCCGAGCAGACGCAGGTCGTTGGCGATTTTCATCAGCGCCACGGCGAGGGTTTTCAGCGCGCCGGAGAGGCTGGTCAGCGGTTCGTGGCCGGCGAGGGCGGCGAATTTGTTCGGTGCGGTGACGAACGGCAGGCCAGACAACGCGGCCAGCTCGGCGGCAATTGCTTCGCCGAAACCGTGCGGCGAATTCAGCCCGGTACCGACGGCGGTGCCGCCCTGCGCCAGTTCACACACTGCAGGCAGCGCCGCGCGGATCGCCCGTTCGGCGTAATCCAGTTGCGCTATGAAACCCGACAACTCCTGGCCAAAGGTGATCGGCGTCGCGTCCATCATGTGCGTGCGCCCGGTTTTTACCAGTTTCATGTGCCGTGCGGCCAGTTCCGCGAGGCCGCCGGACAACTCGGCAATCGCTGGCAGCAGTTGTTCCTGCACGGCTTGCGCGGTAGCGATGCTCATCGCGGTCGGGAAGCAATCGTTGGAGCTTTGCGAGCGATTGACGTGATCGTTGGGGTGCACCGGCGTTTTGCCGCCGCGCGGATTGCCGGCCAGTTCGTTGGCGCGACCAGCGATCACTTCGTTGACGTTCATGTTGCTCTGGGTGCCGCTGCCGGTCTGCCAGACCACCAACGGGAACTGGTCGTCGTGCTGGCCGTCTAGCACTTCGTCGGCGGCCTGCTCGATCAGGCGTGCGATGTCGGCAGGCAAGTCGCCATTGCGGTCATTGACTCGGGCGGCGGCTTTCTTGATCAGTGCCAGGGCATGCAGCACCGGCAGCGGCATGCGTTCCTGACCGATGGCGAAGTTGATCAGCGAGCGTTGCGTCTGAGCACCCCAGTAGGCGTCGTCCGGGACTTCGATCTGGCCCAGGCTGTCGGTTTCGATACGGCTCATCGTGCACACTCCTGTTGGTCTGTTTGCGCAGTTTAGGCCGGCATCGGCCCAGGTGGTTCCATCGAACCGATTGTTGACCGGTAAAACCCGGCCAATCAAGCGCCGCAAGGCTCGGGGGGTTGAGCCGTGGCGTTTTTTAGGCGCAGAATGGTCGCCCTTGGGGTTTTACCTCGCCTAGCTGAAAAGGAAACTCGATGACTCGTCTTCGTGCCATCTGCACCGCGGTTGCACTGGTTTGCGCCAGCGGCCAGGTGCTTGCCGATACCGCCAGCCACAACGCCAGTGCTGAAGCTTTTCTGACCCTGGCGCACGCTGACAAGCTGGGCACTCCGGTGTACATGCAAGTGCAGCAAATGTTCGCTCAGCGTTTTGAGCAGACCAAAGCCCCGGAAGCCAAGAAAGCCGTACTGGAAACCTACCAGGCCAAGGCCAACGCCGCGCTGGACCAGGCCATTGGCTGGAACAAGCTGAAGCCGGACATGGTCAAGCTCTACACCAGCAACTTCAGCGAATCCGAGCTGAAAGACCTGGTCGCGTTCTACCAGTCGCCACTGGGCAAGAAAGTCCTCGAAAAAATGCCGCAGCTGACTCAGCAATCGGCCCAGATGACCCAGGCCAAACTGGAAAGCGCCGTGCCTGTCGTCAACAAGCTGCTCGACGACATGACCAACGAGCTGGCACCGAAAGGCGCTGCACCGGCCAAGAAGAAGTAAGCGGAGTTCGTGATGACCATGCAACAACGCATCGAATCGACGCTGGGCCTGCTGCAGCCTGAGCATCTGCAAGTGCTGGATGAAAGCCACATGCACAGTCGCGGGTTACAGACCCACTTCAAGGCTGTGGTGGTCAGCGCGCAGTTCGACGGCCTCAATCGGGTCAAGCGCCACCAGAAAGTCTACGGCACGCTCGGCGAGCTGATGGGCGAGTTCCATGCGTTGGCGCTGCACACCTACACGCCGCAGGAATGGGCAGAGATCGGCGCCGCTCCGGCGTCGCCGACCTGTGCAGGCGGTAGCAAAAACTAAGATCAAAAGATCGCAGCCTGCGGCAGCTCTTACAGGAGACTGCCGCTGTTGGTGATGTTTTTGCTAGAATCCGCAACGCGCCGCTCAAGCGGCGCGTTTTTTTTTGAATCCGGTTCACCCTTTGCGAGGGTAGCCACCTGGAGAAATACCCATGACACAACCGATTGTCGTGGCGGCACTGTATAAGTTCGTCACCCTCGAAGATTACGTCAACCTGCGCGAGCCACTGCTGCAAGCGATGGTCGACAACCAGATCAAAGGCACCCTGCTGATCGCCGAAGAAGGCATCAACGGCACGGTGTCCGGCACCCGCGAAGGCATCGACGGCCTGCTCGCCTGGCTCAAGAACGATCCACGCATGATCGATATCGATCACAAAGAGTCGTACTGCGACGAGCAGCCGTTCTATCGCACCAAGGTCAAGCTGAAGAAAGAGATCGTCACCCTCGGTGTCGACGGCGTCGACCCGAACAAGAAGGTCGGTACTTACGTTGATCCGCAAGACTGGAACGCGTTGATCAGCGACCCCGAAGTGCTGTTGATCGATACGCGCAACGATTACGAAGTGTCGATCGGCACCTTCGAAGGCGCCATTGATCCGAAAACCACCAGTTTTCGCGAATTCCCCGACTACATCAAAGAACACTTCAACCCGGCCGTGCACAAGAAGGTCGCGATGTTCTGCACCGGTGGGATCCGCTGCGAAAAGGCCTCGAGCTACATGCTCGGCGAAGGTTATGAAGAGGTCTACCACCTCAAGGGCGGCATTCTGAAGTACCTCGAAGAGGTGCCGCAGGAAGAGACCAAGTGGCAGGGCGACTGCTTTGTGTTCGACAACCGCGTGACCGTGCGTCACGACCTCAGCGAAGGCGACTACGATCAATGTCATGCCTGTCGCACACCGGTCAGTGTTGAAGATCGTGCATCCGAGCACTATGTGGCCGGCATCAGTTGCCCGCATTGCTGGGACAAGCTGAGCGAGAAGACCCGCCGCAGCGCCATCGATCGGCAGAAGCAGATCGAACTGGCCAAGGCGCGCAACATGCCGCACCCGATCGGCTACAACTATAAGCAAGCATCCACCGAGGCTTAACCATGTCTGCACGCCTGCTCTATGTGATGGACCCGATGTGTTCATGGTGCTGGGGGTTCGCTCCGGTGGCCAAGGCATTGGTCGAGCAGGCGCAGGCAGCCGGGGTCGAGTTGCATCTGGTGGTCGGCGGGTTGCGCACCGGCAGCGGTGCTGCGCTGGAGCCGACCACGCGGCGCTACATTCTTGAACACTGGCAAGCGGTCACCGAAGCCACCGGTCAGCCGTTCAAGCTTGAGGGCGCGTTGCCCGACGGTTTTGTCTACGACACCGAGCCTGCCTGCCGCGCGATCGTCACCGCGCGCAGCCTCGCGCCGGATTGCGCGTGGACACTGGTTGGCCTGATCCAGCAAGCGTTTTACGCTGAAGGTCGCGACGTGACCCAGGCCAGTGTGCTGGTGGAACTGGCAGAGCAGGCCGGCGTCCCGCGTATCGAATTTGCCGCATTGTTCGATCATGCCGATCAACACAAGGCGACTCAGGCCGATTTCAGCTGGGTGCAGGATCTGGGCATCGCCGGATTCCCGACCCTGCTCGCCGAGCGCAACGGCCAATTGGCGCTGCTGACCAACGGCTATCAACCACTCAGCGAACTGTCGCCATTGCTCGGTCGCTGGCTGGAACGCGCGGCCTGTGTCTGACCTGGCCGATGACACGCCAGCCGTAAAGCGTGTCGACCGGCTGAGCTGGGCAGAAGTCCGGCGTCAGGCACTGCATCACAAAAAATCCCTGTGGATCGCCAACGGCGTCGCCGTACTGGCGACGCTGTGCAGCGTGCCGATTCCGTTGCTGTTGCCGTTGCTGGTCGACGAAGTCCTGCTCGGTCATGGCGACGCGGCACTGAAAGTCATGAACCACGTGCTGCCGGGCATGTGGCAGCAAGCGGCGGGCTATATCGGCCTGATGCTGGTGGTCACGCTGACTCTGCGTTGCAGCGCCCTGTGTTTTGGCGTGTTGCAGGCGCGGCTGTTTGCACGCTTGGCCAAGGACATTGTCTATCGCATCCGCGTGCGCCTGATCGACCGGTTGAAACGGATTTCCCTCGGCGAATACGAAAGCCTTGGCAGCGGTACAGTGACCACACACCTGGTCACCGATCTGGACACCCTCGACAAGTTTGTCGGCGAAACCCTCAGCCGTTTTCTGGTGGCGATGCTGACGCTGGTGGGTACCGCGAGCATCCTGATGTGGATGCACTGGAAACTGGCGCTGCTGATTCTGCTGTTCAACCCGTTGGTGATCTACGCCACGGTGCAACTGGGCAAGCGCGTCAAACACCTGAAGAAACTCGAGAACGACAGCACTTCGCGCTTCACTCAGGCGTTGAGCGAAACCCTCGATGCGATCCAGGAAGTGCGCGCCGGCAACCGGCAGGGTTACTTTCTTGGACGCCTCGGGCTGCGTGCGCAGGAAGTGCGCAACTACGCGGTCAATTCGCAGTGGAAAACCGACGCCTCCAATCGCGCCAGTGGCTTGCTGTTCCAGTTCGGCATCGACATCTTTCGCGCGGCAGCGATGCTCACGGTGTTGTTTTCCGATCTGTCGATCGGGCAGATGCTCGCGGTGTTCAGCTACCTGTGGTTCATGATCGGTCCGGTCGAACAACTGCTCAATCTGCAATATGCCTACTACGCGGCCGGCGGTGCGCTGACGCGGATCAACGAACTGCTGGCGCGCGCCGACGAGCCGCAATATCCCGGCGGCGTCGATCCATTCAAGGGCCGTGAGACCGTCGGCATCGAGGTGCAAGGCCTGAGTTTTGGCTACGGCGATGAACTGGTGCTGGACCAGATGAACCTGTCCATCGCGCCCGGCGAGAAAGTCGCGATTGTCGGTGCCAGTGGCGGCGGCAAAAGTACGCTGGTGCAGTTGCTGTTGGGGCTGTATACGCCAGTGTCCGGGACTATCCGCTTCGGTGGTTCGACCCAGCAGGAAATCGGCCTGGAACTGGTCAGGGAAAACGTCGCCGTGGTGCTGCAGCATCCGGCGCTGTTCAACGACACCGTGCGTGCCAACCTGACCATGGGCCGCACCCGCAGCGACGAAGCCTGCTGGCAGGCGTTGGAAATCGCCCAGATGGAGGCGACTATCCGTGGCTTGCCGCAGGGGCTCGACAGCATTGTCGGTCGCTCCGGTGTACGCCTTTCCGGTGGTCAACGGCAACGCCTGGCGATTGCGCGGATGATCCTCGCCGAGCCGAAAGTAGTGATCCTCGACGAAGCCACCTCAGCTCTCGACGCGGCCACCGAGTACAACCTGCATCAGGCCATGGCACGCTTTCTCAACGGCCGCACCACGTTGATCATTGCTCACCGATTGTCAGCGGTGAAGCAGGCCGACAGGGTGCTGGTGTTCGATGGCGGCCAGGTCGCCGAGGATGGCGACCATCAGCAACTGATTGCCGATGGTGGCCTGTACGCCAAACTTTACGGGCATCTGCAGCGCATCTGATCAACCCCAGAGTACCTGCAGCGCGGCATCCCCGCCGTCATGACCAAACTGCTTCATCACCACTGAACACGATTCGCACGGGCGCATGGTCGTCGCGATATCGACTGCGCGGATTTCCTTCGGGTCCGGGTATTTTTCGCGAATCACGCTGATCAACTTGCTTTCACTGTCCAGTGAAGTGGGGCGGCTGGTCTGTGTTGGTTGGTAGGTTTTCAGCTCCTTGATGGTCAGCGGCACCGCCAGCAGTTGGCCCTGCTCGGTCACTTCCAGAGATGTGCGCGGGAAGGCGGAGTTGTAGTCGATATTGATGTAGGTGGTCTGCCCGATCCGCACATGTTCGCCGCCCATGTGCCGAAACAGCGGCAGGCGTTGGGTGCTGCCCTGCGCGCCGGAGACACTGACGTAAATTTCCCGCTGGCCGCCGGCGGTGGTGACTTCGGCGAATGCAATGTTGCGTGGGTTGACCGGGCGTTCGCGCATGGGCAGCAGGTTTTGCAACTTCTGCATCGCGCCGTCGATGCGCAATGCCGCGCTGCTATTGGCCGGGTTGATGGTCGGTGACAGAAACAGCGTGTCGAATATTTCTGCGGTTTTTAATCGAAACGCTTCCGGCGCCTCTTTGCTGCGTGCCCACGTCGCGGCACCCTCGGGCAATCGGGTGACGATCATTCGGGTGGAGTGATCGAACATCAACGCCTCGCCCGGACTGGTGTCGACGTTCAGCCATTTCATATTGTTCGCCGGTAGAGCGCTGGTGCCAATGGGAATGGCGATTTCTTCCATGGTGTGCATGGCGCGCTGTACCGCTTCGAGACCATGGATGCGCACGATGTTGTTGGCGTGCAGCGATCCGGTGTAAACCGTCAGTAGTTCGGCGCCCAGTGTGTCGTTGGCCAGTTCGGCAGGCGACAGGCGATTGAACGTCAAACGGCTGCCCGGGATTTCTCCTTTGCGGATGCTCGCCAGATAGTATTCATGGCTGTTGATCCGCAGGAAAACGTAAGAGGCCGAATCGTCGATGGCGGGGACCAGAATCGCTCCGACCTGATGCGTGTCATTGATTCCGTCATAAGTCCCGCCGGTCTTGATGCGCGCGAAAATCCCTTTGCGAAACTGCAGCGTGGCATGGATCTGTTGCCGCGGTATCAGCCGGCCACCCCTGAACCCCAGGTCGGCCAGATCACCTCTGAACAGAGTCGGCTGGTTATCGATGATCCGGTACAGCTTGGCGTCGACCGCCAGAAATGTACCGTTTCGCCTGGCCAGCGCGGCCGGTTCCGAGATCCTGTCGCCGAACCATGGGGCGTAGCCTTTGTCTTTGTCCACCGTGCCAAGGGCTGGTGTCGGTGCCGGTTCGCCGGTGGTGTAGCTGACGCGGCAGTCGTTCTGATGCCCAGGTGCGCGGCGGGGGCGGCACGGTAACAAGGTCCAGTTTCGGCTGTCATCGATCAGATCGACCCGCCGCAATTCTTCGCCGTCGAGCCGATACGGCGCGTCGTCGATCAGCACCGTGTGATGCCCGTCAGCTTCAGGCAAATGCTGTACACGGGTTTTTTCGGGAAACTCGATGGTGATCTGATTGGCCGTTTTTTGTGTGCCGTCATAGCTGGAGCGCCCCAAGGAAAAATCATGATCCTGGGGCGTCAACCGTGGGCCGAACGGACGTTCCGACAGCGGGTCCAGCACGTGATAGCGGGAGTCGCCGACAGCAACGTTGCGCACCGGAACGTCATCGATACCTTTGACGGCAGCCAATTGGTCGAAGTGGCTCAAGGGTTTCCAGTGTGCGACGTCGAGCGCCTGGGGAAGGTTGTGCAACAGATCATATTCAGCGCGTACGCCGGCCAGGCGTTTGAGCCGCGACAGAGACTTTTTTTCCAGATAAATCACGGCCCGCACGGCAGTTGTCAATCCTCGGCCTGCGAGTCTGAGCAAGGCCGGTACCGCATCCAGAGGATTGAGGTTTTTCAGGCTGGACAGCAAAAGCGTTTTAGACAATTGCGCCATGCCTGGCAGCGCGGCGCGTATGGCGATTTTGCCGGCGACGGCAGCGAGGCGGATGCTGCCGGCCACGAACTTGCCCAGTGGAATCGCGAACGACACCGCATCGAGAAGTAATCCGAAGATGCCCAGCGCACGTTTGCCGGGATCGTCCGACTGCATATCTTCGAGGCTGCCCCAGAACGGGATAAATCCCTTCAGTGCATGTATCCAGTGCTTGTTGAGGCCTTCGCGTTCGAAGCGGGTTTCTCCCCACGCTTCGCTGTACAACGCCTTCTCATCGACATACAAATGATCGGTAGCGACGAGCGCGCTGATCTGCACGGTTCTCGCCGAGGTAAACGTCAGGTTTGCCCAGGTGTTGTGGTGTGTCTCGGGAATAGCCGAAGGGGCAAGAGCGGCGCCCAGCGGGTCGAGAACGGCGAGACAGAAAGCACCGCGCTTGGGGATCGAACCTTTCTTGTGTGCGTTCAAATCGAATGGCGGGCGGTGCAGGTGGACCCTGGCGATGTCTTCGCTCTGGATTTCTCCGTTTTTTGGCGGTGGTGTTCGTGAAAGCAGTCCGTCGAGATGCGAGAGCAAGACATCCGGGCGTTTGCGTATCACGCCGGCGCGGGGCAGGCATTCATAAAAGTGCTCCAGACCCTGATAGGTCGCACGCAGTACAAAGCCCATGCGCGCCCGGTGCAGCCGGATGCTCTCGGGCGGCTCCCAGCGGCCGGCAATGTTGTGGGCCTGATCCCTGAGACAGTAGACCCTCACTTCGCCGTGCTCCAGTGCCTGTCGGTCCGCCC
Organism: Pseudomonas helmanticensis; assembly: GCF_900182985.1. Classification (NCBI taxonomy): domain Bacteria; kingdom Pseudomonadati; phylum Pseudomonadota; class Gammaproteobacteria; order Pseudomonadales; family Pseudomonadaceae; genus Pseudomonas; species Pseudomonas helmanticensis. The sequence continues at coordinate 536,116 of NZ_FXUY01000002.1, read as the reverse complement.
ATGGCAAGGTCACCAGTTGAGTTTTTATCAGGTACTCATAAGCATCTCTGAGCTTGCGCAGGTATTCGTTGAACTGTTTGTCGAGCAACGATTTTATGTCGGGCAAGGTGCACATGCGGGGGAAACGGGAAAGTAGCTGACCTGGACTTTCGGTACTGAGAAAACCGCTTTTCAGGGTTTGGTCTGCTGACAGGCTGATCCATTCAGTGGCGGTCTTGCCGTTATCGCTGACATACCAGCGAACGTCGGGTTCCAGACCTCCGGATGCATAGACTTCCAGCAGCGGCCAGACTGGCAGCGCCACGTCCGGGGTGTCGAGGATACTGCGTCGGGCACGGTTTTGCGGTTGATGGTGATAGCGTTTGAGGTTAATCCTGGTGTGATCATACAAGTCGTTGGCAAGCGCTCTTTTCAGTTGCTGTTGTGCCAGCGGCAGACGTTGCGGCGGCTCGATGTCCAGGCGCAGAACCGCTTTGTTCAGGTGCGCTTTATGATCCTCCAGCGCTTGTATGGCGAGGTGCGTGCCGGACTGATCGTTCTCAGTGGTGAACGGCGGCAGCGCACCGGTCGCCGCGGCCCAGGTCTGTGCAGCCGCGGCGCGGGTCACGGCAATCAGGGCCTGCAACTGCGCGTTGGCGTTTGCGCTTTTTTTCAGCGGCAGGTCGATCAACTGTTGAAAGGTCAGTTGTCGCAACGAATCGGGATCGAGCGCATGCGCCAGTTGCACGCCGTGCACGAAGTTGACCCAGACCGCCGAAGCCCCGTAAGGAAGATCATCAGGGATACCGCGAACCTGAAAATCGAAGGGAAATTGCGCCAGACACACCCATCCCAGCAAAGCCTTTTCCGTCGGTGTCGAGGTTCGTCGCGAGTCCTCCAGATGCTGGAAAAAGTCCTCGCGAATGTCTGCATAGCTTTTTCCGTAGTGGCGGCGTGGTTCCAGCGCGTACCCGGCAACCTGATTCGAATGACTCTGCCGAGGGACCTCGTACCACAATCGCAACGCTTCAAGTAACAGGTGCGCAGCGATGTCGGGAATCGTCTGCTCATCGGGGAGGGCGCCGTACCAACCCAGTGTTTGCAGCAGACGCTGGCCAAGACGTTGGGCCGATGGTGTGTCGAGCAGGCGTTCCAGGCAGGTTGCAGGCAGGGTCTGCCATTGTTTGAGCGTGCAAGGCGGCGTGATCTCACTGGCCAGGCAGTCGATCAGCGATTGCGTTTTACCGATGAGAAACGTCCCGATCAGATCTTGAATTGACGCGTTGTCGTCGTCGCTCATCAATGTTCCCAACGGCATGCTGTGTGGCAGATTCAATCGATGCTCAGCGCGTTTCTCTTCTACCTCCTCGATCAGCCGGGCCAGGCCAGAGGCATCCTGAATGGCGGGGAGGGTAAAGCCGGAAAAGCTCACAAGCTGAGCCAGTGGCAGCAGCCTGTCGGAACGCACGTGTCCGCCTATACTGAGCAACGCACGCTGGAGCTGGAGAATTTTGTCAGGCGCTTTGGTCACATCCTTGATGGTGTAGTCGAGATCGTCATCATGGTCTCGGGTGTTGGTAAAGCGACATTGATCGGCCACGGCGCTGACGTGGGTCAGCGATCCCCTGGATGCTTGCAGGTGCCGGGTCAGCAGTGAGTCGCCGGCATCCTCGAACAGTGCGAGAAAAAGGCTCCGGGCATGCTCGTGTGCTGTGCCGAGACGCGATAGGGTTTGCGGCGCCAGGTAAAAGCTGTCCAGCGACGTAGCTGCGCTGCGCACGGCGCGGATTGCCGTGAGGATCGCTTGGTATTCGGCCTGTTGAGCGGTGTGGCGTTGCTGCGGGGTTACCGGTAGGTTCATGGGGGAGCGGCTCAGGAGTGTTCGGAAGCCGTCAGTGTCGAAGTATCCTGTGCTCTCGGTGCGGTACATATGTATCGCGAGTTGAAGTGTCCTGCTTGCCGGAAGGGGGATCGCCCCCTAGGCTAGGTTAGCGGTCTCCTCTTTGATGATGGCAGTGCGTGCGCAAAGGACCTCATGAAGCAAAAAAGGACTCTCGGAACGCCACGGTTGTTAGGCATCGTCTGGCCATTTATTGCCGTTGTGCTATTTCAGGCGTTATTGGGGGGCGTGAGTCTTTACGTCCTGTCGGCCGTTCGCGGTTATGTCGCTGGCGAAAGTCTGTGGTCCAAAGGCCAGAAAGACGCCATCTATTACCTCAATCTGTATGCAGACAGTCGCGACGAAGCGATTTACCTCAAGTATCAGAATGCGATTGCCGTGCCGCAGGGCGGGCATCAATTGCGCTTGGCGCTGGATCACCAGCCACCGGATTTGCAAGCCGCGCGCGATGGCATCCTCAAGGGCGGCAATCACCCGGATGATGTATCGAGCCTGATCTGGCTGTACCTCAATTTTCGTCATTTCAGTTATCTCGAAACCGCCATCGACCGCTGGACGCTGGGCGATGCGTATCTGGTCGAGCTGGACAATGTCGCCCGCGAAATGCACCAGAGCATCAGCGAGAACAGCGCGACACCGGCCGACATCCAGCGCTGGAAGGCGCGGATTTTCGCCATCAATGACGGCGTCACGCCGGCAGCGAAAGCTTTTAGCGATGCGTTGGGTGAAGGCTCGCGGATGATCCTGCGCTTGCTCTTGTTCACCAACCTGGCCACGGCGCTGGGCCTGATTGTGCTGGCGTTGCTGCGTACGCATAAATTGCTCAAGCAGCGCCATGCCTTTGCCCAGGCACTGCAACTGGAGAAAGATCGCGCACACGTCACGCTGCATTCGATTGGCGACGGCGTCATCACCACCGACGTCAGCGGCGCGATCGATTACATGAACCCCGCCGCCGAAGCGATGACCCACTGGAAAGCCGAGCAGGCTGCCGGATTGCCGCTGGCGGCGCTGTTCAATCTGCTCGACGATAACGCCCAGGCTGAGGGCCTGACGCTGATCGAACACATTCTCAGCGGCAAACTCAGTGGTGGCAGTGAGCATTCCAAGCTGATCCAGCGCCTCGACGGCAGCACAGTCTCGGTGACGCTGGTCGGCGCGCCGATCCGCAACGCCGGCAAGGTCAGCGGCACGGTGCTGGTGCTGCACGACATGACCCAGGAGCGGCAGTACATCGCCAATCTCTCCTGGCAGGCCACGCACGACGCACTGACCGGGCTGGCCAACCGTCGCGAATTCGAATATCGCCTCGAGCAGGCATTGCACAACCTCACGCGTCAGCCCGGACGGCATGCGCTGATGTTCCTCGATCTCGATCAGTTCAAACTGGTCAACGACACCTGCGGCCATGCGGCGGGCGATGAGCTGTTGCGGCACATCTGCGCACTGCTGCAGTCGGGGTTGCGCGAGAGCGACACGCTGGCGCGGCTGGGCGGCGACGAGTTCGGCATCCTCCTGGAGAATTGCGCGCCGGAGGCGGCGGAAAAAATCGCCGAAGTCCTGCGCCAGACCGTACAGAACCTGCATTTCGTCTGGAAGGGCCGGCCGTTCCTGACCACCGTCAGCATCGGCCTGGTGCATATCGCCCAGACCCCGACGACCCTTGAAACTTCATTGCGTGCCGCTGACATGGCTTGCTACATGGCCAAGGAAAAGGGCCGCAACCGCGTGCAGGTCTATCACGCCGACGACTCGGAACTGTCCGTGCGTTTCGGTGAAATGGCTTGGGTGCAGCGTCTGCACATGGCGCTGGAAGAAAACCGCTTCTGTCTGTACGCCCAGGAAATCGCCCCGCTGGGATCGGCGGAGGGCCGCGGCGGGCACATCGAGATTCTGCTGCGATTGCATGACGAAGCCGGGCGCATGATTCTCCCGGACAGCTTTATTCCGGCCGCCGAGCGTTATGGCCTGATGAATCAGCTTGATCGTTGGGTGGTGCAGAATGTATTCAAGCTAATAGCCGAGTGTATTGCCGAAGAGCGTGAAGGGCCTTTGGCAATGTGTGCGATTAATCTTTCAGGCATTACTATCGGAGATGACGCGTTCTTGCACTTTCTGCGTGAACAGTTTGTTAGTTATGCGATTCCGCCTGAAATGATTTGTTTTGAAATTACTGAAACCAGTGCAATTTCAAATCTCGGGAGTGCAATTAGATTTATTAATGAACTCAAAGGTTTAGGGTGTTACTTCTCACTTGATGATTTTTGTGCCGGGATGTCTTCATTCGCTTATCTGAAACATTTGCCTGTAGACTTCCTGAAGATCGACGGGAGTTTCGTAAAGGATATGCTGGACGACCCGATTAACCGCGCAATGGTCGAAGTGATCAATCACATCGGGCATGTCATGGGTAAGAAAACAATTGCCGAGTTTGTTGAAACCGCCCAGATCGAGCAGGCATTGCTTGAAATCGGGGTGGATTACGCTCAGGGTTACGTTATCGAACGCCCGCAATTGTTTACCTGCGACAGTTTGCAGATTCGGCCCGCCAGACCGCAGCCGCTGTTGTTCAAGGCGCCTGGCACGTTCCGTTGAAGTCTCTTGCCGATCCTTACAATCACAAATCAAAAGGAGCCGAACAGTGATCGACACATTCAACCGAACCGGACCACTCATGGAAGCTGCAAGTTATCCTGCCTGGGCACAACAGTTGATCCAGGATTGCAGCGAGAGCAAACGCCGGGTTGTCGAACATGAGTTGTACATGCGCATGCGTGATAACAAACTCAGTGCCAAAACCATGCGTCAGTACTTGATCGGCGGCTGGCCGGTCGTCGAACAGTTTGCCTTGTACATGGCGCAGAACCTGACCAAAACCAAGTTTGCCCGTCACCCCGGTGAGGACATGGCGCGTCGCTGGTTGATGCGCAATATCCGCGTCGAACTCAACCACGCCGATTATTGGCTTAACTGGAGTCGGGCGCACGGCGTGAGCCTTGAAGACTTGCAGGCACAGCAAGTTCCACCGGAACTGCACGCGCTGAGCCACTGGTGCTGGCACACCAGTTCTGCCGATTCATTGATCGTCGCCATTGCTGCCACCAACTATGCCATCGAAGGCGCGACCGGGGAGTGGTCGGCGCTGGTCTGTTCCACAGGTGTTTATGCCGCAGCGTTTCCCGAAGAGGAGCGCAAGCGCGCCATGAAGTGGTTGAAGATGCATGCGCAGTACGACGATGCCCATCCCTGGGAAGCGCTGGAAATCATCTGCACGTTGGCGGGGATGAACCCGAGCAAGGCGCTGCAAACCGAGCTGCGCCAGGCGGTGTGCAAGAGCTATGACTACATGTATCTGTTCCTCGAACGTTGCATGCAACTGGAAACGTCCGAACGATTGCTGGTCAGTCGTGAACGCCGGGCGGTAGTCGAGAGTTGATTCCGGCTCACACCGCGTAAAAAATGTAGGAGTGAGCCTGCTCGCGATGGCGGTCTGTCAGTCAACATCATTGTTGAATAGCAGATCGTCATCGCGAGCAGGCTCACTCCTACAGTGGTTTGGGGTGGTGTTACAAATCAGCCCGCCATTGCCAAGCGGTTACGACCTTCGCGCTTGGCCACATACAGCGCACTGTCCGCACGACGCAACAGGCTTTCCGCCGACTCGCCAGGCAACAGCGTCGAGCAACCCAAACTCACCGTCAGCTCGATCAACTGGCCATCGGCAAAATACTCTGCGGCCTGCGCAGCATGGCGCAGCCGTTCGCCGACCATCGCCGCCGCTTCCCGGCTGGTGTTCGACAGCAGGATCAGAAACTCTTCGCCACCATAACGAAAGACCATGTCGACGTTACGCAACTGGCCCTTGATCGATGCCGCCACCGCTTTCAGTACGTCGTCGCCGGCGCTGTGGCCGTGGCTGTCGTTGACCCGTTTGAAGTGATCGATATCGAGCATCAACACCGACAACGGTTGCAGATGCCGACGCGACATTTCGATCTCGCGTTGCAGTGTCTGCTCCATGGCGATGCGATTGCCGGCCCCGGTCAATGGATCACGCAAGGCGCTCTGGGTGGCTTCACGGTAGAGCAGGGCGTTGCGCATCGGAAACAGCAGGGACGACAACAATGACTCAAGGTTGCCCTGCTCTTTGTCGCTGAAACGCTGATTGCGGCGAAACACCAGTTCGCCCATGTGCTGGCCTTCATGGCTGAGGCTGTAGCTGACCGAATGGTGACCGCGAGTGCCGAACTCCAGGCGCAGGTCGCTGCCCTGGTGCACATAGCTCAAGGCATCCAGCGGCACAAGGCGCTGAACTTCGCGGAAAAACAGACCGAGGATTCGTTGCGGCTCAAGACTGGTTTGCAGTTGCAGGCTCATTTGCTGGCGCAATTGCGCAAGACTGGCCGGTCGCTCCAGAAGGGGAGGCAGCTGACCAAAGCCCAGGCGTTGCAATTTGGCACTGTCAAAGTCAATTGCATTGGTCTGGGAGGGTGATTTCATATGGCGTGAGCCCCTAAGCAGTAAGTCTGTCTTACAGGCTGGGTGAGAGCGGCTATGGGCTGCGCGTCATACTGATCCATCAGTCCCGTAGGACGTTTGGCGTAAGTTTAGTCTGCCTGAAGACGATTAGTAAGCTATCGAATCAGGCCTTGCCCCACTGCCTTCACACGGCATGCTTTGAGGATATTTAGAGCGAAAGTCGTGCCATTCGGTTCGTATTTATTTAAACCTTTAGAAATCAATGGGTTGGCGATCGAATGGGGATAGAGGCGCTGGAATATTGACTGAATTATGACGGTCGACAGCGGCAAATGCATGCCGCGACAGGAATCTGCCGCGGCAACAAAAGCGACGTATGGCAGTTATTGCGCGTTGAACGCCTGGCCATTGATGCCAGTACTGTCCGGACCCATCAAGTACAGGTACACCGGCATGATTTCCTCCGGCGTCGGGTTGTTCAGCGGGTTTTCCCCCGGATAGGCCTGCGCGCGCATGCTGGTGCGGGTTGCGCCGGGGTTGATGCTGTTGGAGCGCACCGGCGCGACGGTGTCGACCTCATCGGCGAGGGTTTGCATCAAACCTTCGGTGGCAAACTTCGACACGCCATAAGCGCCCCAGTAAGCGCGGCCTTTGCGGCCGACGCTGCTGGAGGTGAACACCACGGAGGCGTCCTGCGACAGTTTCAGCAGCGGCAGCAGGGTGCTGGTCAGCATGAACATCGCATTGACGTTGATCTGCATGACGCGCATGAAGTTTTCCCCGGACAACTGTTCTATCGGCGTGCGCGGGCCAATGATCGAGGCATTGTGCAGCAAGCCGTCGAGATGGCCGAACTCGGTCTCGATCATCGCCGCCAGCTCATCGTATTGATGCGGCAGGGCGGTTTCCAGATTGAACGGAATGACGGCCGGTTGCGGGTGGCCGGCGGCTTCGATCTCGTCGTAGACCTGAGTCAGATTGGCCTCGGTCTTGCCCAGCAGCAGAACGGTGGCGCCATGCGCTGCGTAGGTTTTTGCAGCAGCCGCACCAATGCCGCGACCGGCACCGGTGACCAGAATGACCCGATCCTTGAGCAATTCGGGACGAGCGGAATAATCAAACATAAAAACCTCATTAAGAGTCAGATCGTTCCCACGCTCCGTGGGGATGCAGCCAATGACGCTCTGCGTCAGGTTTCAGCAGCTGCAGAGCGCGCTATCGAGCACCTTGCGCAACTCCGACGGATGATCCACCACCACGTCCGCCCCCCAATGCCGAGGGTTGTCATCCGGATGAATGTAGCCAAACGTCACCGCCGCCGTTTTCGTACCGGCATCGCGTCCCGATTCGATATCACGCAGATCATCGCCTACAAACAGAACCGTCGATGGATCCAGATCAAGCATCTTGCAGGCAAGGATCAACGGTTCCGGATCCGGCTTGCTGTTCTTCACGTGATCCGGGCAGATCAGTAGCGCCGAACGCTCGGCCAGCCCCAGCTGCTGCATGATCGGCTCGGCAAAGCGCAACGGCTTGTTGGTGACCACGCCCCAGACCAGGTTGGCCTTCTCGATATCGGCGAGCAGTTCGCCCATGCCGTCGAACAGCTTGCTGTGCACCGCGCAACCGACCAGATAGCGCTCGAGAAACTCCAGACGCAGCTCCTCGAAGCCCGGCGATTCCGGGTCCATCGAAAACGTCACCGCGACCATCGCTTTCGCGCCGCCGGAAATCTCGTCGCGAATGTGCTTGTCGTTCATCGGCGGCAAACCACGATCCGCACGCATCGCCTGGCAGATGGCGATGAAGTCCGGCGCGGTGTCGAGCAGCGTGCCGTCCATGTCGAAAAGAACTGCTCTGATGGCCATCGGCTTATTCCTCGCGCAGGGTCTGGATCATGTAGTTGACGTCAACGTCGCTGGCCAGTTTGTAGTGTTTGGTCAGCGGGTTGTAGGTCAGGCCGATGATGTCCTTGACGGTCAGACCGGCCATGCGGCTCCAGGCGCCGAGCTCGGACGGGCGGATGAATTTCTTGAAGTCGTGGGTGCCGCGCGGTAGCAGCTTCATGATGTATTCGGCGCCGACGATGGCAAACAGGTAGGCCTTCGGGTTGCGGTTGATGGTCGAGAAGAACACCTGGCCGCCCGGTTTGACCATGCGGAAGCAGGCCCGGATCACCGAGGATGGGTCCGGCACGTGCTCAAGCATTTCGAGGCAAGTGACGACGTCAAACTGCTCGGGCATTTCTTCGGCGAGATCTTCGGCAGTGATCTGACGGTATTCGACGCTGACGCCGGATTCCAGCTGATGCAGTTGCGCCACTGCCAGTGGCGCTTCACCCATGTCGATGCCCATCACGGTCGCGCCGCGTTGCGCCATGGCTTCGCTGAGGATGCCGCCGCCGCAACCGACGTCGAGGACTTTTTTGCCAGCCAGATTGACCCGTTCGTCGATCCAGTTGACCCGCAGTGGGTTGATGTCGTGCAGCGGTTTGAATTCGCTTTCACGGTCCCACCAGCGATGGGCCAGGGCTTCGAATTTGGCGATTTCGGCGTGGTCGACGTTACTCATGTTGAATCCTCTAAAACTTGAAAAAGGCTGTAGCCCCGAAGTGTATTCCGGGGTTTTTACGATTCTTTGTGGCCGCTGATGCGTTGGCCCCAGGCCCGGGCGGTGGCGCCCAATTGTGCTTCGTCCAGTCGGGTCAGGCGGCGGTCGTCGAGCAGTTGTTTGCCGGCGACCCACAGGTGTTTCACGCAATCGCGGCCGGTGGCGTATATAAGCTGCGACACCGGGTCATACACCGGTTGTTGGGCCAGGCCGGACAGGTCGAAAGCGACGATGTCGGCGGCTTTGCCAATCTCCAGCGAACCGACTTGTGCCTCGATCCCCAATGCGCGCGCGCCATTCAAGGTGGCCATGCGCAGCGCACGGTGGGCGTCCAGCGCGGTGGCCGAACCGGCGACGGCTTTCGCCAACAGCGCGGCAGTGCGGGTTTCGCCGAGCAAATCCAGATCATTGTTGCTCGCTGCGCCGTCGGTGCCGACCGCAACGTTTACCCCGGCCTGCCATAAACGCTCGACCGGGCAGAAGCCGCTGGCCAGTTTGAGGTTGGATTCCGGGCAATGGATCACGCTGGTGTTGCTTTCTACCAGCAACGCCAGGTCGTCATCGCTGATCTGGGTCATGTGCACAGCCTGAAAGCGCGGGCCGAGCAAGCCGAGGCGGCCGAGGCGCGCCAGCGGACGTTCGCCGAGCTTCTCCAATGACTGCTGAACTTCGAACGCGGTTTCGTGCACATGCATATGAATCGATGCATCGAGCTCCTCGGCAATCACACGGATTTTTTCGAGGTTCTCATCGCCGACGGTGTACGGTGCATGAGGACCGAACGTGATCTTGATCCGCTCGTGATGCTTGAGGTCACCAAACAGCTCGACGCCCTGACGAATGGCCTCATCGGCGCTGCTGGCGCCCGGGATCGGGAAATCCAGAATCGGAATCGCGATCTGCGCGCGAATGCCGCTGTTGTGCACGCGTTCGCTGGCGACTTTCGGGAAGAAATACATATCCGAGAAGCAGGTGATGCCACCCTTGATCTGCTCGGCGATCGCCAGATCGGTGCCGTCGCGGACAAAATCTTCATCGACCCATTTGGCTTCGGCCGGCCAGATGTGGTTTTCCAGCCAGGTCATCAGCGGCAGATCATCGGCCAGGCCACGGAACAGCGTCATCGCTGCGTGGCCGTGGGCATTGATCAGGCCGGGGGCGAGCAGCACATCCGGCAGTTCACGGATTTCCGTGGCGTTACACTTCAATGCTTCGGCGCGGGGGCCGATAAACACGATGCGACCGTCGCGGATGCCCAGGCCATGCTCCTTGAGCACAACGCCTGCGGGTTCGACGGGTACCAGCCAGGTCGGCAGCAATAATAAGTCGAGCGCAATGGCAGGTTTCGGCATCGAGGGTCGGTTCCAGTGCTTTTGTAAAGGATGGCGAAGTATACCCGAGCGTCTTCGCGGGGGGATCGCTATAATCGGCGGCTTTTGTTCATGAGTGCGGGGTGTGGGATGCGCGATCGACTGTTGGCTGCGGAGAAAGTGAAGGCCATCGATTGGCGAGATGGCGCGCTGCACCTGCTGGATCAGCGTATTTTGCCGTTCGAGGAAACCTGGATTGCCTACACCAGCGCCGCCGGCGTGGCCGAGGCAATTCGCTCGATGGTAGTGCGCGGCGCACCGGCTATCGGCATCAGTGCGGCGTACGGCATCGTCCTCGCGGCGCGGGCGCGGATCGCTGAAGGTGGCGACTGGTACGCGGCGCTGGAGGAAGATTTCGCGCTGTTGGCCGATTCGCGTCCGACCGCGGTCAACCTGTTCTGGGCGCTTGGCCGTATGCACGATCGCCTCGATCGTCTGAAAGACAATGCCGATCCGCTGGCGGCGCTGGAAGCTGAAGCCATCGCCATTCATGAAAGCGACCGCGAAGCCAACCTGACCATGGCGCAGCTCGGTGTCGACCTGATTCGCAAGCATCAGGGCAATGCCCAGGCAATCCTGACCCACTGCAATACAGGTGCGCTGGCCACTGGCGGTTTCGGCACCGCGCTGGGGGTGATTCGCGCGGCTTTTCTGGAAGGCATGGTCGAGCGCGTTTACGCCGACGAAACCCGTCCGTGGCTGCAGGGCTCGCGCTTGACTGCGTGGGAGCTGGCCAACGAAGGCATCCCGGTAACGCTGAATGCCGACTCTGCCGCAGCACACATCATGAAAACCAAAGGTGTGACCTGGGTGATCGTCGGTGCAGACCGCATCACCGCCAACGGTGACGTGGCCAACAAGATCGGCACTTATCAACTGGCGGTCAACGCCATGCACCATGGCGTGCGTTTCATGGTCGTGGCGCCGAGTTCGACCATCGACATGAACCTGGCCAGCGGTGACGACATCCCGATCGAAGAACGTGATGGCGCCGAGTTGCTGGAAGTCGGCGGCAAGCGGGTTGGTGCCGACGTTGAAGCATTCAATCCGGTGTTTGACGTGACGCCGGCCGATCTGATCGACGCCATCGTTACCGAGAAAGGCATCGTCGAGCGCCCGGATACCGCGAAAATGGCCCAGCTGATGTGCCGCAAACGCCTGCATTGATGGCGCTGTACTCAATGTAGGAGCTGCCGAAGGCTGCGATCTTTTGATTTTGTTTTTAGAAGATAAAGTCAAAAGATCGCAGCCTTCGGCAGCTCCTACATGTGTGCATACCCTTAAAAGTCAATAAACATCGCTAATTCACAGCACAAATCTGTGCTCAAAGAAGCTCTGAGCCTCTCTCGTCCCCGTTAAGCCTGTCACCGGTCAACTAACTATGCTCCATGCGCATCTGGGGGATAGGTGCGTGGCGGCCTTTGTGATAACATCCGGCGTTTTCCGAGGCAGCTTCACGAAGCTGTCTTTACTGCGCAAATCCGCGATCCAGTGTTGATTTGTCGTAAGTCGGCGTATGGCACTCGGCCGGCCCCGACGAGCTTCGTTGGTCCCATATGGATATGACGAAGTTTCACCAGAAAAAGGAATCAGGCTTCTCATGGGCGAACTGGCCAAAGAAATCCTCCCGGTCAATATCGAAGACGAGCTGAAGCAGTCCTACCTCGACTACGCGATGAGCGTAATCGTCGGCCGTGCACTGCCGGATGCGCGCGATGGCCTCAAGCCCGTGCACCGTCGCGTACTGTTCGCGATGAGCGAGCTGGGCAACGACTACAACAAGCCGTACAAGAAATCTGCCCGTGTTGTCGGCGACGTGATCGGTAAGTATCACCCGCACGGTGACACTGCCGTGTACGACACCATCGTTCGTATGGCCCAGCCTTTCTCCCTGCGCTACCTGCTGGTAGACGGTCAGGGCAACTTCGGTTCGGTCGACGGCGACAACGCTGCGGCCATGCGATACACCGAAGTACGCATGACCAAGCTGGCGCACGAGCTGCTGGCTGACCTGCACAAAGAAACCGTGGACTGGGTGCCGAACTACGACGGCACCGAAATGATCCCGGCGGTCATGCCGACCCGTATCCCCAACCTGCTGGTCAACGGCTCCAGCGGTATCGCCGTGGGCATGGCGACCAACATCCCGCCGCACAACCTCGGTGAAGTCATCGACGGTTGCCTGGCGCTCATCGACAACCCTGAGCTGACCGTCGATGAACTGATGCAATACATCCCCGGTCCGGACTTCCCGACCGCTGCGATCATCAACGGTCGCGCCGGCATCATCGAAGCCTACCGCACCGGTCGCGGGCGCATTTACATGCGTGCCCGCTCGATCATCGAAGACATCGACAAGGTCGGTGGCCGTCAGCAGATCGTCATCACCGAACTCCCTTACCAGTTGAACAAGGCGCGTCTGATCGAGAAGATCGCCGAGCTGGTCAAAGAGAAGAAGCTCGAAGGCATCACCGAACTGCGCGACGAGTCCGACAAGGACGGTATGCGCGTCGTGATTGAACTGCGTCGTGGCGAAGTGCCTGAGGTGATCCTCAACAACCTCTACGCCCAGACCCAGCTGCAATCGGTATTCGGCATCAACATCGTTGCGCTGATCGACGGCCGACCACGCATCCTGAACCTCAAAGATCTGCTGGAAGCCTTCGTCCGTCACCGTCGCGAAGTGGTCACCCGCCGTACCGTGTTCGAACTGCGCAAGGCGCGCGAACGTGGTCATATCCTTGAAGGTCAAGCCGTTGCCCTGTCGAACATCGACCCGGTCATCGCCCTGATCAAGGCGTCGCCGACGCCGTCGGAAGCCAAGGAAGCGCTGATCAGCACCGCGTGGGAATCTTCCGCCGTGGTTGCGATGGTCGAGCGTGCCGGTGCTGATTCCTGCCGTCCAGAGACACTGGATCCGCAATACGGTCTGCGCGAAGGCAAGTACTTCCTGTCACCAGAACAGGCGCAAGCCATTCTGGAACTGCGTCTGCATCGCTTGACCGGTCTGGAACACGAAAAACTGCTGGCCGAGTATCAAGAGATCCTCAACCAGATTGGCGAGCTGATCCGCATCCTCAACAGCGCTGTGCGCCTGATGGAAGTGATCCGCGAAGAGCTGGAAGTGATCCGCGCCGAATACGGCGATGTGCGCCGCACCGAAATTCTTGATGCCCGTCTCGACCTGACCCTGGGTGACATGATCCCGGAAGAAGAGCGCGTCGTAACCATCTCTCACGGTGGCTACGCCAAGACCCAGCCATTGGCTGCGTACCAAGCTCAGCGTCGTGGCGGTAAAGGCAAGTCGGCTACCGGCGTCAAGGATGAGGACTACATCGCTCACCTGCTGGTCGCCAACAGCCACACCACGCTGCTGCTGTTCTCCAGCAAGGGCAAGGTGTACTGGCTCAAGACCTACGAGATTCCGGAAGCGTCCCGCGCTGCCCGTGGTCGTCCGCTGGTCAACCTGTTGCCGTTGAGCGAAGGCGAATACATCACCACGATGTTGCCGGTCGATCTCGAAGCCATGAAGCGTCAGGCTGAGGAAGAAGAAGCCGAAGGCGTTGAGGTGGATGTAGAAGAAATCGAAAGCAGCAACGAGACCGACGAAGAGCGTCGTGCGCGTATCAAGGCTGCTGACCGCAAGAAGGCGCCGTTCATCTTCATGTCGACCGCCAACGGTACTGTGAAGAAGACCCCGCTGGTGGCATTCAGCCGTCAGCGCAGCGTCGGTCTGATCGCGCTGGAGCTGGACGAAGGCGACATCCTGATCTCCGCTGCTGTCACCGACGGCGAGCAGGAAATCATGCTGTTCTCCGACGGCGGCAAAGTGACGCGCTTCAAGGAATCCGAAGTTCGTGCCATGGGCCGTACCGCCCGCGGTGTGCGTGGCATGCGTCTGCCAGAAGGGCAGAAGCTGATCTCCATGCTGATTCCGGAAGTAGGCAGCGAGATTCTCACCGCCTCCGCGCGCGGCTACGGCAAGCGTACGGCGATCACCGAATTCCCTGAGTACAAGCGTGGCGGTCAGGGCGTTATCGCCATGGTCAGCAACGAGCGTAACGGCCGTCTGGTCGGCGCGGTTCAGGTGCAGGACGGTGAAGAGATCATGCTGATCTCCGATCAGGGCACACTGGTGCGTACGCGAGTCGACGAAGTGTCGAGCCTGGGTCGTAACACCCAAGGTGTCACGCTGATCAAGCTGGCCAAGGATGAAACCCTGGTCGGGCTGGAGCGGGTTCAGGAACCTTCGGAAATCGAAGGTGAAGAGCTTGAAGGGGAAGAGGGCGAGGAATTCGAAGGCAATGTCGTGATCGACGATGCTGGCGAAGACCAGCAACTCGACGCCGCAGCAGACGAAGAACCGCAGGAATAAGCGGGCAACCAAGGGGGCGGATGAAAATTCGCCCCCTTGTTATTTGTCCTGTTTGAAAATTTGCAACACTGCACGGGATCGTTCCCACGCTCTACGTGGGAATGCCGCTCGGGACGCTTCGCGTCCCATGACGCAGAGCGTCATTGGATGCATTCCCACGCAGAGCGTGGGAACGATCATCCGCAGACCAAAAGATTTAAGTGACCCCCAAATCAGAGCGAGATTGGATGTGAGCAAGCGAGCCTATAACTTCTGCGCCGGTCCTGCGGCGCTTCCTGAAGCTGTCCTGCAGCGCGCCCAGGGTGAACTCCTTGATTGGCACGGCAAGGGCCTGTCGGTCATGGAAATGAGCCATCGCAGCGATGAGTTCGTGTCCATCGCCACCCAGGCCGAGCAGGATCTGCGTGACCTGCTGAATATCCCGTCAAACTACAAAGTGCTGTTTCTGCAAGGTGGCGCCAGCCAGCAATTCGCGCAGATTCCACTGAACCTGTTGCCTGAAGGCGGCTCGGCCGACTACATCGACACCGGTATCTGGTCGCAGAAAGCCATCGAAGAAGCCTCGCGCTACGGCCACGTCAACGTCGCCGCTACTGCCAAGCCTTACGACTATTTCGCCATCCCGGGCCAGAACGAGTGGAACCTGTCGAAAGACGCCGCTTACGTTCACTACGCACCGAACGAAACCATCGGCGGTCTGGAGTTCCAGTGGATCCCGGAAGTCGGTGACGTGCCGCTGGTGGCTGACATGTCTTCGGACATTCTGTCGCGCCCGGTCGACATCTCGCGTTTCGGCATGATCTACGCCGGCGCGCAGAAAAACATCGGACCGAGCGGCATCGTCGTCAACATCATCCGTGAAGATCTGCTCGGCAAGGCGCGTTCGCTGTGCCCGACCATGCTCGACTACAAAGTCGCCGCAGATAACGGCTCGATGTACAACACCCCGCCAACCCTGGCCTGGTACCTGTCCGGTCTGGTGTTCCAGTGGCTGAAAGAGCAGGGCGGCGTCGACGCGATCGCCAGGCTCAACGACGTCAAGCAGCGCACGCTGTATGACTTCATCGACGCCAGCGGCCTCTACAGCAACCCGATCAACAAGTCGGACCGCTCGTGGATGAACGTGCCGTTCCGTCTGGCTGACGATCGTCTGGACAAGCCATTCCTTGCCGGTGCTGACGAGCGCGGTCTGCTCAACCTCAAGGGCCACCGCTCCGTGGGCGGCATGCGCGCCTCCATCTACAACGCTGTCGACATCACCGCGGTCAACGCGCTGGTGGCGTACATGGCTGAATTCGAGAAGGAACACGGCTGATGTCCGAGCAAGAACTCAAGGCACTGCGCGTTCGCATTGACGCTCTGGACACCAAAGTCATGGAGCTGATCAGTGAGCGTGCGCGTTGCGCCCAGGAAGTCGCGCGAGTAAAGATGGCCTCGCTGGCCGAAGGCGAAGTGCCGGTGTTCTATCGTCCTGAGCGCGAAGCTCAGGTGCTCAAGCGTGTCATGGAACGCAATCAGGGGCCGCTGGGCAACGAAGAGATGGCGCGGTTGTTCCGCGAAATCATGTCGTCGTGCCTGGCGCTGGAGCAGCCGCTGAAAGTGGCATACCTCGGCCCTGAAGGCACCTTTACCCAAGCGGCGGCCATGAAACACTTCGGTCACGCGGTGATCAGCAAGCCGATGGCGGCGATCGACGAAGTGTTCCGTGAAGTGGCGGCCGGTGCGGTGAATTTTGGCGTGGTACCGGTGGAAAATTCCACCGAAGGCGCGGTCAACCACACGCTCGACAGCTTTCTCGAACACGACATGGTCATCTGTGGCGAAGTCGAGTTGCGCATTCACCATCACTTGTTGGTCGGTGAAAACACCAAGACCGACAGCATCAGCCGCATCTATTCCCATGCGCAGTCGCTGGCCCAGTGCCGCAAGTGGCTGGACGCGCATTATCCGAATGTCGAACGCGTGGCGGTGTCGAGCAATGCCGAGGCGGCCAAGAGGGTCAAAGGTGAGTGGAATTCGGCGGCGATTGCTGGTGACATGGCGGCAGGGCTGTATGGCCTGACGCGTCTGGCGGAGAAGATCGAAGACCGTCCGGACAACTCGACGCGCTTCCTGATGATCGGTAACCAGGAAGTGCCGCCGACCGGCGACGACAAGACCTCGATCATCGTGTCGATGAGCAACAAACCCGGCGCGCTCCACGAGCTGCTGGTGCCGTTCCATGACAACGGAATCGACCTGACCCGCATCGAAACCCGTCCGTCGCGCAGCGGCAAATGGACCTACGTGTTCTTCATCGACTTCGTCGGCCACCACCGTGACCCGTTGATCAAAGGTGTACTGGAAAAGATCAGTCAGGAAGCAGTAGCACTCAAAGTGCTGGGTTCCTACCCGAAAGCAGTTCTCTAAGGGGCGGTAGCAAATGAGTGGCAACTTCCTCGCTCTGGCACAGCCGGGCGTGCAACAACTTTCGCCGTACGTTCCAGGCAAACCTGTGGACGAACTGGCGCGTGAGCTGGATCTGGATCCGGCAAAAATCGTCAAACTGGCCAGTAACGAAAACCCGTTGGGCGCCAGTCCGAAAGCCTTGGCGGCGATCCGTGAGGAGCTGGCCGAGCTGACCCGTTATCCGGATGGCAATGGTTTTGCGCTGAAATCCCTGCTGGCCGAGCAATGCCGCGTTGACCTGAACCAGGTGACGCTGGGCAACGGTTCCAACGATATTCTTGAGCTGGTCGCGCGCGCCTATCTGGCGCCGGGTCTGAATGCAGTGTTCAGTGAGCATGCGTTTGCGGTGTATCCGATTGCCACTCAGGCAGTTGGCGCGCAAGCCAAAGTGGTGCCGGCCAAGGATTGGGGGCATGACCTGCCAGCCATGCTCGCGGCCATCGATGCCAGCACCCGCGTGGTGTTTATCGCCAACCCGAACAACCCGACCGGCACCTGGTTCGGCGCCGAAGCGCTGGACGAGTTCCTGCAGGATGTTCCCGAGCACGTGCTGGTGGTGCTGGACGAGGCGTACATCGAGTACGCCGAAGGCAGCGATCTGCCGGATGGTCTGGATTTCCTCGCGGCTTACCCGAACCTGCTGGTCTCGCGCACCTTCTCCAAGGCCTATGGCCTGGCGGCATTGCGCGTTGGCTACGGCCTGTCTACCCCGGTGGTGGCAGACGTGCTGAACCGCGTTCGTCAGCCGTTCAACGTCAACAGCCTCGCCCTGGCGGCAGCTTGTGCAGCGTTGAAAGATGAAGAGTATCTGGCGCAAAGCCGTCAGCTCAACGAGTCGGGCATGCAGCAGTTGCAAACCGGTTTCCGTGAGCTGGGTCTGAGCTGGATCGAGTCCAAAGGCAACTTCATCTGCGTCGATCTCGCTCAAGTTGCGGCTCCGGTATTCCAGGGCTTGCTGCGCGAAGGCGTGATCGTGCGCCCGGTGGCCAATTACGGCATGCCGAACCACCTGCGGGTGACCGTCGGTCTGCCGGCGGAAAACAGCCGTTTCCTTGAAGCGCTGCGCAAGGTTCTGGCTCGTGGTTGATGTCACTGCACTGCAATCTGCTGCACCTATGATCGGGCGCCTTGTGGTAGTCGGTCTGGGGTTGATCGGTGGTTCGTTTGCCAAAGGCTTGCGTGAAAGCGGTGTGTGCCGCGAAGTGGTCGGGGTCGATCTCGATCCGCAATCGCGCAAGCTGGCGGTGGAGTTGGGTGTGGTCGACCGTTGTGAGGATGACCTAGCGGCTGCCTGTCAGGGCGCTGACGTGATTCAACTGGCGGTGCCGATCCTGGCCATGGAGAAAGTGCTCGCGCGGTTGGCGAGCATGGATCTCGGGCAGGCGATTCTGACCGACGTCGGCAGCGCCAAAGGCAATGTGGTGCGCGCGGCAACCGCAGCGTTCGGCGCTATGCCGCCGCGTTTCGTGCCGGGCCATCCGATTGCCGGTTCCGAGCAGAGCGGGGTAGAAGCCTCCAATGCTGAACTGTTCCGTCGTCACAAAGTGATTCTCACACCGCTTGAGCAAACCGATCCGGCCGCGTTGGCGGTGGTCGATCGTCTGTGGCGCGAATTGGGCGCTGACGTCGAGCACATGCAGGTCGAGCGTCACGACGAAGTGCTGGCTGCAACCAGTCATCTGCCGCATCTGCTGGCCTTTGGTCTGGTCGACTCGTTAGCCAAGCGCAATGAAAATCTTGAGATCTTCCGTTACGCTGCGGGCGGTTTCCGCGATTTCACAAGAATCGCCGGAAGCGACCCGGTGATGTGGCACGACATCTTCCTCGCCAACCGCGAGGCTGTCCTGCGCACACTCGATACATTTCGCAGCGACCTCGACGCCTTGCGCGACGCGGTCGATGCAGGGGATGGGCACCAATTGTTGGGCGTTTTCACTCGCGCCCGGGTTGCCCGCGAGCATTTCAGTAAAATCCTGGCCCGCAGGGCCTATGTGGACGCTATGAATTCCAACGATCTGATCTTCCTGGCTCAACCTGGTGGCCGCCTGTCCGGTCGGATTCGCGTACCGGGCGACAAATCCATTTCCCACCGTTCAATCATGCTCGGTTCGCTGGCCGAAGGCGTCACCGAAGTCGAAGGCTTCCTTGAGGGCGAAGACGCTCTGGCGACCTTGCAGGCGTTCCGCGACATGGGCGTGGTCATCGAAGGCCCGCACCACGGCCGCGTGACCATTCATGGTGTCGGCCTGCACGGCCTGAAACCTGCGCCTGGCCCGATCTATCTGGGCAACTCCGGTACTTCGATGCGTCTGCTGTCCGGCCTGCTGGCTGCGCAGAACTTCGATAGCACCTTGACCGGCGATGCGTCGCTGTCCAAGCGTCCGATGAATCGCGTGGCCAATCCGTTGCGTGAAATGGGTGCCGTGATCGAAACCGCTGCCGAAGGTCGTCCGCCGATGATCATTCGTGGCGGGCACAAACTCAAAGGCCTGACTTACACCATGCCGATGGCCAGCGCTCAGGTGAAGTCCTGCCTGCTGCTGGCTGGTCTGTACGCTGAAGGCAAGACCACCGTGACCGAGCCTGCGCCGACTCGCGACCACACCGAGCGTATGCTGCGCGGTTTTGGCTACCCGGTGAGCGTTGAAGGCGCTACGGCTTCGGTTGAATCCGGCGGCAAACTGACCGCAACCCACATTGAAGTACCGGGCGACATCTCGTCGTCGGCGTTCTTCCTGGTCGCGGCATCGATCGCTGAAGGTTCGGAGCTGGTGCTTGAGCACGTAGGCATCAACCCGACCCGTACTGGCGTGATCGACATCCTGCGACTGATGGGCGCGGACATCACTCTGGAAAACCAGCGTGAAGTCGGCGGCGAGCCAGTGGCTGACCTGCGCGTGCGAGCAGCTAAACTCAAAGGTATCGAGATTCCGGAAGCGCTGGTTCCACTGGCCATCGACGAATTCCCGGTGCTGTTCGTCGCTGCTGCCTGTGCCGAAGGGCGTACCGTGCTGACCGGCGCCGAAGAGCTGCGGGTCAAGGAGTCGGATCGTATCCAGGTGATGGCGGACGGTCTGCTGGCGCTGGGCGTCAAATGCCAGCCGACCCCGGACGGCATCATTATCGACGGCGGCCAGATCGGCGGCGGCGAAGTGCATGGTCATGGCGATCATCGCATCGCGATGGCCTTCAGCGTGGCATCGTTGCGCGCTAGTGCGCCGATCCGCATCCATGATTGCGCTAACGTCGCGACGTCGTTCCCGAACTTCCTCGCGCTGTGCGGGCAGGTCGGTATTCGTGTGGCACAAGAGGCTCAGTCGTGAAGAACATTGCACCGGTCATCACCATTGATGGGCCAAGCGGCTCGGGCAAAGGCACCGTAGCCGGGATTCTGGCCAAGCGTCTGGGCTGGAACCTGCTGGACTCCGGTGCGCTGTACCGCTTGCTGGCGTTTGCTGCGCACAATCATGGCGTTGACCTGACCAATGAAGAGTTGCTGAAAAAACTCGCCGCTCATCTGGATGTTCAGTTCATTGCAGCGACCGATGGTCAGTTGCAGCGGATCA
The DNA here is from genome assembly GCF_900182985.1 of Pseudomonas helmanticensis. NCBI lineage: Bacteria > Pseudomonadati > Pseudomonadota > Gammaproteobacteria > Pseudomonadales > Pseudomonadaceae > Pseudomonas > Pseudomonas helmanticensis. Next base: position 515,389 of record NZ_FXUY01000002.1, on the reverse strand, counting down.
TTCTGGAAGGCGATGAAGTCAGCGACGTCATTCGTACCGAAAGCGTCGGTTCCGGTGCTTCGCAAGTGGCTGCATTGCCCGCCGTGCGCGAGGCGCTGCTGCAACGCCAGCGCGCATTCCAGGAAGCGCCGGGGCTGGTAGCCGACGGTCGCGACATGGGTACGGTGGTGTTTCCCGATGCGCCGCTGAAGATTTTCCTGACCGCCAGTGCCGAGGAGAGGGCGCGCCGTCGATATTTGCAGTTGAAGGGCAAAGTCGAGGGTGTTAGTCTGTCGAGTCTGCTAGATGAGATCCGTGCACGCGATGAGCGTGACACCCAGCGAGCGGTAGCCCCGCTTAAGCCGGCGGCTGACGCCATACAGCTGGATTCCACGGAGTTGTCCATCGATCAGGTGCTTGAACGCATCATGAGCGAGATCGCCATTCGCGATATCGCCGGGTGACCAAGAAGGCTACAGGGGACCAGTCATAGTCCTGCAGCGCTTCTTTTATATGAAACTAACCCACACCGTCTGGGGTGTGGAGATGGGCGTATCCTTCGCCCTCATTTACAGGAATTAAAATGAGCGAAAGCTTTGCGGAACTCTTTGAAGAAAGCCTAAAAACCCTGAACCTTCAGGCAGGCTCCATCATCACCGGTGTTATCGTTGATATCGATTACCAAGCTCGCTGGGTAACCGTTCACGCTGGCCTGAAGTCTGAAGCACTCATCCCGCTTGAGCAGTTCTACAACGACGCTGGCGATCTGACTATCAATGTCGGTGACGAAGTTCACGTTGCTCTGGACTCGGTTGAAGACGGTTTCGGTGAAACCAAGCTGTCCCGTGAAAAAGCCAAGCGCGCTGAGTGCTGGATCGTTCTGGAAGCAGCCTTCGCAGCTGAGGAAGTGGTCAAGGGCGTTATCAACGGTAAGGTTAAAGGCGGCTTCACTGTCGACGTTAACGGCATCCGTGCGTTCCTGCCAGGTTCCCTGGTTGACGTCCGTCCAGTGCGCGACACCACGCACCTGGAAGGCAAAGAGCTGGAATTCAAGGTCATCAAGCTGGACCAGAAGCGCAACAACGTTGTCGTTTCCCGTCGCAGCGTCCTGGAAGCCGAGAACTCCGCCGAGCGTGAAGCTCTGCTGGAATCCCTGCAGGAAGGCCAGCAAGTCAAAGGTATCGTCAAAAACCTCACCGATTACGGCGCATTCGTCGATCTGGGTGGCGTGGACGGCCTGCTGCACATCACCGACATGGCCTGGAAGCGCATCAAGCATCCTTCCGAGATCGTCAACGTTGGTGACGAAATCGACGTCAAGGTTCTGAAATACGATCGCGAACGCAACCGTGTTTCCCTGGGCCTGAAGCAGTTGGGCGAAGATCCATGGGTTGCTATCAAAGCCCGTTACCCAGAAAGCACTCGCGTTACCGCTCGTGTAACCAACCTGACCGACTACGGCTGCTTCGCTGAGCTGGAAGAAGGCGTTGAAGGTCTGGTACACGTTTCGGAAATGGACTGGACCAACAAGAACATCCACCCTTCGAAAGTCGTACAAGTCGGCGACGAAGTGGAAGTTATGGTTCTGGACATCGACGAAGAGCGTCGTCGTATCTCCCTGGGCATCAAGCAGTGCAAATCTAACCCATGGGAAGATTTCTCTGGCCAGTTCAACAAGGGCGATAAAATCTCCGGCACCATCAAGTCGATCACCGATTTCGGTATCTTCATTGGTCTGGACGGCGGCATCGACGGTCTGGTTCACCTGTCCGACATCTCCTGGAACGAAGTTGGCGAAGAAGCTGTTCGTCGTTTCAAGAAGGGCGACGAGCTGGACACCGTTATCCTGTCGGTTGACCCAGAGCGCGAGCGTATCTCCCTGGGTATCAAGCAACTGGAAAGCGATCCGTTCTCCGAGTACGTCTCGGTTAACGACAAAGGCGCAATCGTTACTGGCACCGTGAAAGAAGTTGACGCCAAAGGCGCCATCATCGTTCTGGCCGACGATATCGAAGCGACTCTGAAAGCCTCCGAAATCAGCCGTGACCGCGTTGAAGACGCGCGCAACGTTCTGAAAGAAGGCCAGCAAGTAGAAGCCAAGATCATCAGCGTTGATCGTAAGAGCCGCGTAATCCAGCTGTCGATCAAATCGAAAGACGATGCTGAAGAGAAAGAAGCTATCCAGAGCCTGAAAGCAGCTCCGGAAGGCGAAGCAGCTGACACCACTATGGCGGCACTGCTGCGTCAAGCAATGGCCAAACAGAACTGAGTTCTGCTTGATCATTAAAAAGGGCGACTTCGGTCGCCCTTTTTTGTGCCTGAAATATTCCATGCTTCGATTATCTGAATAGCTTGTTTGTGGTTTTTTTACGGCTCACTGTCGCAAACGCTGCAATTTTTTGGGTCTTTTCGAGGCTGTAGGCTTCGGTAGTGCGTCGTGCTAGGCTTGCCGCTCAAAAAGGTGGAGTGAATTGATGATTGGGCGTTTTTCGGGGGCTGACGGTATTCGCGGTCTCGCCTGTCTGATGGTGCTTTGTGCGCATGTGCCAGGGTTTTTCTTCCCTCAGATAGCGGGATATTTTTCTGGAACCGGCAAGTTTGGCGTTTGGTTGTTTTTTGTATTAAGTGCTTTCCTGCTGACAAGCAAATTTGCGCGCAACGGCTTTTCTTTTTCTGAGCTTGTCGGCTATGCAGTCGGCCGCTTCCTGAGAATCGTGCCTTTGTTTCTGCTTGTTGTCGTTCTCTACTGGTATTTCAATGTGGCAGGGATCGCGACAGTCGAGGATGTTGCCAAGGCTGCGACCTTCAGGCAGGGTTACTCTCACTTGTGGACGATTCCGGTAGAGTTCAAGTTTTATTTCTTTCTGCCGTTCATAGCATTTGCTTTTATTTTCGTGGAGCAGCGGTTTGGTGCTGTTGCGGTGGCGGTTTTCGCGCTTTCGCTAATTATTGTTCATCAGTTGTTATGGCCGTATTGGCTGACTCCGGAAAACAGCATTTCCACTCACTGGTACATTCCAAGTTTCATTTTTGGATGCTATGCCGCGGTGTCTATCGAGGGAGTTGGCAAGTGGTTGACGCCTCGAATGGCAACAGGATTTGCTATTGCGGTGGCGATAGCGCTGCTTGGTCTAAGTCCTGGTGGCAGGAATGTGATGTTTGCCATGCCGCTCGATGGCTGGTTGATGGACAAGTTCATATACCTCAGTTTTATCTGGATGGTATTTGTTCTGGCGCTGGCCAACGGGCAGGGGCGGATTGGAGGGTGGATGCAATCTGTCGTGCTAAGAAAGCTGGGGGCGTGGAGTTACTCTATTTATCTGATTCACTGGATTTTTTATCAGAAGCTCTCCCTATTACAAAAAGGAGGACTCTACGCGTTGTTAGCGTTCTTTGGCGCTATTGCGGCTGGGGCGGCCATGTATGTCTTTATCGAGTCGCCCATTGAGCGCTTCAGGCACTCTCTACAGGGTAAATTAAAACAAATGCGGCCCATAGCGGCCTGAAATCAGCCCGCCGTCCCGCGGGCTTTTTTCATGGTGTTGTGCAATTTTGTGGGCGCCCGGTTGAACGTGCTTGGTTCCGTCGCAGGTATTGCTCCTTGGGTTGTGGAGCGTGGGGGCTTGAAGGTGAAACCATTCATTGATCGGGGGTGTCTGTTGAATGGGGCGGGCTGGATATCAATTCGAGGCTAGTCTTACCTTTAATTGAAAGGCTGCCGGAGCGGTTGTCCGCAATAAGGAAATGGATGAACAAGATCATTGTGCTGATTGTGATGGTGCTGTTGGCCGGTTGTACCACGAGTGCAAAAACTCATGCGGTAAGAGGTGTCAGTGGTATTGAGGTCGACTGTTCGGGCCTGGGGTCGGGATGGGATCGATGTCTCAAACGTGCAGCGAAGGAGTGCAAGTCATCGGGATACAAGGTTGTTGCGAGGTCCGATGATGCGCGGGAAGAGGATGATTTTCCGTTCGGCTTCAATCCGGCAGGTTACCTGACCCGGACCATGGTGGTGATATGTCGGTAGACGGCTCGCTGGTGGTGCGGCGGGCGCAGAGGTGAGGGGGGGATGCCTCTGAATGGATATGTCAACTTCCAGACTGTTCAAATCCTTGCGGGCATGCTAAAACCTTTTAAGCGCTGATCTAGCTGCTTGAAAAAGAAGGGAAAAATATGACGAAGTCGGAGTTGATCGAACGAATTGTCACCCATCAAGGGCTGCTCTCATCCAAGGATGTGGAGTTGGCCATCAAGACCATGCTTGAACAAATGTCCCAGTGCCTGGCAACCGGAGATCGTATCGAGATCCGCGGCTTTGGCAGCTTCTCCCTGCACTATCGTGCACCGCGTGTGGGGCGCAATCCAAAGACAGGTCAGTCTGTCAGCCTTGACGGAAAATTCGTTCCACATTTCAAACCGGGCAAAGAATTGCGTGATCGTGTGAATGAGGAAGAGGAGGAGGGCGTTTGATCTTCGCTGATTATCAGGGAGCTGCTCATGCGTAATATCAAGCGCATCCTTCTTGGCGTTTTTATTCTTTTGCTGGTATTGGCGATTCTTGCGTTTGTGCTTGAGAACCAACAAGCGGTGTCGTTGTTGTTTTTAGGCTGGGCTGGTCCTCAACTGCCAGTGTCCCTGGTAGTGGTGGCAGCGTTGCTGATCGGTATGTTTATCGGTCCGATACTTGGCTGGTTTATGGGACGCTCGTCCAGAGCCGCGCGCAAGCGTCTTGTCTGAAAACGACAAGCGCATGGCGTCTGTCGAAATTGCACCTCTGCCTGTCTATATCCATTAGTAAAAGATTCATTAAGCTGTAAAATGCGTCCCTTGTTCGATAGTGGCATATTCCCACTTCGATTCAGACTGACTCTGACGGAAGCCTCAGGTTTGATGGCTTCTGCATTCATGGATTAGACAGTGCTCGTTGGTGTCACTGTCCGCAGCTCAAGGGTATGGTTTCGCGTGAAAATTCTAGTTACCGGCGGCGCCGGGTTCATCGGCTCGGCAGTCATCCGTCACATCATTTCCAATACCTCCGACGCCGTGATCAACGTCGACAAGCTGACGTATGCCGGTAACCTCGAGTCGCTGGCTGAAGTCAGCGGTGATTCGCGCTACGTGTTCGAACGTGTCGACATTTGTGATCGTGATCAGATCGACCGTGTCCTGCGTGAACACCAGCCAGATGCCATCATGCACCTGGCTGCAGAATCTCACGTCGATCGCTCGATTACCGGTCCGTCCGAGTTCATCCAGACCAACATCATCGGCACTTACACTCTGCTGGAAGCTGCGCGCCATTATTGGGCGGCACTGGATGATGCGCGTAAAGCCAACTTCCGCTTCCATCATATTTCGACTGACGAAGTTTACGGAGATCTCGAGGGTCCGGAAGACCTCTTCACCGAAACAACGCCTTATCAGCCAAGCTCGCCTTATTCGGCCAGCAAGGCCAGTTCCGATCACCTCGTTCGCGCCTGGGCCCGTACTTATGGCCTGCCAACGTTGGTCACCAACTGCTCGAACAACTACGGCCCTTGCCACTTCCCGGAGAAATTGATCCCGCTGATCATTCTCAATGCGCTGGAAGGCAAGGCGCTGCCGGTGTATGGCAAAGGCAATCAAGTCCGCGATTGGCTCTATGTCGAAGATCACGCTCGCGCTTTGTATAAAGTCGTTACCGAAGGTGTAATCGGTGAGACCTACAACATCGGCGGTCACAACGAGAAGCAAAACATCGAAGTCGTGCATACATTGTGTGCGTTGCTGGATGAGTTGCGTCCGGACTCGGCTCATCGCCCGCACGCCAGTCTGATTACCTATGTTCAGGATCGTCCTGGGCATGACCAGCGTTATGCCATCGACGCCAGCAAGATCCAGCGTGAACTTGGCTGGACGCCGCAAGAAACATTCGAAACCGGTATCCGCAAGACTGTCGAGTGGTACCTCAACAACACTGAGTGGGTTGCTCACGTCAAAAGCGGTAGCTACCAGCAGTGGATCGACCAGAACTACGCGGATCGCACGAACAAGGCATGAAAATTCTCCTGCTCGGCAAAAATGGCCAGGTAGGTTGGGAGCTGCAACGCTCCCTTGCCCCGCTTGGCGAGTTGATCGCGCTCGATCGTCATGCCGTTGATGGTTTATGTGGCGACCTGTCCAGTCTGGATGCGTTGCGTGCAACTATCCGGCGAATCAGGCCCGATATCATCGTCAACGCGGCTGCGTACACCGCTGTCGACAAAGCTGAATCGGAAAGCGAGCTGGCTGATCGTGTGAACGCGCAGGCGAGTCGGCTCATGGCCGAGGAAGTCGCGATTCTGGGTGGCTGGCTGATTCATTACTCGACCGATTACGTCTTCAATGGACAAGGCACCACACCTTGGCAGGAGACTGATGCTGTCGCTCCGGTCAATCAGTATGGCGCAAGCAAACTGGCGGGTGAGCAAGCCATCACGGCGTCCGGATGCAAGCATCTGATCTTTCGAACAAGCTGGGTCTATGGCGCTCGCGGCAATAATTTCGCCAAGACCATGCTGCGCCTGGCCAAAGATCGCGACACGTTGAGCGTCATCGCCGATCAGATCGGAGCGCCAACAGGGGCTGATCTGATTGCCGACGTTACAGCATTGGCCATTCGCCAGGTGTTGCAGCAGCCCGAGCTGTCAGGTTTGTATCATCTGGCGGCCGCTGGCGAAGTGTCCTGGCATGGTTATGCAAGTCATGTGATTGCGTTTGCTCAAGATAACGGCGAGCAGCTCGCCGTCGAGACGGTCAATCCGATCGATACGACTGCTTATCCGACGCCCGCGCGTCGGCCTCTGAACTCACGCTTGAATACTCAGAAGCTGCGCGACAATTTTTCTCTACACTTGCCGGATTGGCAAAGTGGTGTAACCCGAATGCTTAGGGAAGTTCTGAACAAATGACCACGACAAATCGTAAAGGCATCATCCTCGCCGGTGGCTCGGGCACGCGCCTGCACCCGTTGACCCTTGGCGTCTCGAAGCAGATGTTGCCGATCTACGACAAGCCGATGATCTTTTATCCGCTGTCGGTGCTGATGCTCGCCGGTATGCGCGAGATTCTGATTATCTCAACCCCTGAAGACTTGCCTTGTTTCCGCAAGCTTCTGGGGGATGGCAGTCTGTATGGCATCAAGCTGACTTATGCCGAGCAACCAAGCCCCGATGGCCTGGCGCAAGCTTTCATCATTGGTGAAGAGTTTATCGGCGATGATCCTTGCTGCCTGATCCTGGGCGATAACATTTTCTACGGCCAGCATTTCTCCGACAATCTGCGTTCGGCGACCAACCAGCAGCACGGCGCCACTGTATTCGGTTACCACGTTTCCGATCCGGAGCGTTTTGGTGTGGTCGAGTTCGATGCTTCCGGCCGCGCGCTGAGCATCGAAGAAAAACCGTTGAAGCCAAAATCCAGCTATGCCGTGACAGGCCTGTATTTCTATGACAATCAGGTTGTACAGATTGCCAAGAACATCAAGCCTTCGGAGCGTGGAGAGCTGGAGATCACTGACGTCAATCGTGCCTACCTTGAGCAGAAATCGCTGAATGTGGAGATGCTGGGGCGTGGTTTCGCCTGGCTGGATACCGGCACTCATGATTCCCTGCTGGAAGCGAGCCACTTCGTTCACACGATCGAACAGCGTCAGGGGTTGAAAGTCGCCTGCCTGGAAGAAATCGCCTATCACAACGGCTGGATTACTGCCGAGCAGCTGGCCGCTCAAGCGGATGCGCTCAAAAAGACCGGTTACGGCCAATACTTGCAGAAGCTGTTGGACACGCCTTCACGCTGATCGAAATACCTTTTTCGAGCAGTAGTGTTTAACCGGTCTAATCAGGATTGGCATGCCAGTAGAACATCCCAAGGTTGCAGTGTTGTTGGCGGCCTTTAACGGCATGCGCTGGATCGAGGAGCAGTTGGCCTCGATCCTTGACCAGTCAGCCGTCGACGTAACCGTTTACATCAGTATCGACCCCTCCACTGACGGTACCGAAACCTGGTGCGCGGACTATGCTGCGCGCCATGCGCAAGTGATTGTCCTGCCTGAAGCCGGCAGCTTTGGCGGCGCGTCGCGTAATTTCTTCAGGCTGATTCGCGATGTGCCTGTGGAAGAATATGACTTCATCGCCTTCGCTGACCAGGATGATATCTGGAATCTCGACAAGCTTGATCGCGCGACTCAGGCGATCCGGTTACGTCAGGTTGACGCCTACTCCAGCAATGTCACGGCCTTCTGGGCAGACGGGCGAGCTTGTCTGCTCGACAAAGGGCAGCCGCAAGTCGCCTGGGATTATTTGTTCGAGGCTGCAGGTCCGGGCTGTACCTATGTCATGAGCCGACAACTGATGACGCAGTTAAAGGCGTCGATGCTCGCCAATTGGGACGAGTTGCAGCAGGTCAGCCTGCATGACTGGTATTGCTACGCCTACACCCGCAGTCACGGCTTAAGCTGGTTCATCGATCCGTTGTCGTCCATGCAATATCGCCAGCATGAGCAAAATCAAGTGGGGGCAAATACCGGTATCGGTTCGTTGATTGATCGTTACAAGACGATTCACGATGGCTGGTGGTTTTCCCAGGTGCGGTTGATCGCGAAGCTGGTGGGTGTCGGGGACGATGTATTCGTGCGGCGCTGGTTGTCGTTAGGCCGCAGGCAGCTGTTGAGATTGTCCCTGAGTGCCCGGCATTGCCGGCGTCGAAAGCGGGACAAGGTGTTTTTCTTCTGTATTTGTTGGGCCACTGCGGTCATTGGGAAAAAAGCTGAATGACGAAGCGCCGGGTGTTGGTTACAGGTGCCACCGGTTTTGTCGGTGAGGCAGTGGTTTTTCGCATGTTGCTGGACAAGGCGTATGCGCCTGTTGCCGCCGTGCGCGGTGAAAGCCGGTTGAGCGGTTTGTGCGATGTGGTGCCGTTCGACTTGAGCGCCAGCATTGAACTGCCAGCGTTGATGCAGATTGATACGGTGGTTCACTGTGCAGCCCGCGTCCATGTGATGAGTGATACTGCCGCCGACCCTCTGGCAAAATTTCGTGAGATCAACGTCCAGGGCACAACGCGCCTGGCGCGCAAAGCGGCCGAGGCGGGTGTCAGGCGTTTTGTGTTCATCAGTTCGATCAAGGTCAACGGTGAAGCGACATTGCCCGGAATGCCCTTCAAGGCTGACGATCAGCCCGCACCCGTTGATCCCTATGGTGTTTCCAAAGGCGAGGCGGAAGAGTGCTTGCGTGAAATCGGTCGTGAGACCGGCATGGAGATTGTCATCATCCGTCCGCCGCTGGTGTATGGCCCGGGTGTAAAAGCCAACTTCCTCAGCATGATGAGCTGGTTGCGCAAAGGCTTGCCGTTGCCATTGGGGGCGTTGCGAAATCAGCGCAGTCTGGTGGCGCTGGGCAATCTCGTGGATCTGATTGTTACCTGTATTGCGCACCCCGCAGCGGCGAATCAGACGTTTCTGGTCAGCGATGGCGAAGACTTGTCTACCACTCGCTTGCTGCGGCGTATGGCGGCGGCTCTGGATAAGCGGGCCTTTTTGTTGCCTCTGCCGAAAATGCTGCTGCGAGCTGCTGCACAATTGGTGGGTAAAGGGGATATGGCGCAAAGACTTTGCGGTTCACTGCAGGTCGACATCGATAAAACCCGCTTGCTGTTGCAGTGGTCGCCTCCTGTCAGTGTCGACAAGGCGTTGAAGGTCACAGCGATGCATTACCTCGATCATTGATCAATTCGCGTGCTGTTTTCGAATGGAGTTGAAGGTTTAGGGGAGTAGTGGCCATCGATCTGCAAGTGCCAATTGGCAGAATGCCACCCCTTTTGCCAATGCAGGGCGCTTGATACCCTACGCCCCCCCAAACCAATGCAGCTTTGCCGGGCTATTGAAGTTCAATCCAGGCCGATGCGATTTCAATTTTCCGGTGCTGTGAATGCCCGACCGTATTTCCTTCAGTGATATCACCGGGCTATCAAGTGGCTTTGACTCATTGTTATAATGGCAAATTTTGCGCAGTCGGAGCGGCCCATGAGAAGAGCATGTAAGGCTTGCCCCAATGATAGTGCGCAGTTTGATGGCGGGCGAATCAATCCCGTCATTATTTTATCCTTAACGCAATGGAGTGCTCGGTGGTAGTCCCTCTTCCGCAAGCTGTTCAGACAGGCAATTTACCTCCCCGCGAGCCGGGTAAAGGTTCGCACGCTTCGCGCGTCACAATCCTTATGTGTACTTACAACGGTGAGCGTTTTCTGTCTCAACAACTGGATTCCATTGCTCGTCAAAGTTTTCAGAATTGGGATGTCGTGGTATCGGACGATGGCTCAACCGATGGCACTCTGGACATGTTGCGCCAATACGCCGAGGCCTGGGGCGAAGGCAAGCTGACTGTCCGGCAAGGCCCGAAGCGAGGTTTCGCTGCGAACTTTCTGTCACTGGCCTGCATTGCCCCCGCTCAGTCGGATTTTTATGCATGGGCCGATCAGGATGATATCTGGCAAGACTGCAAACTCGAGGTGGCTCTCAAGTCGCTGCAGCTGTTGCCGATGGATATTCCAGCATTGTACTGCGCGCGTACTGAATTGATTGACGATGCGGGAGCGGTGATCGGCAGTTCGCCATTGTTTGCACGGCCGGCCAGTTTTGCCAATGCGTTGGTGCAGAGCCTTGCCGGTGGCAACACCATGGTTTTCAACCGTTCGGCGCAAGCGCTATTTCAGGCAGCCGGAGCACATCTCGATATAGTGTCCCATGACTGGTGGGCCTATCTGTTGGTGACCGGTGCGGGCGGACAAGTTGTCTACGATCATGCGCCGACCATTCTTTACAGACAGCACGATACCAATCTGATCGGTTCCGACATGGGCGCGCGCGCGCGTTTGGCAAGATTGCGCATGATGTTCAGCGGGCGCTTCAAAGGATGGAACCAGAGGAATATCGTTGCCCTTGAATCGGTTCGCGCAAGTTTGAGCGAAGAGAATCAATTGACCCTGGATCTGTTTCAGAAAGCCCGAAAGTCCCGGGGCACGGCGCGATTCTTGTGGTTGAGACGGTCCGGCGTCTATCGACAGACTATGTGGGGTAGCCTGGGACTGATCCTGGCCGCGATCATTAATAGAATATGAAGATATTCGCGTTTGCAGGACGCTTTGCACGCTTTCTGCAGGCACGTTAGCGGTATTTGAACGAGAGAATTTTTGATGAGGTTCATCTCCCTGCGTTTTTTTAGGTGTGTGTTTAATGCGTAATTTTTCGATTTCGCCGAGGGAATTGCTCGGTAGCTTGTGGCGCAATCGCAGCATGATCAAAGCTCTGGTGCAGCGAGAGGTTGTCGGGCGCTATCGCGGGTCTTTCATGGGGATTCTGTGGTCGTTCTTCAATCCGGTGTTCATGCTGGTTGTGTACACGTTTGTCTTCAGTGTCGTGTTCAAGGCTCGCTGGAGTGGCGGCAGTGATTCCAAGACAGAATTCGCGCTCATCCTGTTCGCGGGGCTGATCGTATTCAACCTGTTCGCCGAGTGCTTCAATCGCAGCCCGACGTTGATTCTTTCCAACGCCAACTACGTCAAGAAGGTGGTTTTCCCGCTGGAAATCCTGCCGTGGGTCACCGTGGGTTCCGCACTGTTTCATATGGTGATCAGTCTGATCGTATGGCTGATCGCCTATGTCTTTCTGTTTGGTACGCCGCATCTGACGGTCTTGTTGTTCCCGCTGATCATGTTGCCTCTGGTGCTATTGATCATGGGATTGACGTGGGCCCTGGCATCGCTCGGGGTTTACTTGCGTGATGTCGCGCAATTCATCGGGATCCTGACCACCGTACTGATGTTCCTCTCGCCCATTTTCTACCCGGCGAGTGCCTTGCCCGAAAAATATCAACACTTGCTGATGTTGAACCCGCTCACGCCAACCATTGAATACGCACGCGAAGTGCTGTTTTGGGGGCGTATGCCTGATTTCACTGTTCTGGGCATTTATTTCGCAGGCTCACTAGTGGTCGCCTGGCTGGGCTTTGCCTGGTTCCAGAAAACTCGAAAAGGATTTGCTGATGTCATCTGAGATTGCCATCAAAGTTCAGAATCTCAGCAAATGCTACGAGATTTACGACAAGCCACATGACCGTCTGCTGCAGATGCTCAGCCGCGGCAAGAAGAAATATTGCCGGGAGTTCTGGGCGCTCCACGATGTCTCGTTCGAGATTCGTAAAGGCGAGACCGTGGGGATTGTAGGCAAAAACGGCAGCGGCAAGTCCACGCTGTTGCAGATCCTCTGCGGAACCCTCAACCCTACCGGCGGCACCGTGGAAACCCACGGCCGGATCGCCGCGTTGCTTGAACTGGGCTCGGGTTTCAATCCCGAGTTTACCGGCCGCGAAAACGTCTACCTGAACGCAACTATCCTCGGTTTGAGCAAAGAAGAGATCGATGAAAAGTACGATGCAATCATCGAGTTTGCGGACATCGGCGAGTTTATCAATCAGCCGGTAAAAACCTATTCCAGCGGGATGCTCGTCCGCCTGGCGTTTTCCGTTCAAGCGCAGGTCGAGCCGGACATTCTCATTGTTGACGAAGCGTTGGCCGTGGGTGATGCGAAGTTCCAGGCGCGCTGTTTCGATCGCTTGAAGAAGTTAAAGGAAAATGGCACCAGCATCCTCCTCGTGACGCATTCGAGTGAGCAGATCGTGACTCATTGCGACAAGGCATTCCTGTTGAATGACGGTGTGCAGTTAGAGCAAGGCGAGCCACGCAAAGTCGTCAATCGCTATCTGGATCTGCTGTTCGGCAAGACCCAGAACTCTGTGGTGACTGAACTCGAGCCTGCTGTCGACGCACCGGAAACGTATCACACGCCTGAGGGCGGGATGGACGTGTTTGATACGCACCCCAACTACAATCCCAATGAGTATCGTTGGGGCGATCGCGCGGCAACGATCATCGACTTTCATCTAAGCGCTGATGGTCAAGAGTATCCCGTCGCAGTTGACACCGGCGCGAAACTCAAGCTGGCCGTGTTCGTCAGATTTGATACCGATCTGGTTTGTCCAATCCTCGGCATGACCATCAAAACCAAGGAAGGTGTAACCGTCTACGGCGTGAACAGTGAAACGCTCGACTCTGCGGATTTCCGTGCCTTTGGGCGCAAGGGCGATATCGTCGAGGTCGAGCTGTCGATTGCCTGCGAACTGGCTCCGGGTGACTACTTCATTTCCCTAGGCGTTTCGACCAAAGACGGTGAAGAAGTGACCCCAAGGGATCGCCGTTACGATTCTGTGCACCTTCAAGTGCGGCCGACAGACAAGTTTTTTGGGCTGGTAAATCTAGATTCGAGCATTCGTGCCAAAAAGGTTCCAAATTGAATACTTTACTGACGCAAGCGGGCTATCAACTTAACGAAGAACTCAAGATCTGGTCGCGACCGGATTATGCGAGTATCAATTACAGTGACGGCGATACCACCGAACTGCGCATCAAGTACTTGATTGACAAGGCACGTGATGTCAGTGTTTTCTCCGATGAACTACGTGGCTGGTGTACGGATTGGCCATCGCTGTATTACCTGTCCAGCACTCGCGCGAACCTGCTGCGGGTGTTTGATGCCGATCTTCGCGGTGACGTCCTGGAAATCGGCGCTGGCTGCGGCGCCATTACCCGCTATCTGGGCGAGCAGGGCGGCAATGTCCTGGCGCTGGAAGGCAGTGCCCGCCGCGCAAGCATTGCCCGCGCGCGCACCAGAGACTTGCCGAACGTATCGGTGCTGGCCGAAACATTCGAAAGCTTCCAGATTGACAAGAAGTTTGATGTCATCACGCTGATTGGTGTTTTTGAGTACGCCAACCTGTTTGTGTCGGGTGAGAACCCGGGCGCGAACATGCTTGCAAAAGTCCGTTCGTTGTTAAAGCCGGACGGTTTGCTGATCATCGCCATCGAGAACCAGTTGGGCCTCAAGTATTTTGCAGGCGCACCGGAAGATCATGTTGTTACACCGATGTTCGGTGTCGAGGGTCGCTACAACAGTGCGACCCCACAAACTTACGGCAAGCAGGCGCTGGCTTCGCTATTGTCCGGTGCCGGCTTCTCGTCCAACGAATTTTTTGCGCCATTTCCGGATTACAAACTGCCGGTTTCGATTGTCACGGAAGAAGGCTTTGTCGACCCTGATTTCGATGCTGCGGCTTTTGCCTGGCAAAGCGCCCAGCGCGACCCGCAGTTGCCTGAGCTGTGTACGTTTTCGCTCGAGTTGGCGTGGCCGCAGATCTGCAAGAATGGTTTGGGCATGGACATGTCCAACTCCTTCCTCATCGGTGCTTCGCCGGTTGCCCGTAAAACCCTCGATAAAGGAACGCTGGCCGTTCACTTCAGCAGTGACCGCCGGGCTGAGTTCTGCAAGAGCTCCTCGTTCAAAAAAGGTGCTGACAGCTCAATTCGCGTTCACTACGAGAAGTTGGCCGAGACGCAAGCGGCGCCAGCTGTGGACTCTATCGTCGAATTCAAACTGACGGCCTCAGAGCCTTATGTCAAAGGGCAGGTTCTCTCGACGAAGTTGATCGAGATCGTCAATGCCGAAGGCTGGACTTATGCCCAGGTAGGCGTATTCCTGAACGGCTACGTGGATATACTGAAAAATATTTCCGGTGAGCAGCCGGGGGCAGATGGTTTGTTGCCGGGGCATCTGTTCGATGCCGTACCGCAGAACATTCTGATTGATCAGCAAGGTGCGCCTCATCTGATCGATAAAGAGTGGTCGCTGACGGTCGGTTTGCGCATCGAATTTTTGCTGTTCAGGGCACTGCGGCAATTGCTTGGGTCGGTGACTCGCTTCAGCCCATGTGCTGATTTCGCTACAGCCACTTACAAGGAATTCGTGTTTGCCGCTTCTGCGGCGGCTGGCTATTTGATCGACGAGGCAGATGTTCACCAATTCCTATCGCTGGAAGCCTCTGTACAAAGTGCCGTCAATGGTCGCGAGCCAAGCGAGTTTCTAACGTGGGAAGAGGATCGTCGGGTTGTCATCGACAACTTGTTGATGGCTTTCAACAAGTCTCAGGCCGCCTTGGCTACAGAAACACAAGCGCTGGACGCTGCCGGACGAGAAATTGAAAGAGTTGCGGCCGAGTCTCGACAGCTGCAAAGCGAACTCGAAAGTGCTCAGTCGGAACGCTACCGTTTGTCTGTGCGGCTGGCTGAAAGTCAGGTGGCCTACAATGATGTGATCCATTCGAACTCCTGGTTTATCACCAAGCCGATCCGGTTTGTCGTTCGTTCATTGCGTAATGGCAAAAAGGCTTTACGCAGCAACGTGGAAAGCTGCAAGCGCGCAGCCACCGTTTATCTGCGTGACCAGGAGGTCAAGGCTCCGGTATCTGCAGACAAGAGTTACATCGTCGAGGCGCCAATCGCCCGTGCCCGGTCCGTGACCGTGATCTTGCCTGTCTATAAAGGCATCGAGATGACCAAACGCTGCATCGAAGCTGCCATGCCAGGCATTCTTTCGATGCCGGGTTCAAAGATCATTGCGATCAACGACTGCAGCCCCGATGCCGGTATGCTGGACATGTTGCTCGAGCTCGAAACGCAATGGCCAGGCGTGCTGACGGTTCTGGACAACCCGAATAACCTGGGGTTCGTCAAAACCGTTAACCGTGGCATGCGCCAAGCTGGCGAAGATGACATCGTGTTCCTGAACAGCGATGTGATCGTTCCGCAAAACTGGCTGGAACGACTCACCGCAGAAGCCTACAGTGCACCGAATATCGGTACGGTGACGCCGTTCTCGAATAACGCGACCATCTGCAGTTTCCCGGCCTTCCTGTACGAAAACGAACAGGCGTTCGGGCTGGACGTTCATCAGATCGACAAAGTCTTTGCCGGTGCTCGACTGCCGAATGTGAAGGCACCGACCGGTGTCGGCTTCTGCATGTACGTGCGCCGCGATTGCCTGGACGTCGTCGGGCTGTTGAACGAGGAAAAATTCGGCCGTGGCTATGGCGAAGAAAACGATTTGTGCCAGCGTGCCCTCAAGGCTGGCTGGTTCAACGTCATAACTCCAAACCTGTACGCGTTCCATGAAGGCGGTGTCAGTTTTTCCTCGACCAAGCAGGCTTTGATCGAAAATGCCTTCAAGGCCATTGTCGAACTGCACCCGGACTATCACCTGGATATTCAGACGTTCATTGCTGAAGATCCGGTCAAGCTGGTACGCGTCAATCGTCTGGTTCAGTTGCTGTCGACACTGGATCGTCCCAAGATCCTGCAGGTTTCCCATGAGGCCGGGGGCGGGGTCAAGCAGCATGTCGAGGAACTGAGCGAAGCGCTTCAGGCGAATGCCTACAACCTGATTCTCACGCCGCGCAAGGGTACCGGCGCCGTCTCGCTGTACATGGGCACATTCCCTGGGGCAGACGAACTGGTATTCCGTCTTCCGGAAGAACTCCCGATGCTGGTGGACTTGCTTAAAGGCTGCGGTGTCGGATTCGTCCATTTCCATCACTCTCTTGGATTGAACCCGGCACTGTTCGACCTTCCGGCGCAGTTGGGGACTGAGTATGCATTGACGGCCCACGACTTCTACTGGATCGGTGGCAACCCGACGTTGACCAACGACGCGGGTGTTTTTCCTGGCCAATATTCCGATGATTTGCTCAATCCTGCTTTCCCTCTGCCCGATGGTGTTTCGGCAGCCGCGTGGCGAGATCAATTGAGAGGCTTCATCGAAAACGCGAAAACGGTTGTTTTCCCGTCCGATTACACGCTGTCGCTTTACCAGCAGCACTATGCTCTGCAGCGTCCGATCGTGGCGCTGCACGTTGAAGAGAAACGACCTGTCAGTTCTGCGGTGGCGGCGATCAGTGCCAAGCCGCGGTACAACGTGGGTGTGCTGGGTGCGCTGGGCAAAGAAAAAGGTGCTGATTATCTCGAGCAACTGGCTGCGAAGGCGAAGGCTGCAAGTGCGCCCTTCGACTTCAAGCTGCTTGGGTTTGCCTATCGGGAGTTGAAAGGCGTTTTCACCACCGGTCAATACGATGCCGCTGACCTTGCGCGTTTGATGGCGGAACATGATCTCGACTTGATCCTGTTTCCTGCGCAGTGGCCGGAAACCTACAGCTACACGCTCAGTTATGCGCTGCAGTCGGGTTTGCCGATCATTGCGCCGGATATCGGTGCATTCCCCGAGCGTCTGGCCAGCCGTGAACATACGCTCGTATACCGTTTTGGCATCGAGCCGGCAGAGCTTCTGGGGGCGATGGGTGCATTTGTGAAGTCGTCGGTTGCCGGAGACTCCGTCCGGGCGCCATCACATGGCCAAAGCCTGTTGAATGCTGATTTCTACGATGTCGATTATTTGCAATTAGTGAATAGCGATGTGCCGCGCCAGGAACACCTCGGTTTCCTCGAACTTCCTGCAGCGAGTGCTTCGGCAGCCGAGTACGAAGTGCCGCTGACCACCCGGGAGATCGCGCTGCTCGCTCTCTGGACGTTGTACCGCAAGCCTGGCATGCAGCGACTCAGCCGTGCGGTTCCGTATGGCCTGCGTCAGAAAATCAAGAGAAAGCTGAGCAAGCGTCCACTGCACGAAATTGTCGACCTGCACAAAAACTGAGCCGGTTATGCCCCCTTACCGCTGAATTTCAGCGGTAAGGGGCTGAGTATTTTGACGCAATGTCGAATTCGAGTTTTGCAAAGGAGCCACTGGGCTTATGAGTAGCGTTTGGCTTGTGCCAGTGGTTTTCGCCAGTGCCTTCATTTTAACGGCGCTCTTGCGCCGCTATGCCTTGTCCAAAAGCCTTATCGATATTCCCAACGACCGGAGTTCTCACACTATTCCGACCCCGAGGGGCGGAGGCGTGGCGATCGTGGTCACTTTTCTGGCCGCGCTTTGTCTGTTGTTTGTAGGGGAGTTGATCCCCACAGGACTGTTTGTCTCGGCGATGGGAGCCGGCGCTTTGGTCGCAATTATTGGCTTCATGGATGATCATGGCCACATCGCTGCACGTTGGCGGCTCTTGGGGCATTTCGCCGCGGCTGCATGGGCACTCTATTGGTTGGGAGGCTTGCCGCCGATTCATGCATTTGGCCAAGTGGTCAATCTGGGCTGGGTCGGGTCGGCATTGGCGGCTTTTTATCTCGTATGGATGCTCAACCTCTATAACTTCATGGATGGTATCGACGGGATCGCCGGTGTCGAGGCGGTCACGGTTTGCCTGGGTGCATGCCTGCTGTACGCGTTAGGCGCCGATGCCCCGTTGATTGGGTCGACTCTATTGCTCGCTGCCGCTGTGGGCGGATTCCTGGTCTGGAATTTCCCGAAGGCGCGGATCTTCATGGGCGATGCCGGCAGCGGGTTTCTTGGTCTTATTCTGGGCATTCTCGCGCTTGCGGCCAGCTGGGTGTCATTCGAGCTGTTTTGGGGATGGCTGATCCTGCTGGGTGTTTTCATCGTCGACGCAACGTTTACGCTCCTGCGCCGGCTGCTTCGCGGCGAGAAGGTTTATGAGGCTCACCGCAGTCATGCCTATCAGTTTGCTTCGCGTCGATATGCCCAGCATTGGCCCGTCACGGTTACAGTGGGGTTGATCAATTTGCTGTGGTTGCTGCCGATTGCCGTATGCGTCAGCCGATTATGGCTGGACGGGGTGGCGGGGCTCATCCTTGCTTATGCTCCTTTGGTGTTTCTTGCCTTCAAGTACCAGGCAGGAAAGGCGGAGTAGAGCTGATCGGAGCACCCGGTTGCATTCGTAATGGCAGCATAATCCTGCTGCACTTACGTGATAACATGCGCGCGCCGAATAAAAGGTAACAAAACGAGTTCGCGTAATGATCGATATTAAAAAGCCAACAACAACACTTGGCGACATGGTAAAGCTTCGCGCCAACAATTTTGACTTGCTCAGATTGTGCGCGGCCTTGGTCGTCTTGATTACCCATAGCTTTGCGCTCACGGGAAAATCGCCGGCAACCTGGTATTCCCTGTTTATGGGGTATGAACCGGGAAGCCTGGCGGTCAGCGCTTTTTTTGCGATCAGTGGTTTTCTGATTGCGGGTTCATTGGAGCGCCGTACGTTCACGGAATATTGGCAGGCACGCGCCTTGCGCATTATCCCGGCACTGGCGGTCACTTCGTTCGTTTCTGCATTGATATTGGGCCCTGTTTTCACCGCGCTGCCGCTTGGTGAGTATTTCCAGAACTCCGGCACCTATCGTTATCTGACCAATTCGATTCCGTATCAGACAGCGTTCGTACTGCCTGGCGTCTTCATGGATGTTACCTATCCGCAGACGGTGAACGGTTCGTTGTGGACGATCCCGATCGAAGCGTTTTGCTATGTAGCGCTGGCCGCGATTTTCTTCGTCGGACGTAGAACCTTTTCACTGGTTGTACCGGTAATGGCGTTGATTTCGGCGTTCTTTGTCTGGTTGTTTTTCCACGGCCCCATCGCACCAATCACGTTTTTCGGTACGACTGAAGTATTGCCGGTTCTGCGTTTCGGTCTGATGTTCCTGGTCGGTACCTTCCTCTGGAAGTACAAGGACATCGTGCCATTCAAAGGCAGCATCGCAGCAATGTGTCTGGTTGTACTGTTGATCGGCTCGCGATTTGGTTATACCAACCTGGCGCTGTTCATTGCGCTGCCGTACTTGCTGATGTACCTGGCTTATCGTCGTCCTGTCTGCGTAGACGGCATGCGCAAGCTCGGCGACCTATCTTATGGCACCTATCTCTTCGCCTTCCCGATCCAGCAAGCGCTGGTGTCGATCTCCCACAAGTCGATCAACGGCTGGTGGTTGGCGATTGCCGCCAGTGTGCTTTCCATGGGCTTGGCGTGGTTCTCGTGGCGGTACATTGAAAAGCCGGCGATGCAGTTCAAAAAGAAGTTCTCGGCACCGGTGGTGCTTGAAAAAACAGCCTGACCTGCAGGCATAAAAAAACCCGGCTTGCCGGGTTTTTTTATGCCTGCAGGTCGTCAAAAAAACTGTTCAGGCTGGATGTCTACGGGGCTGTTCAATGCGCTGGCGTTTTACCCTTCACAAACACCAACTTGCTCAGCACAAAGGTCAGCGGCAGCGTCAGTGCAATGGCTGCGAGTGGCGCCAGATATTCGGGAAGTGACAGCTTCTTGACCCACAGCCAGACAATAATAACGCCCAGGACGTACTGCGCCAAATAGACAAAAGGGAACAACAGGGCTGACTTCATCCCTTGGTGTTCTTTGAATACGAAGAAACGGCTGAGCATGAACGCCAGAAAGATTCCGCAGACGTAGCTGATTGAGTAACTCCAGATATAAGGCAGGAAACTCAATAAAATCAGGTACAGAACGTAGGTCAGTGCAGTGTTGAGTCCTCCGGTCAGAAGAAACCGGACAAACTTGATCTCCAGCAGTTTTTTCAGATTCATTCTGGCGAAACTGCCTGCTGCTTCTTCTCGATCAGGAACTGATCGTAGTCACGGATATAGTCGTCGGCCATGTAGTGTTCCGAGGCGAACACCAGCAGGACGGCGTCCGCCGAATACTTGTACTGAATGCCCCAGGTCATCGCTGGCAGGAACAGGCCCAGCGTGTGGTTGTCCAGAACGAACTCCTGGCGATGCTTACCGTTGTCGGCAACGACATGTACTGTGCCTTTAACCGCTACCAGAAACTGGTGGCATTCGCGGTGAGCGTGCTCGCCACGGGTTTCTGCCGTTGGAACGTTGGTTACCAGAAAGTAACGTTTCACTTCGAACGGCACATCTTTACCGCATTCGCCGACACTCAGGCTGCCGCGCATATCGACGGCTTCCATCATGCGGTGCAGCGTGACGCCGCAAGGGTAGACATCCGATTTGCCGACCTTGACCGGATTTTCCACCAATGCACCATCGGTAGGCTTGGCATCGACGTAGCCGATGATTTTTGCCGGGTTGCCGACCACGATGGCATTGGGTGGAACCGATTTGGTGACCACTGCGCCTGCGCCGATCATTGCCGAAGTGCCAACGATGATGCCCGGCAGAATCGTTGAGTTGGCGCCCAGAGAGGCACCTTTACGAATAATGGTTCGGGAGAATGCTTCTGGATAGACCTTGCTGCGCGGGAACTTGTCGTTGGTGAATGTGACATTCGGTCCAACGAAAACATCGTCCTCAATGGTGATGCCGTCCCAGACCTGCACGCCGCATTTCAGTGTCACGCGGTCACCGATGATGACGTCGTTCTCGACGAACACGTTGTCGCAGATATTGCATTCGGCGCCGATCCGAGCGTTCGGCAGCACATGGGCAAACGCCCAGACCCTCGAGCCGGCGCCAATAGTGGACGATTCACAAATCGCACGGTCGTGAACGAAAAAATCCCGCGAATCACTCATTTATTGGCTCCAAACTCAGAAACTTTCATAGGGATCGCCAGTGGGCGCCCTTTGGTATTTTCATAGGTGCGCCAGGCATACGAACCGATCACGCCCAGTCCCAGCAGATTCAGGCTGCCCAGCAGCGTGATGGTGAACAAGGTCATCGCGTATCCGGGCACGTCAATAAGGCCACCCAGCTTGGCCAGCACGACACTGAATCCATAGAGTGCAGAAAGCGCCGACCCCACGGCCCCGATCCGGATCAATAACCGGATCGGCAGGTCGGTAAACGAGAAGACGCTATCCATCAGGTAATTGACCTTCTTGCGCAGCGTCCAGGCCGATTTCCCGTGCTCTCTGGCCACCCGGGAATAGTGGACGATCTGACGGCGGAAGCCGAGCCAGAAAATCTGGGCGATCAGCGAACTATGCCGCTCTTCAAGCTTCAACAGATTGTCGCGAAACTCCAGATTGCAGCCGAACATATCGACGCCGCCGGCCGGCATTTCCGGAATCACGTAGCGCTTATAAAGTCCCCAGAATGTTTTCGAAGCGAGCTTTGACAGGAACGGATCCTGACGGCTTTCTCGCACGCCTACGACAACATCCACTGGTTCGGTATTCAGCACTCGATTCATGGTCAGAACCAGGCTAGGTGGTTCCTGCAGGTCGGCAGCCATGACAGCGAACGTCGTGCCTTTACCGTGCTGCAGGCCGGTTCTGATCGCCATGAAAGAGCCGAAGTTCTTCGACAATAGAATCAGCTGCGACGCGAAATTTTGCAGTGGCAGGCTGTCGCGCAGAATCTCATACGAGCGATCCGGGCTGCCATCTACAACGAACACCACTTCCAGTGCTCCGTGAAGCTCGACATTCAAGTTGTCGACAGCCTTCAACAGTGAAGGGAGTGATTCTTCGTTGCGATAGACCGGAATGACGAGCGACAGCACGTTAAGTCCTCTGTTTGAAGTAGCTGTTGACCACTTCAATGACGCGGTTTACCTGAGATTCTGTCAGCCCTGGGAAGCAAGGCAGGGACACGAGGCGAGAGCACGCCGACTCGGTAACCGGCAGGTCGAATTGCTCGGTCAACGTGTAGGCCGTCTGCCAATGATCGGGTACCGGGTAATGAACATCGGTGCTGACGCCGTGCTCTTTCAGGTACTGGGTAAAGGCCTCTCTGTCCGCTACACGCAAGACGAACAAGTGCGCAACAAAATCGTTTTCCAGGCTGACCGGAAGTGTTACCGGCAGGCCTTTGAGCCCCTGGGTATAACGGCGAGCGATATGCCGGCGTTGTTCATTCCATTGGTCCAGCAGAGGCAACTTGACGCGAAGAATCGCAGCCTGCATTTCATCGAGACGGCTGTTGCGGCCAAGGGCTGTGGTGACGTGATACTTGGTCGACCAGCCGTACTGGCGCAGCGTACGTAAGCGTTCGGCAATTTCGACGGAGGACGTGACGATTGCCCCGCCATCGCCCAAAGCCCCGAGATTTTTTGTCGGATAAAAGCTGAAGCAGGCCAGATCGCCGAAGGAGCCACATTGGCCGCCGGATGATCTTGCGCCGTGAGATTGAGCGCAATCTTCCAGCACCGCCGCACCTGCCACCTTCGCCATTTGGGCAAGCGTTTCGATTTCAGCCAGTTGACCATAAAGGTGAGTGACGATCACGACTTTGGCCGGCCGGGACAGCGCTTTTTCCAGAGAAGCGGGGCACATGGTCAGCGAATGTTCGTTTACATCGACATACACCGGCTCGGCGCCCACGGCGCGAATGGCCGTGCTGCTGTAGAAACCGGCATTGGCCACGGTAATGACACGATCACCCGGGCCTACGCCAAGCGCAAGTAAAGCGATCTCCAATGCTTCGGAGCCATTCGCGACGGAGATGCAATGCTCAACGCCTACATAGTCGGAAAATTCGCGCTCAAAGGCTTTGACCTCCTCGCCCATGATGTACCAGTGTCGATTGACTACCCGCATCAGGGGTTCGGAGAAGTCGATGCCTGCGTTCGCCGCGGCTGCAGAAAACAACGGAACGGTTTGATTCACTTCCATGATTTATCCAGAAATATATGGCGGAGCACTTGATGATGGGCGAAATGTTACTACAGATGTTGCCGCGCATGTCGGGCCAATCCACGTCGTTCGTAGGTAGCGCGCAATGACTCAAAGTGCCTGTTGTTCAACGTAATGAGGTGCATATTCTGTTGCCCGGAATGGAGCTCCAGGGAGCTCCGCTCGCGAAGGACGTTGATCGCCTATTGATATTGCGCGTGGGTCGGATCGGGTTTCTCTGAAAGCTTGATCAGGTAGACACCGTTATCCAGGCGAACAGAACCAGGCGCGGGCCAGACCGGCATATCCTTGAACTTCGGCGTGAGCCCTATACGAATTGTCGGGTGGAGTGTGAACACGTTGCTGAAACCGACCAGCTGCATATATTTGAGCATTCGGTTGGCGTTGCCTTCATCCCAGTCGAAGAACGAAGCGCTCATCGTTGAAGAGTCGGGAGATGGATATCGGCTACTGAAGGAAAACTTGCCATATATATCAACCGGTGCCCGAGCTTCTCGATCGAAATGAGGGTCGACCTCTGCTATCCGAGCATAGATGGCTTCTGCCGTAAGGCGGTCGTGGGTGGTCGCCAGAATGGTGCTGGCAGCATACTGACTGTTGATGGTTACCATCTGGAAGATCAGCACTGAAACCAGAATGAGGCCCAAGGCCTGGAGAGCACCTCGTTTTTCAAGAATGACCATGACGCTGAGCCACGTGATGAAAGACACTGCCAGCATGGAGCGCATCGGAAGAAACGAACCCCCGGTGACAAAATGCAGCAGGAAAGGCGAGAGTAGCAGGGCGCCTATAAACAGCATCATGCGAGCGGAGGATATCAGCGTTTTTTGCGTAATCAGAAGCAGTGTGGCGATGCCAAGGACCACCGTGGAAATGAAGAAACTGACGCCGAAGCTCTGCACCGATCCCGTATAGATCTTGAACATCTCATTAACGGTCAGCTTTGTGATCTGCAAAGGATTTGCGAGTAGCTCATCAATTTTCAGGAAACTGTCCAGATAACCGTAATTCACCGGGTAAAAGTGCTTCGCGACCTTGTTGAAGAACGCATATAAAATCAAACCGCTCAGGAAAACAGTTACCAGCGCAGCAATCCTTTTAACAAGCACCAGCAAAGCAGTAGGTGGTTCGTTAATCTTGTCTCGGGCCGCAAATATGACGCTACCGATTGCGACCACCAGATAAAACATTGCCAGCGACTGATAGGCGCCAATAGCCAGTGAGAGAAAGAAGCTGGCGCTGGCGAACTGGAGTATCTGGCCTCGATACAATCGAGCGGAAATATTTATACGAGATGTGATGTATACGGCGATGGATAAGCACAATACCCCAAGGCCGGTTGATGGCAAGTTTGAATAGAACTCGCCAATGAACCACCAGATTGGGTGTGCGACAAATGCACAGTAGGCGAACGTTGTGATCCAGCTGAACTTTAGGTTATGTGCACGTAATATCACCATGTATGACAAGGCGAGGCAGATATAAAAAAACAGGTTCGGAGCAAATGGCAAGACCGGCAATGGGAAAATAAACTTTTCTACCAGGAACGCAGTCCATCGTCCGTCCGAAATCCAGACTGAAGGATCTGTGCGAAAGGCACCCACCTCGTCATCCACTGACAGGAAGAACTGGCTCATGGGAATAAGATTCAGAAAAATCCCCGCGCCCAGCAGCGCTGAAAACTCGGTTGGCGAGAAACCGTCTTTTTTTAGCGCGCCTTTCAATCGTGCGATCCAGCCGCTTTCCCGTTGGGTATAGTCAAGAATGGCCGCGTGCCAGTTGATCCATATGACGATCGCCAGTGCAATCAATGCCGCCAAGGTAATAGCCATGCCAACTCTTACTTTGTCGAGATGCGCACTGTCTATGTGAATGGAGATCTGGGGGTCCGTTGAACCAGCTGGTGCAATAAAGAAAGTACGGTTGTTGCGAATGCCCTTTTGAAGTTGAAACGATGGATTTACATTTTCCATCGACACCACGGAGTGGTAGACCAGCAAGTTAATACTCACCGATGTCAGGTAGAAATCCCCTGCTTTTTCGAGTGGGTCCCATCGCAGGTCATCGTCATAGACTGGCAGACTGAACTGAAACGCTGTTCGGGAAGAGTCGAGTTTTGTATAGGAGGAGTTTTGCTCGGTATAAGGTGAAAGTCTTTTGTAGAATAACTGTGATTTTTCAGCAGGGAATTCAAGAGTTTCGATTTTCAGCGTCGGCGTTAATATTGGACTTTTGAGTAGTAACCACGTTAGAGCCAGTGTCAGGATGACGACCAGGGCTGTCCATTTTGTAAGTGTCTTTACCTTTATCCTGAACCCGGTGTGCATAACGTGTGCTCACTTCCCTATACTTTCTGATTGTTGATTTCTTTGGCGCGTAAGACGGGGAACTCAGTTTGCAGAGCTACCCAACGGCTCGCACAGGCCAGGAGCCGGTCGCAAACGCGCCCGAGAGTATACTCGCTCACCTGACCAGTCGCAGTAACACGTGGCGGGCAGTGGATAAAATTTTCCCGGCTGAACGGAAAAGTCGCTGCTAGGGTCTGAGTAATTGACGCAAATTACATGCTTCGACAGTTGCTGCGCTTGGCCAGTTCTTTTTTCTGTAACGAAAGCCCTCACCTCCGTACAATGTCAACCGCCGATTCAACCCAAGGGAGTAGGCCAGATTGGTACAGGGGAGTATGAACAGAATGCGCGAATTCTTGCTGGGATTGCCACGTCGCCAGAAACGATTGATTCAGGTTTTGACCGATGTCGGCCTCGTCTGGCTGGCGCTGTGGCTGGCGTTCATCGTCCGGCTGGGCATCGACGAGATGGTCAATCCGTTCAAAGTGCACCTGTGGCTGTTCGTCTGCGCTCCCATCGTTGCCATCCCGCTGTTCATCCGGTTTGGCATGTACCGGGCAGTCATGCGCTATTTCGGCAACGACGCACTGGTGGTGATCATCAAGGCGGTCAGCTTGTCTTCGTTGATCCTGGCGCTGGTCGTGTACTGGTACAGCAATCACGAAGCGGTCGTACCGCGCTCGATCATTTTCAATTACTGGTGGCTGAGCCTGGTGATCATCGGCGGCCTGCGCCTGTGCATGCGCCATTACTTCATGGGCGACTGGTTCACCGCAGCCCAGCATGTACCGTTCACCAATCGTGACGACGGCCTGACCAAAGTTGCTGTTTATGGCGCGGGTGTCGCAGGTAATCAGTTGGTGGCAGCGCTTCGTATGGGCCGGGTCATGCGCCCGGTAGCCTTTATCGATGATGACCCGGGCATCTCGGATCGCTCGATTTCCGGGCTTCAGGTCTACAAACCCAAACACATTCAGCAGATGATCGACATGACCGGCGCGCAGGAGATTCTCCTCGCGCTACCGTCCTCGACGCGTGCGCGACGCCGGGAAATCCTCAATCTGCTTGAAGGTTTTCCACTGCACGTGCGCAGTGTTCCCAATTTCACTGACCTGGCCAGCGGCCGCGTGAAGGTCGAAGACATCCAGGAAGTCGATATTGCCGACCTGCTTGGGCGTGACGCGGTGCCGGCCCAGCCTGATCTGCTGGAGCGCTGCATCAAAGGCAAGATTGTCATGGTCACCGGTGCCGGCGGGTCGATCGGTTCCGAACTGTGCCGGCAGATCTTTTCCCTGGAGCCGACCACGCTGTTGTTGTTCGAGCACAGCGAGTTCAACCTTTACAGTATCCTTTCGGAGCTGGAACAGCGTAGCTGTCGTGAATCGGTCCCCGTCAAGCTGCTGCCGATCCTCGGTTCGATCCGTCATCCGGACAAACTGCTCGACGTGATGAAAACGTGGAAGGTCGATACGGTCTACCATGCCGCCGCTTATAAACATGTGCCGATGGTCGAGCACAATATCGCTGAAGGTGTACTCAATAACGTCATTGGCACGCTCAATACTGCCCAGGCGGCATTGCAGTCTGGCGTGTCAAACTTCGTGTTGATTTCAACCGACAAGGCCGTGCGCCCGACCAACGTCATGGGCAGTACCAAGCGTCTGGCCGAGTTGACCCTTCAGGCGTTGAGCCGTGAGATTGCCCCGGTATTGTTTGGCGACAGTTCCAACGTCTCCCGAGTCAACAAGACGCGATTCACCATGGTGCGTTTCGGTAACGTACTGGGTTCGTCCGGTTCGGTGATTCCGCTGTTTCACAGTCAGATCAAATCAGGCGGCCCGCTGACAGTCACTCACCCCAAGATCACCCGCTACTTCATGACCATCCCTGAAGCTGCGCAACTGGTGATCCAGGCCGGTTCGATGGGGCAGGGAGGTGATGTCTTTGTTCTGGATATGGGCGAGCCGGTCAAAATCGTCGAACTGGCGGAGAAAATGATTCATCTCTCCGGTTTGAGCATTCGTTCGGATCGCAATCCACAGGGTGATCTTGCCATTGAGTTCACGGGGCTGCGCCCTGGCGAAAAACTCTACGAGGAGCTGCTGATCGGCGACAACGTTGCAGCGACACCGCACCCGATGATCATGACCGCTAACGAAGATCACCTGCCTTGGGATGTGCTGAAGGCCAGGCTGAGCGAATTGCTGGTTGCGGTCGAAAAGGATGATTACTCCCGCGTCCGCCAACTCCTGCGTGAAACCGTCAGCGGCTACACCCCCGACGGCGAGATCGTTGACTGGATCTACCAGCAGCGCCGTCTCGAGCCCTGATTGTTTCACATCCTGTAACGTACGCATTTTTGACTTATGCCCATCGTGACCTAAGTTTGGGGAGCAGCTTCGGAAAAGCTGCTTTCTCAAATGATGATGGAGCGTCACTTTATGCGTACCGGTTACTTCTACTCGCTGATTTTTACCCTGCTCACCAGCGCCTCTATTACGGCGATTGCGGCGCCAGTTGCTACGCCGGAGCTGCCAAAGGCGCCTCTGGTGATGGAGGTGTCAGCCGCGTCCGCGAAGGAAAAAATCGATCTCAACGACGCAGACGCGCCGACCTTGCAGAAGGAGCTGTCCGGCGTAGGTGAGGCCAAGGCCAAGGCGATTGTTGCATATCGAGAAACAAACGGGCCGTTCGCGTCAGTGGATGAGTTGCTGGAAGTAAAGGGTATTGGCAAAGCGATTCTGGATCGCAATCGTGAAAAGCTGGAAGTGAACTAAGCTGGGTTTTCCAAGCCGTGAGGCCGGTCATTGACCGGCCTTTTTTGTTTCATCAGTACACGGACGGGCCACAAGGTTATGAACACGTTCGTCGGGTGATAAAAAATTACGGCTATCATATCCTGTTAAGATTATGCCTATAATAAATCGCCGCCTCTGATCGCGTGTTGCCTCAGTGGGCCTTTTCATTTCGAGCATTTTCAGGAGTACTGGCATGAATTCCGCAAAACACCAAGGCGTAGCTCTCGTCACTGGCGCTTCATCCGGCATCGGTGCGATTTACGCCGAGCGGCTGGCAGCACGCGGTTTCGATTTGCTGTTGGTTGCCCGAGATCAGGAACGTCTGGAGATCGCCGCGACCAAATTACGCGATGCGCATGGCATTCAGGTTGAGGTGCTCAAAGCGGATCTCACGCAAAAGGACGACGTGCTGAAACTTGAACAACGCTTGCGCAGCGATTCGGGCATCAGTCTGCTGGTGAACAATGCCGGGGTTGCCGCTGACGGTCTGCTGGCCAATGCAGACCTCGATCAGTTGGAGCGCTTGATCCAGTTGAACATCACCGCTGTCACGCGCCTGGCATCGGCGGCCGCCGCGAGTTTCACCAAGGCTGGACGTGGCGCGATCATCAATATCGCTTCGGTGGTGGCGCTGTTTCCCGAGCGCTTCAATGCAACCTATAGCGCCAGCAAGGCCTATGTGCTGAGCCTGAGCCAATCGCTGAATGCCGAACTTGAAGGCACCGGCGTTCAAGTCCAGGCGGTATTGCCCGGCGTAACTCGCACTGAAATCTGGGAGCGTTCCGGGATCGATGCCAGTGGCATTCCGGCCGCGATGGTCATGGAAGCTGGCGAGATGGTCGACGCGGCACTGGCCGGTCTGGATCAGGGTGAGTTGATTACCATCCCGTCGTTGCCCGATGCCGGTGATTGGCAGGCGTTCGTTGCTGCGCGTCATGTCCTTGCGCCGAACCTTTCGCACAGTTCGGCAGCCCAACGCTACAAGTAAGGCCATTCAATTGATCAGGGGTAACCACGGTATGGATCAGCGTCGAGTTGTCGTCACAGGGATGGGCCTGGTTTCGCCGTTGGGCAGTGATGTCGAAATCGTCTGGCAGCGATTGCTGGCCGGACGCTCGGGTCTGCGTAATTTGCCCGATGCAGTGGTCGCCGACTTGCCGACCCGCGTTGGCGGCAGAGTTTTGACCCTTGAGGAGGATGCCGAGGCGGGATTCGATCCGGACCGCGCCACGCCACCAAAAGAACAGAAGAAAATGGACCGCTTCATTCAGTTCGCCATGGAGGCCGCCCGCCAGGCACTGGAGCAGGCGGGGTGGCATCCGACCGAGAGCGTCGATCAGGAACGCACCGCGACCATCATCGGCTCCGGTGTCGGCGGCTTCGGCGCCATTGCCGACGCCGTGCGCACCACCGATAGCCGTGGCCCGCGACGTTTGTCGCCATTCACCATTCCGTCGTTTCTGGTCAATCTGGCGGCCGGCCACGTGTCGATCCAGCACGGCTTGAAAGGTCCCTTGGGCGCGCCGGTGACGGCTTGTGCTGCCGGGGTTCAGGCGATTGGTGATGCGGCACGCCTGATTCGCGCCGGTGAGGCGGATATTGCCGTGTGCGGAGGGGCGGAAGCGGCGATTGATCGGGTCAGCCTTGCCGGGTTTGCTGCTGCCCGTGCATTGTCCAGTGGCTACAACGACACTCCCGAGCGCGCATCACGTCCCTTTGACAGCGGTCGCGATGGCTTCGTAATGGGCGAGGGCGCCGGCCTGCTGGTGATCGAATCTCTGGAACATGCCTTGGCTCGTGGCGCTCAGCCTTTGGCCGAGCTGGTCGGTTATGGCACCAGTGCCGACGCTTATCACCTGACCGCCGGGCCGGAAGACGGTAGCGGCGCGCGCAGGGCAATGACTTTGGCGTTGGCGCAGGCCGGAGTAACCCCGGATCAGGTCCAGCATCTTAATGCTCATGCCACTTCCACCCCGGTCGGCGATCTTGGCGAATTGGCGGCGATCAAGTCGCTCTTTGGCACCGAGAAGAAAGTTGCCGTGACCTCGACCAAATCGTCCACGGGGCACTTGCTGGGCGCGGCGGGTGGGCTCGAGGCGATCTTCACGTTATTGGCGATTCGCGATCAGGTGGTTCCACCAACACTCAACTTCGAGAACCCTGATCCGGCGAGCGAAGGCGTAGACATCGTCCATGGGCAAGCGCGGTCGATGCCGATCGAATATGCATTGTCCAACGGCTTCGGTTTTGGCGGGGTGAATGCCAGCGTGCTGTTCAAGCGCTGGCAGGCTTAACCTTCGGACTGTTTGAGGTGTTCGCGGGCGACATCGAGAATGCGTTGCGCAAAATCGGCATCCGCGACACTGCGTGACAGCAGCAGCGCGCCAACCAGTGTCGACATGATGACAATGGCACGGTCAGCGCTGTTTTCGCCGCTCAGGGTTTCCTCTATCTGCTCCAGCCGCGCATTGAGAATTTTGTCGCTGGTGGGACTTGCCTGACCACGCAAGCCAAGTTCAGAGGAAATGGTCAACAGCGGGCATCCCTCATGGGGCGACGTCAGGTGCCATTCAGACAGGTAGGTTTCGATGAATGCTTCGCGAGGGTGTTCCTGAGAAAACAGTTCAGCGCATAGACCATCGACCTGATCGCCTGCCTCCTGCAAAGCCTTCTCGACCAACTCGTCCTTGGACTTGAAGTGCGAATAGAAGCCGCCATGGGTCAACCCCAGTGCTTTCATCAACGGCTGCAAGCCAGTCGCGCCGATGCCGTCCTTGCGGAATCGTGCCGAGGCTTCCTTGATGATGCGCTGATGGGTCTGGGCTTTATGGTCCTGCGAGTAACGCATGTGGAACTCTCCGCAACAATGCCACCATCTTAACCAAGGAAAATTAAATGGTGACTGTACTTCTACTTCTAAAAAGCATGCAGATAAGTCCGAAAGGAACCCGAACGAAAAACCCCGCCAATCAGGCGGGGTTTTTGTCAGCGGTCTTGCGCTTCTTTGGCGTCCGCTTCGGCATTGCGGGCGGCGACGCGTTTACGTTCTTCATCGGTCAGTTCGACCTTATTGGCGGTGTCACGCAACATCATCAAACCGCCGACGATCGAGCCGATTGCAACGACCAGAATCAACCAGGCATACCAGGGCATAACGGCTCTCCTTAATGTCAGCGTGACGGACGAGGATTTCGCCGTGCAACGCTGCTTACCACTTTTGAGCGAAGTGACTTCGCAGTGGTTCCATTCTAGGCCGGTTATCCCTGCTGCACCCGAAATCCCTGTAGGAGCCGCGGCACGCTGCGATCTTTTGATCTTTTGGCAAAGTAAAGTCGAAAGATCGCAGCGTGCCGCAGCCCCTACAGGGGATCACTGGCCCGTGAGCATGGCGTCGGCCGGGGCATTGGCGCGCAACTGGCCGGTAAGCAGGAAGTAGGTAAAACCGACGGCCATGAATCCGAGGAAGATCAAGCCGATCAGCGCGTTGAACCACGCCATGGCGATCAGGCACACCACTGCCAGCACCAGCGCGATCAGCGGGATCAACGGATAGCACGGCGCGCGGAAAGTACGTTCCAGGTTCGGTTCCGACTTACGCAGTTTGAACAGGCTGAGCATGCTCATGATGTACATCACGATCGCGCCGAACACCGCCATGGTGATCATCGCGGCGGTGAGGGTCATGCCGCCGAGGTTGATCAGGCCGTCGCTGTAGATCGCCGCGATGCCGATGATGCCGCCGGCGATGATCGCGCGGTGCGGGGTCTGGAAGCGCGAGAGTTTCGCCAGTGAGGTAGGCAGGTAACCGGCGCGGGCCAGGGCGAAGAACTGCCGCGAGTAGCCGAGGATGATCCCGTGGAAACTGGCGACCAGGCCGAACAAGCCGATCCAGACCAGCATGTGCAGCCAGCCGGAGTTGTCGCCGACCACGGTTTTCATTGCCTGCGGCAGTGGGTCGTTGATGTTGGCCAGGGTGCGCCAGTCGCCGACGCCGCCAGCAAAGAACATCACGCCCATCGCCAGTAACACCAACGTCAGGATGCCACTGATGTAAGCCTTGGGAATCGTGCGTTTCGGATCCTTGGCTTCTTCGGCGGCCATCGCGGCGCCTTCGATGGCGAGAAAGAACCAGATCGCGAACGGGATCGCGGCGAACATCCCGGCAATTGCCGGCGCACCGAAAACATCCGAGCCAGCCCAGCCATTGAGGGCGAAGTTGCTGAAGCTGAAGGCCGGGGCGACCACGCCCATGAACACCAGCAACTCGGCAACGGCTAGCACGCAGACGATCAGCTCGAAGGTCGCCGCCAGCTTCACGCCAAGAATATTCAACCCCATGAACACGATGTACGCACCGACCGCTGCGTGTTTCGGATCGAGCGCCGGAAACTGCACATTCAGGTAAGCGCCAATCGCCAGCGCAATTGCCGGTGGCGCGAAGACGAACTCGATCAGCGTCGCTAGCCCGGCGATCAATCCACCTTTCTCGCCGAACGCACGGCGGCTGTAGGCAAACGGTCCGCCCGCATGGGGAATCGCGGTAGTGAGTTCGGTAAAGCTGAAAATGAAGCAGGTGTACATGGTCGCGACCATGAACGAAGTCACCAGAAAACCTAATGTACCGGCCACGCCCCAGCCGTAACTCCAGCCGAAATACTCCCCGGAAATCACCAGCCCCACGGCAATGCCCCACAGGTGCAAAGTGCCCAGCGTGGGTTTGAGTTTTGTGTTCATGCGCTTGCTCCCTGAACGGTTTGGAAAGCTCGGGGGAGGGCGCGTGCAGTGGGCGTGCCATCGCGGTGAAACAAGTCGTAATGAGTTGAAAGCTGTCGTATCGGGGATGTTCGCGGCTGGGTGAGCGTTTTTTGTGCGCCAGTTGGGAGCAGCGGAGTCTGTTATGCCGCCTTCGCGGGCAAGCCCGCTCCCACAGGTTTTGGCGTCATCCGCAGAGTCTGATTCCAGCACGGAACCTGTGGGAGCCGGGCTTACCCGCGATGAGGCCCTGTCTGACGCTGCAAAACCTTGGTGTAACGCCCGTATAAACCCACTCTTTACGCTTTCTTTATGCCCCGCCGCACCCCTCGGTCTCGTTCCTTTACAGCCTCCTTTCCGACAATCACCCCACACGCGGCAATACGCCGTAACACGGAGATCTTCCATGAGCGTTCTGGACGGGGTGTCACTGCTGCTGGCAGTGGGGCTGTTCATTTATCTGTTGGTTGCGCTGTTGCGCGCGGATCGGAACTAGGAGCGGCTATGCACAGTTATGACTATTGGCTGATCCTCGCGTTTTTCGCGGTGGTCCTGCTGCCGGCGCCGCTGCTCGGGCGCTTCTACTACAAAGTGATGGAAGGTCAGCGCACCTGGCTGACACCGATTCTCGGCCCGGTCGAGCGCGGTTGTTACCGCGTTGCCGGGGTCGATCCGCAGGCTGAACAGAGCTGGCAGAAGTACACGCTGGCACTGCTGGCGTTCAACCTCGCCGGGTTCCTGCTGCTGTTCGCGATCCTGCTGTTCCAGGATCACTTGCCACTGAATCCGCAGAATCTGCCGGGCCAGGAATGGACCCAGGCGTTCAATACCGCGGTCAGTTTCATGACCAACACCAACTGGCAGTCCTACAGCGGCGAAGCGACCCTCAGCTATCTGAGCCAAATGGTCGGCCTCACCGTGCAGAACTTCGTCAGCGCCGCCACCGGCCTCGCCGTGCTGGTTGCGTTGTGTCGCGGTATCGGTCGCAAATCGACCAAGACGCTGGGCAACTTCTGGGTCGACATGACCCGCGCCACCCTCTACGGCTTGCTTCCGCTGTGCCTGCTGCTGGCGCTGTATCTAGTCTGGCAGGGCGTGCCGCAAACCTTCGCGCAGTATGTGAATGCGGTGACGATGCAGGGCGTTGATCAAGTGATTCCGCTGGGCCCGGCCGCGAGTCAGATTGCGATCAAGCAACTGGGCACCAACGGTGGCGGCTTCTTCGGCGTCAACTCGGCGCACCCGTTCGAGAACCCGACGGCGTGGAGCAACCTGTTCGAAGTCGCTTCGATCATCCTGATCCCGGTGGCGCTGGTGTTCACCTTCGGCCATTACGTCAAAGACCTGCGTCAGAGCCGCGCGATCATCGCCTGCATGCTGGCGCTGTTCCTGATCGGTGGCGCGACGTCGCTGTGGGCCGAGTACCAACCGAACCCGACCCTGAACAACGCCGCCGTCGAACAGACCGCGCCGCTGGAAGGCAAGGAAGCGCGCTTCGGCACCACCGCCACCGTGCTTTGGTCGGTGACCACCACGGCCGCGTCGAACGGTTCGGTCAACGGCATGCACGACAGCCTCAACCCGCTCAGTGGCATGGTCGCGCTGGTCAACATGATGGTCGGCGAAGTGATCTTCGGCGGCGTCGGTGCCGGGCTCTACGGCATGTTGCTCAACGTGCTGATCGCGGTGTTTCTCGCCGGCTTGATGATCGGCCGTACCCCGGAATACCTCGGCAAGAAACTCCAGGCGCGCGAAGTGCAATTGTTGGTGGTGACCTTGCTGGTGATGCCGGTCGGCGTGCTGGTGCTCGGTGCGATTGCTGCCACGGTTCCCAGTGCGGCAGCCACTATCAGCAACCCCGGCCCACACGGTTTCAGCCAGTTGCTTTACGCCTATACCTCGGCGAGTGCCAACAACGGTTCGGCGTTCGGTGGCCTGAGCGCGAACACGCCGTTCCACAACCTGATGCTCGGGCTGGGCATGTTGATCGGTCGCTTCGGCTACATCCTCCCGGTGCTGGCCCTGGCCGGTAGCCTGGCAATGAAGAAAACCGCACCGATCGGCCAGAACAGCTTCCCGACTCATGGCCCGCTGTTCGTGACCCTGTTGACCGTGACCATTTTGCTGGTCGGCGGCCTGACCTTTCTGCCGACCCTCGCATTGGGGCCAATCGCAGAGCATCTGAGTATGGGCTTCTAAGCCTTTCATTTTAGGAGCTGAATGATGAATATGCCCGCAATCAAACCGGCCGCCGTCAAAGCGCCGGAACAAGCGAAAACCGCGATTTCGGCCCTCTGGCGTCCGGCGCTGGTGCAAGCCTTCGTCAAGCTCGACCCTCGGCAGTTGAAACGTTCGCCGGTGATGCTGGTGGTCGAATTGACGGCGATTTTCACCACCGTGCTGTGCTTCATTCCCGACGCCGATGTGCCGACCTTTGTTGCTGCACAAATCGCACTGTGGCTGTGGTTCACCGTGCTGTTCGCCAACTTCGCCGAAGCCTTGGCTGAAGGTCGCGGCAAGGCTCGCGCCGATAGCCTCAAAGCTGGCAGCGAAGGCCTCAGTGCGCGGCGCAAACTGACCAATGGCAGCTTTCAAGTCGTGCCAGCGGCGAGCCTGCGCAAAGGTGATGTGGTGCGTGTCGAAGCGGGGGAGATGATCCCCGGTGACGGCGAAGTCATCGAAGGCATCGCCGCAGTCAACGAAGCGGCAATTACCGGTGAATCGGCGCCAGTGATTCGCGAGTCCGGCGGCGACCGTTCGGCGGTCACCGGCAACACGCGACTGGTGTCCGACTGGTTGCTGGTAAAAATCACCGTCAATCCCGGTGAGTCGACGCTGGATCGCATGATCGCCCTGGTCGAAGGCGCCAAACGCCAGAAAACCCCGAACGAAGTCGCGCTGGATATTCTGCTGATCGGCCTGACGTTGATCTTCCTGTTGGTCGTGGTGACCTTGCAACCGTTTGCCCATTTTGCCAACGGCAGCCTGCCGCTGGTGTTTCTGGTGGCGCTGCTGGTCACGCTGATTCCGACCACCATCGGCGGTCTGCTGTCGGCCATCGGCATTGCCGGCATGGACCGTCTGGTACGCCTCAACGTGATCGCCAAATCCGGTCGCGCCGTGGAAGCGGCGGGCGATGTGCATGTGCTGCTGCTCGACAAGACTGGCACCATCACCTTCGGTAACCGTCGTTGCAGCGCCGTGTATGCCGCGCCCGGTGTGAGTGGTCGCGATTTGGCCGAAGGTGCGCTGTTTGCTTCGCTGGCCGACGACACCGCTGAAGGCAAGTCCGTCGTCGAGTACCTGCGCGGTCTGCATCCGCAAGCGGAACCGGCGCTGGAAACCCTCACCGCCGTGCCGTTCAGCGCTGAAACCCGTTTGTCCGGCGTCGACTATCAGGGCCGGGTTTATCGCAAGGGCGCGGTGGATTCGCTGCTGGCCTTCCTTGGTCAGAAACGTGCCGATCTGGCCCCAGCGCTGGCGCGGGAAATCGACAAGATCGCGCAGAGTGGCGGCACGCCGTTGCTGGTCTGTGCCGACGGCAAATTGCTCGGTGCGATCCACCTCAAGGACGTGGTCAAGCCAGGTATTCGCGAGCGCTTTGCCGAGCTGCGCAAACTGGGGATTCGTACGGTAATGGTCACCGGCGACAACCCGCTGACCGCTGCGGCGATTGCTGCCGAAGCGGGGGTTGACGATGTGCTCGCCGAAGCCACGCCGGAGAAAAAACTCGCGCGCATTCGCCACGAGCAGAACGACGGTCGACTGGTCGCAATGTGCGGCGACGGTGCCAACGATGCTCCGGCGCTGGCCCAGGCTGACGTCGGCATGGCGATGAACGACGGCACACAAGCGGCGCGCGAAGCGGCGAACATGGTCGACCTCGACAGCGATCCGACCAAGCTGCTCGACGTGGTGCAGATCGGCAAGGAATTGCTGGTCACTCGCGGTGCCTTGACGACGTTCTCCATCGCCAACGACATCGCCAAATACTTCGCGATCCTGCCGGCGTTGTTCGCCTCGATCTATCCGCAACTGGGCGTGCTGAACATCATGCACCTGAGCAGTCCGCAGAGCGCGATCCTCTCGGCGATCGTCTTCAACGCCTTGATCATCGTCGTGCTGATTCCGCTGGCGCTGCGCGGTGTGCGCGTGCAGGCGGCGAGTGCGGCTGCGTTATTGCGGCGCAATTTGTTGATCTATGGGCTGGGCGGGATTCTGGTGCCGTTCGTGGGGATCAAGGCGATCGACATGTTGCTCACGGCTTTGCATTTGGTTTGAGTTTTAAGAGCCCCTCACCCTAGCCCTCTCCCGGAGGGAGAGGGGACTGACCGAGTGGTTTATCAGAGGTACGTCGACCTGAGCTATCGAGTCGAACTCAGGTCTCCAAAAGCACAAAGATCGGCTCCCTTTCCCCTCGCCCCCTTGTGGGAGAGGGCTGGGGTGAGGGGGAAACGATCCCCCTGACACCCCACAAAAGTTTGCCCAACGAATTCGAGGATTATGAAATGTCCACAATGATACGTCCGGCCCTGAGCCTGCTGGTGCTGATGACCTTGATCACTGGCGTTGCCTACCCACTGGTGGTGACCGGTGTTGCGCAAGTCGCGTTTCCCGCACAGGCCAATGGCAGTCTGGTCCATGACGCCGACGGCAAGGTCCGTGGCTCGTCGCTGATCGCCCAGGATTTTGTCGGCGATGCGTGGTTCCATCCGCGTCCATCCGCCGGTGCGTTTGCCACCGTTTCCAGTAGCGCAAGTAACCTGGCGCCGAGTAATCCGGCCCTTGCCACGCGAGTGATCGATGACGCCAACAAGCTCCAGGTGCCTGGCCAGGGCCCGGTGCCATTGGCACTGTTGACCACCTCCGGCAGCGGCCTCGATCCGCACTTGCCACCGGCGGCAATTGCCTATCAACTGGCGCGAGTCGCGACGGCGCGAAACCTGCCGGTGGCGACTTTGCAGCAACTGCTTGATGCGCACATCGAACAGCCGTTGGTGGGGCCGCCGGTGGTCAATGTGCTGGAGCTGAACATGGCACTGGAAAAGCTGTAGAAGATGATCATTCCCACGCTCTGCGTGGGAATGTATCAATGGACGTTCCGCGTCCGCTTTGGTGGGACGCAGAGCGTCCCGGGCTGCATTCCCACGCAGAGCGTGGGAACGATCATTCAAAACCGCACAAGGCAATCCCAGATGAGCGACTCCGGCCGCGCCGACGCGCTGTTAGCAGACCTGCCCCGCGACGGCCGTGGCCGGCTCAAGGTATTCCTCGGCGCCGCCCCCGGTGTCGGCAAGACTTACGCGATGCTCCAGGCCGCCCACACGCAACTGCGTCAGGGCGTCAAAGTCATTGCCGGCGTGGTTGAAACCCATGGCCGCGCCGAAACCGAAGCGTTGCTTGGCGGCTTGCCGCAGCAACCGCTGGTGCGTTCGGAATACCGTGGCGTGATGCTCGAAGAAATGGACCTCGACGGCATCCTCGCAGCCAGACCGAAGCTGGTGCTGGTGGATGAACTGGCGCACAGCAACGCCCCCGGCAGTCGACACACCAAGCGCTGGCAAGACATTCAGGAATTGCTCGCCGCCGGCATCGACGTGTTCACCACGGTCAACGTCCAGCACCTCGAAAGTCTCAACGATCAGGTGCGCGGCATTACCGGTGTGCAAGTGCGCGAAACCCTGCCGGACTGGGTCTTGCAAGAGGCCTATGAACTGTTGCTGATCGACCTGCCGCCACGCGAGTTGCTCGAGCGTCTGCGCGAGGGCAAGGTCTATGTGCCGGAGCAGGCGCGGGCGGCCATCGATGCGTTTTTCACCCAGACCAACCTCACGGCATTGCGCGAACTGGCGATGCAAACCGCCGCTGCGCAGGTCGATAACGATCTTGCGCAAGGTTATCGCCAGCTCGGTCAGGCCGCGCCGGCAGTGCGCGGGAGGCTGCTGGTCGGCGTCGACGGCGATGCTCAGGCCGAACGTCTGGTGCGGCATGCCAGTCGTGTAGCGCAACGTCGGCATCTGCCGTGGAGTCTGGTGCATGTCGACAACGGCAGCGTGCGTGACGAGCAATCGCGTTTGCGTCTGCAAAACGCGCAACAATTGGCCGAACGCCTCGGTGGCGAAGTGGTTTTACTGCGCGCCGGTGAAGTGGCGAAAACCCTGATCCAGCATGCCGCCGAGCGTCGTGCGAGCCTGGTGCTGGTCGGCCAGTCCCGGCCGAGTTTGCGCCGTCGCCTGTTTGGCGGTGGCTTGGCCGCGCGTCTGTTGCGTCAGGCCCATGGCCTGGAAATCAACGTCCTCGACAACGATCATCAACACCCGCAATCGCGTCCGCGAAGCCCGCTGACACTGGTGTGGTTTGACTATGCCCTGGCGCTGGTCGCGACGGTGCTGGCCAGTGCCTTGGCGTGGGCAGTGTCGAGTGTGCTGCCGTTGCCGAACATCTCGCTGGTGTTCCTCGCGGCGGTGTTGCTGGTGGCGGTGCGCAGCAGCCTAGGCCCGGCGCTGGCCTGTGCGGCGCTGTCGTTTCTGACCTACGATTTTCTGTTCATTCCGCCGAATTTTTCCTTCAGCATCCAGCGCGAAGAAGACGTGCTGACCTTGCTGTTTTTCCTGCTGATGGCGGCGCTCACCGGTAACCTTGCAGCGCGCCAGCGCCGGCAATTGCAGGCGTTGCGCGACACTCAGGAAGAGACCACCGAGTTGCTCGACCTGTCGCGAAAATTGACGGCCGCCACCGACCGTCAGGCTGTGGTCAGCGCCGCCGCGCAACACCTCAATGGCTGGAGCGATCTGCAGCTGTGCCTGCTCAATCGCGATGGCCAGAACGGCTGGAAAGTCGAGACCGGTGGCCCGCTGCAATTTACCGAGTCCGAACGCGCCGCCGCCGACTGGGCCTGGCAACACGATCAACCGGCGGGCATGGGCACCGGCACGTTGCCGCTCGGGCGTTGGTGGTGGTGGCCGCTGTCGGTTGAGGACGGGCCGCTGGCATTGCTCGGTGTCTGCGCCAAAGAGGGCCAGACCTTGAGCGGTCAGCGTCGGCGTTTGCTCACCGCGCTGAGTCAACCGCTGGCGCAAGCGCTGGCCCGTGCGCAACTGGCGGATGATCTGGAAGCTGCACGCCTGCATGGCGAAACCGAGCAATTGCGTAGCGCCTTGCTGGCCTCGGTGTCGCATGATTTGCGCACGCCACTGACGGCCATGCGCGGCAGCATCGACAGCTTGCTCGCACTTGGCGAAGCGATCCCGCTGGAGGATCGCCGCGAGCTGCTCGAAGGCACCCGCGATGAAGCCGAACGTCTTGATCGCTACATTCAGAATCTGCTCGACATGACTCGTCTCGGCCACGGTGCTCTGAAACTGGCGCGGGACTGGGTATCACCCGCCGACATTGTCGGCAGTTCGCTCAATCGCCTGCGCGCGGTGCTCGCGCCGTTGCAGGTCAGTACCGAGGTGCCGGCCGAGTTGCCGCTGCTGTTCGTGCATGCCGCGCTGATCGAACAGGCGCTGGTCAATGTCATGGAAAACGCCGCACGGTTCTCACCGCCTCACGGTCGTCTGGAATTGCGCGCTGGCGCCGATGACCAAGAGATTTTCTTCTCGGTCAGCGACGAAGGGCCGGGGATTCCCGAAGACGAGCGGGCGAAGATTTTCGACATGTTCTACACCGCTGCACGCGGTGATCGCGGCGGCCAGGGCACCGGTCTCGGGTTGGCGATCTGTCAGGGTATGGTCGGCGCGCACGGTGGGCGGATCAGCGTTGCCGATGGCATCGAAGGGCGCGGCACCTGCATCACCTTGCACTTGCCCTTGCAGGCGCAACCGGGGATGGATGATGAAGCCTGAATTCGCCTGCGCTACTCTCTTGCCAATCTTTTCTGTTGATGTGAATCCATGAGCCAGACCGCGACCATTTTGGTCATCGACGACGAACCGCAAATCCGCAAGTTCCTGCGCATCAGCCTCGCTTCGCAAGGCTACAAAGTGCTTGAGGCCGGCACCGGTGCCGAAGGCCTCGCGCAAGCGGCGCTGAATAAACCGGACTTGTTGGTGCTCGACCTCGGCCTGCCGGACATGGACGGCCAGCAAGTGCTCCGTGAGTTTCGCGAATGGGCCACGGCGCCAGTGCTGGTGCTGTCGGTGCGTGCCAGCGAAGGGCAGAAAGTCGAGGCACTGGATGGCGGCGCCAACGACTACGTGACCAAGCCGTTCGGGATTCAGGAATTTCTGGCGCGGGTGCGGGCACTGTTGCGCCAGGCGCCAGCAGGAGAGGCGCAGCAAGCGGCACTGAATTTCGGCCCGCTGACGGTTGATCTGGCGTATCGGCGGGTGTTGCTCGACGGCGTCGAAGTAGCGCTGACCCGCAAGGAATATGCGGTGCTGGCGCAACTGGCGCGGCATCCGGGGCGAGTGATCACCCAGCAGCAACTGCTCAAGGATATCTGGGGGCCGACCCACACCGAGGACAGTCATTATCTGCGGATTGTGGTGGGGCATTTACGCCAGAAACTGGCGGACGATCCGACCCGGCCACGGTTTATCGTGACCGAGGCAGGTGTTGGTTATCGGTTGTTGGAATCTTCTCCAATGTAGGAGCTGCCGAAGGCTGCGATCTTTTGATCTTATTGCTGCTGCTCACTCTCATACCGATCCAGCGTATCGCGCGCAATCTCGCGGCCCAGCGCGATCAACTCCGGCGCCTTGTAAAACTCGAAAAACCGGCAAACCCGCTTCGGCACGTTGATCAGAATATCCGGCGGATACCCGGCAATCTTGTACTGCGCCAGCGAGGTCTGCATCACCTCGAAACTCTGGTTGATCAAGTCCAGCAGCGACGCCGGCCCGACGTTATCGATGATGAACGAACCGGTCGCGGATTTCGGCGCGCCTTCACGCTCCGGAGCTGCCGCCGGTTGCTGGTTCTCCGGCTCTGCACCTTCGAGCCACGGATTGATCTCAGCGGCCTCGGCACGCAAGGCTTCCTGCTCCAGTTTCAGTAACTGCTCGGCCTGTTTGCGGCGGAACGGCATCTTCGAACCCAGCGAGTTGATCAGGCTGTCGAAGCGCGAACGGAATGCCGGCGGACGTTCGATCACCGGCAATTTGTAATGGCGCTGGTTGGTCGAGTTGAGATTGACCGCAATGATCAGATCGCAGTGGCTGGAGACCACCGGCACGATCGGCAACGGATTGAGAATGCCGCCATCGACCAGCATGCGATTGCCTTGCATCACCGGTGTGAACAGGCTCGGAATCGCTGCCGAGGCGCGCATCGCCTGATGCAGGCAACCTTCCTGGAACCAGATTTCCTGTTGATTGGTGAGGTCGGCAGCGACGGCGGTGTAGGGGATGCGCAGGTCTTCGATATTGATCTCGCCGACGATCTTGCGAATCTGCCCGAAGACCTTCTCGCCGCGAATCGCGCCGAGGCGAAAACTGACATCGACCAGACGCAACACATCGAGGTAGTCGAGGCTTTCGATCCAGCGGCGATAGTCATCGAGCTTGCCAGCCGCATAGATCCCGCCGACCACCGCACCCATCGAACATCCGGCAATGCAGGCGATGTCATAACCGCGTCGTTCAATCTCTTCAATGACCCCGATATGGGCGTAGCCCCGGGCGCCACCGGAGCCCAGCACCAGTGCGACACGCTTTTTCATCAAACTTCCTCCCGACAAGGTTGCACAATGCACCCATCGGGCAGGCGGCTCAATCGTCGAAGTCGTCGGGTGCGCCGCTGACGTCGTTTTTTCGATACTCAGTGACCCTTCGGCGCTATCCTTTTCGCCAGCGCAGATTTACCCGCCGGCAAGGCACTTTTCCCCGGCCTGACCGTCTTACCTGCACGACTGTTGACCAATCTTTGAGGTGTGAGTGATGAAAGCCTGGATCTGTGTGCCGTTGATTGCCCTGGCATTGGCCGGTTGCGCCGGTAAAACCGCTTACCGCGACAGTTGCGGCAGCCAGCTCGACGCCGCCTGGCATGAACTGGATCTGGCCAAGGCCGAAGGTTTTGCCGGCACCGTCAGTTATTCCAAAGCGCTGTCGCTGTTGACCGCAGCCAAAACCCAACAGCAATTTGAAGGGTTCGAAGGCTGCAGCAGCAAAGCCGAGAAGGCGCGCTTCTACATTCGCGAATCCCGCGCCGGGCGCTAAGCTGCTGACCTGAAGCAAGGATGCAGGCTTGGCAAAGCGCCAGACTCATCCCCCAGGCCATTTGATACGGGAGCAAGAGATGTCTGCGTTAGTTGACCGCTTGGTGGCTCATGTCCTGAGCCTTGAGGTGCGCTTGCTGGCCTGTCAGGCGCGGTTGACCGCGCGCACCGATCCCGAGGCGCTGCACGATCTGCGCACCACGGTACGCCGCTTGCGTAGCCTGTTGCGGCCATTGCGCGGTTTGCCGGGGGTCGAGCAACTCGAAGACGCAGCGTCCGCTGTCGGCCAATTGACCACACCGTGGCGCGATCGCGAAGTGCTTGCGGACTATCTGCTGAACCATCAGCAACCGGAAGCTGCGCAACGGCGCATGGCGCAGATGGCCGAAGCTTATCCGGCACTGGCGGCGAGTGCGGAAGTGGCCTCGTTGCTGATGATTCTCGACGCCTTCCCGCGCTTTCTGCGTGCCTCTCAGCGTCAAGGCCTGCTCAAGGGCCTGGACCGGCGCATCGAAAAGCGCCTGGGCAAACAATGGCACAATCTCGATGCAGCGCTGCGTGATCCGGCGCACGACCGCCATCGTCTGCGTCTGCTGATCAAACGGGTGCGCTATGGCATCGAAGCCTATCCCGAACTGGATCGCCTGCCGCAAGCGGCACTGGCGCGTTTGAAGTCTGCGCAAGGCGCGCTGGGCGACTGGCATGATTGCTGGCAGTGGCTGGCGAAAGCCGAGCTCGAAGCGGAT
Source organism: Pseudomonas helmanticensis (assembly GCF_900182985.1). Taxonomy (NCBI): domain Bacteria; kingdom Pseudomonadati; phylum Pseudomonadota; class Gammaproteobacteria; order Pseudomonadales; family Pseudomonadaceae; genus Pseudomonas; species Pseudomonas helmanticensis. The sequence goes on along the minus strand of NZ_FXUY01000002.1, from coordinate 471,189 downwards.
CTGCAACCCTGCGTGGCGACGTGGCAGGCGACCATGATCAAAGCCGAAATCAAGGCTGATCGCGTACTCGAAAAACTCAGCTCAACCTGCTTCAAATCCTGAAAACCACACATCCCCTGTAGGAGCTGCCGCAGGCTGCGATCTGTTGATCCTGTTTTTAAACAGATCAACATCAAAAGATCGCAGCCTGCGGCAGCTCCTACAAGGACGTGGTGTCTGATCTGTCAGTCTCTTTGACCGGAATAGACGCTGCGGCCCCGTCTTGAGCTGGTTAAGATCCCTGCATCCACTTTTCGTTTTCTGAGGTTGCCATGCGCTTTTGCGATCTGCTCGATGCCGTCCGCCGCGATCCCGAACTGACCATTCCTGCCGAATGGGCTCAAGGTCGCGCCAGTTTCGGTGGCCTGGTCGCCGCGCTGCAATATGAAGCCATGCGCGCCAAGGTGCCCGCCGATCGCCTCGTGCGTTCGCTGGCGATCACCTTTGTCGGCCCGGTCGAGCCAGACGTACCGGTGCGCTTTGAAGTCGAGGTGCTGCGCGAAGGCAAAGCGGTCAGCCAGGTGCTGGGGCGGGCGGTGCAGAACGGTCAGGTCGTGACGTTGGTGCAAGGCAGTTTCGGTGCCTCGCGCGCCTCGGAGGTGGCGGTCGCAGCGCTGCCGGCCCCGCAGATGAAACACTGGGACGAATGCCAGGAACTGCCGTTTATCAAAGGTGTTCTGCCGGAGTTCATGCGTCATCTGGCGATGCGCTGGAGCATCGGTGGCCTGCCATTCAGCGGCAATGATTCGCGGGAGATGGGCGGTTGGGTGCGCCTGCGCGGCGACGTCAAGGAAGAACCGGTGAGCGAGGCGCATATTCTCGCGCTGGTCGACGCCTGGCCGCCGTCGCTGTTGCCGCACCTGAAGAAACCGGCCATGGGCAGCACGCTGACCTGGACCATCGAATTCGTTCAGCCGTTACGGCCATTGAGTACGCTGGACTGGTGCAAATATCGCGTGGAAACCGAATACGCCGCCGACGGCTACGGGCATGCCGCCGCCAAGCTGTGGAGCGCGGAAGGTGAGCTGATCGCCATGACCCGTCAGACTGTCACGATCTTTGCCTGAATCAATGCCGACGGTGGCGCTCACGCCAGGCGCGCCACCAGCCGCCACTGAGAAAAAACCTTGGAAAGGTCAGGAACTGCTCGACCAGCAAACGTGACACGGCATCTTTGCGATCACTGAACGGCTCGGAGGCCTGCGCCTCCAGGCTGTGACCGTGACGCTGCAAACCCAACGCGGCGATGATGCCGATCACACCGATGGCGACGCTGGCCAGGCTCAGGCTGAACACTCCGGAAACGATCAGCAAAAACGCCACGATGAACAGCGGCACGGCAAGCAGGTGCAATACCAGATTGGTCGGGTGCTGATGGTTGTTCGGGTACGCGCGCCATTGCCACGCGGGAAGGTTGGGGTGACGTTTGCCCATGTTGACTACTCCTCGATCCATGTTGAACACATGGTTGAAGAATAGGCCGGGGCGCGGAGCGCGGCGAATCAAGCTTGGCTATTGGCATCATAGTAATGATGGACAAAAAAGATCGCAGCCTTCGGCAGCTCCTACATTGAAATGCGTACACCAGTAGGAGCTGCCGAAGGCTGCGATCTTTTGATATTCAAAGCTTCAACTGCCCAATCGCCTTGCTCAATTCTCCAGCCAACGTCGCCAACTCATTACTCGTCGTCGCCGAATCCACCGTTTGCTGCACCGTGTTCTCGGTGACATCGCGAATGCTCACCACCGCCCGGTTCATCTCTTCCGCAACCTGACTTTGCTGTTCCGCCGCCACGGCAATCTGCGTATTGCTCTCGCGCATCTGCGCCACCGCTCCGGTGATTTCCGCCAGCGCTGCGCCGGCCTCCTGCGCTTGCTGCACGCAATCGTCAGCCTTGTACGAACTTTCCTGCATGAAATCCACCGCGTCGCGGGTGCCGGCCTGTAACGCCGAAACCATGGTGGTGATCTCGTCGGTCGAGGCCTGCACTCGTTTGGCGAGGTTGCGCACTTCATCGGCGACCACCGCAAAACCCCGACCCATCTCACCGGCGCGGGCAGCTTCGATGGCAGCGTTCAAGGCCAGCAGATTGGTCTGCTCGGCAATGCTGTGAATGACGCTGACCACACCGTTGATCTTCTGGCTGTCCTCGGCCAGGCGCTGAATCATCTCGGCTGTCTGCTGCACACCGCTGGACAGGCCAGCAATCGACTGCTGCACGCGGGCGACCACTTGCTGACCGCTGCCGGCGAGGCCGTCGGCAGTCTGCGACAGATCGCGGGTGGCGCCGGCGTGTTGGGCGATGTGGTAGACGGTGGCGGTCATTTCATTGATCGCGGTGGCGGCCTGATCGGTTTCGCTTTGCTGGCCGAGCATGCCGTGGCGCACCTCGTTCATGCTCGACGCCAGCCGCGCCGCGCCGACATCCAATTGCCGGGCGGTGTTGGCCACGGTGCTGACCACGCGCTGATAACCAGCCTGCATCGCGTTGAACGCATTGGCCATCTGCCCGACTTCGTCTCTACCGGCCAACGGCACGCGGGCCGAAAGATCGCCGCTTTTCTCGACGTGGAGCATGACGTCCTTCAAGGTGTTGAGCTGACTGAGCAGAAAACGGATCAGCAGTTGCGAAGCACCGAGCATCGCCAGCATCAGAATAAACACCGCGACCGCGTAGTTGGCGAAACGCTCGCTGAACACCTGGCTCAGGCTCGGGCCATGAGCAATCACGGCGACCTGTTGGCCATCGGCGCGGCTGAACACTTCGGCGCCCATCAATGGGTTATCGCCAAACAGCGGCATGTGATTGATCTCGATCCAGCCGTTGCTGTCGGTGATCTCCAGCAGCGGTTGATCGTTGAGGCGCGGCGCTTCACCGCGTTTGAAGGTCAACACCTGATCAGTTTTGGGCAGGGCCTGACTGCCTGGCCAGGCCTTGAGCAATTGCGCCTGCGCTTGCGCAGATGCCTGCGAAGCGTGGCTGCGTGCCTGTTGCTCGAGTTGTACGGCGTACAACACCAGCAGCAGGGTAGTGACGAAGGCGACGGCATTGACCGCCCAGAATTTGTACTTCAGCGAGATATTGCTAAGCCAGGCACCCATGGAGGTCTTCTCTGATAGCGGAAACAGTTTCGGCAAGGTGCCAGCATTGTGCCGCTATGCAGGAAGGGGGATTTGATGTGGGTCAACAGATTAAAAGATCGCAGCCTGCGGCAGCTCCTACAGGGGTACGCCATCCCAATGTAGGAGCTGCCGAAGGCTGCGATCTTTTACGAATTACACCAATGTCGGCAGATTGAAAAATGCGCGAGCGCAAGCCGTCGTGTGCGCTGCCAGATCGTCTTCGCTTTCGCCACGATGCAACGCCACCTCACGCAGCACTTCTGTCAGATACGCCGGCTCGTTACGCCCGTTCTTCGGCTTCGGCCGCAAGGTGCGCGGCAGCAGATAGGGCGCGTCGCTTTCCAGCATCAGCCGTCCACGCTTGATCTCCTTGACCAGCGGATGCAAATGCGTGCCGCGACGCTCGTCACAGATCCAGCCGGTAATGCCGATGTGCAGATCCAGATCGAGGTAGCTGAACAAGGCCTTTTGCTCGCCGGTGAAGCAGTGCACCACCGCAGCGGGCAGTTGATCGCGGTAGTCCTTAAGGATTTCCAGCAGGCGCTGACTGGCATCGCGCTCGTGCAAAAACACCGGCAATTGCAGTTCAACGGCTAACGCCAAATGCTCTTCGAGCACTTTTTCCTGCTGCGGGCGCGGGGAGAAATCACGATTGAAATCCAGCCCGCATTCACCCACGGCGACGACGCTGGACTCCTTCAGCAGGCTGCGCAGGCGACGGGCGCTGTCGGCGTTCCAGTCACTGGCCGAATGCGGGTGAATACCGGCGGTGGCGAACAGGCGCTGGCCGCTCTCATCGAGTCGCTGGCACAGCTCCAGGGCCTGCTCGCTACCCTCGACGCTGGTGCCGGTCAGCACCAGTTGGCAGACCCCGGCGGCGTAGGCGCGGTCGAGTACGGCCTGGTGTTTGTCGGCGAAACTTGGGTTGGTCAGGTTGACGCCGATATCGATGAGTTGCATGGTTGCTACCTCGGGCCGAAGGCCGGAAAGCATACCAGAGCTGTAGATTCAGAAGAAAAGCCAAGAACTACAACGAGTTATAGCTGTCTCTTGATGCCGCGAGGCAAGCCGGTCTGGCAACGATGCCATCACTGTGCCAGTCTCTCGCACGTTGCCAGCGCTCCAGGCGCTCTGTTTTCGTCGGTGATTTCGACCGTTCAGCGGTGAAATTGCCCCGTATTCTTTCCGGAGAGTGGATGATTCGTCCCTCGATTTTGCTGTTGTTGTGTGCCTCGTTGCTACTGCCGATGACGGCGGTTGCGCGCCTGCCCGGGCCACTGCAAGCGGTGCCGGCCGCCAAGGTGCGCGACCTCTCGGAGATTCGCAGCAGCCGCGTGCTGCGCGTGCTGGTCAATCAGAGCCGCAACAGCTCCGGCGAAGTCCAGGGCCAGGCCATCGGCGTCGAATACCATCGCCTGCGCGCCTTCGAGCAATACCTCAATGGCCATGCCCGCGATGGCCAGGAAATCACCCTCAAGATCATTCCCAAAGCCAAGGATCAATTGCTCGGCGCCTTGCAGCGCGGCGAGGGTGATCTGGTGGCGCCGGGCGAGTTGCTCGAACTGCAGGCGGGCCATGCGGTCGCCAGCAGCGAACCGATTGCCAGCAACGTGCCGCTGGTGCTGGTCGGCATCAAGGGCGAGCGACGCTACACCAAGGTCGAACAACTCTCCGGTAAAACCCTCGCGTTGCCGACCGGCAGTGCGGCGGGGGAGGCGGTCAGTCAGCTCAACCAGAAACTGGCGTTGCACAAACTGGCGCCGATCAAGATCGAATGGGTCGATCCGACACTGGCCGTTGAAGACGTGCTGGAGATGGTCCAGGGCGGGATTTTTCATCTGACGATTGTCGAGCAACCGATCGCCGAACGATGGGGCAAGATCCTGCCGAAGTTGCGTTTCGACCGGCAGATGATAATCAGCGAGCCGGGCGAGGAATACTGGTTCGTGCGTCGTGATGCGTCGATGCTGCGAGCGAGCATTGATCGCTTTCTCAGCGGTTACAAGAAGCCCTCGAACGAGGATGTAGCGTTTCTGCGCATCTACCGCCGTCTCTATCAAGTCCACTATCCATTGGCCAAGGCCGACCGCCAGCGCCTGGAAAAACTGCGTCCGACCCTGCAGAAACATGCCGCTGCGCAGAACATGGATTGGCTGAACCTGGCGGCGCTGGCGTTCAAGGAATCCGCGCTGCAACCCAGTGCCCGCAGCGGCAGCGGCCCGACCGGGCTGATGCAAATCACACCGTCCGCCGCGCAGCGTGTCGGCGTCAATAACATCCAGAATCTCGATGCGAACGTGCAGGCCGGGGCCAAGTACCTGGCGATGATCCGCCGCAAGTTTTTCAACAGCCCCAAACTCAACGAGCGCGAGCGCATGGCCTTCACGCTGGCCGCCTACAACATCGGCCCGGAACGCGTCCAGGGCATGCGCGCTGAAGCCCGGCGGCGTGGGCTGAATCCGAACCAGTGGTTCTTCCAGGTTGAGCGTATTGCCATGGAGCAGGTGGGAATGGGGCCCGTCAGCTATGTTAATAGCGTGAACAAGTATTTCCTGGCGTTCGACCGGGAGCGGGAGTCGTTGGAGCCCGGAGGCCAGAAGGTGGCTTCGCGCAAATGATCAAATAAACTGATTGTTATGGCGAAATAATTGCGCTTTTAACATTTGGTTTACTGATTAATATAGCGGCCAACTAACACACATAACTTCTCGCAAAACAAGGAATGCACCATGAGCTCTCTGATCAACAAGGTACTGTTCACCCGCGCCGGTTACGGTCTGACCATTCTGCGCATCGCCGTCGGCGTGATCTTCGCTGCTCACGGTTCGCAGAAACTCTTCGGTCTGTTTGGTGGGTACGGTCTGGCGGGCACCGCGCAATACATGGACAGCATCGGTCTGCACCCGGGTTATGTCATGGCCACTTTGGCCGGCGGTACCGAGTTCTTCGCCGGTCTGGCCTTGATCATCGGTCTGCTGGTACGCCCGGCGGCGTTGGGCCTGACCTTCCTGTCGCTGGTGGCAATCTTCACCGTGCACATCGGCAACGGTCTGTTCATGGCCAACAACGGTTACGAGTTCGCTCTGGCCCTGCTCGGTGGCAGCCTCGCGGTGCTGATCGAAGGTGCCGGCAAGCTTTCGGTGGATCGCGCCATCGCCGGTTAAGCGCTCTGGCTCAAGCAAAAGGCCCGCATTGTGCGGGCCTTTTTTGTTGCGGCTGATTCTTGACACTGATCGGTCACGTTCTCTAGGATGTTGCTCATGCGCCGATTTAAACAGCTACTTGCGGGGCGCCAGGTGACTTCAACAGTTGCCGTCAGAAGCCGGAACAGGGCTTCGAAATACCGCTAAAGCGCTGGTTCGGTGTTGCCTCTCACCTGCCATGCAGACTTTTGAGGCAGAGACACGACACGATGAATGCACTACGCCCTCCAGCACGTCCCGCGCCGATCACGGCACATATCACCCAGCGCAACCCGAAAATCCTGCTTGGCGGCAAACACCAGCCGACGCTGTTGCGTTATCTCGATGGCTGGCCACGTCGCAGCGGCGGTCCTGCCGCCTTCCTGATCCAGTTCGTTGAACACGGTGAATCGCTGGCGCGTTTTGCCAGTGACAGTTTCGATCTGGCGGTGATTCAGGCACCCAACACTGAAGACGCCCCGGAAATGATCAAGCAACTGGTCCGCGTCGCGCGGCAGGGGTTGATCACCCGCCGCTGACAGGCTTTACGGGTAATCGATCGCCACGATGTAGACGAGTTGCTCACCGGTCGGCGTCTGCACCCGCACTTCGGCGTCCAGCGCCTTGCCGATCAGAGCGCGGGCCAGAGGCGAGTCGATGCTGATCAGGCCCAGTTTCAGATCCAGTTCATCCGGGCCGACGATGCGGTAGCGCGATTGCTTGCCGTCTTCGTCTTCGATGGTCACCCAAGCGCCGAAGTAGACCTTGTTCGGATCGCTGGGCTTTTCGCTGACCACCTTGAGTGCTTCCAGGCGTTTGGTGAGGAAGCGCACGCGACTGTCGATCTCGCGCAGCATCTTTTTACCGTAGGTGTACTCGGCGTTTTCCGAGCGATCGCCCTGAGCCGCCGCCTCGCTGACCGATTGCGTCACCTGCGGGCGACGCACGTGCCACAGCTCATGGAATTCGGCGCGCATCCGCGCTTCACCTTCAGGGGTGATCAGTGCGGTGCCGGCGGTGCGAGGAGGGCGATAACGGCTCATGGCAACTTCTTGTGGTTGAGAGCGCCTGAGTCTATCAACCCTCGCGCAACACTGTCAGTGGGCTGGCATTCAGTGCCCGCCGTGTGCCGAACACGCCGGCACCGCCAATCAGCACCGCGCCAATCAATGGCAGCACCAGCAACCACGGGTGCGGATGCCATGGCAGATCGAAGGCGTAGCGATACAACACCAGACTCACCACTTCCGAACCGATGGCCGCGAGCAGACCGCTGACCGCACCCAGCAAGCCGAACTCGATGCGTCGTGCCTTGATCAGCAACTTGCGTTCGGCCCCCAAGGCACGCAACAGCGCACCTTGGCGAATGCGCTCATCCAGCGTCGCCTGCAAGCCTGAGAACAACACCGCCATCCCCGCCGCGAGGACAAACAACAACACATATTCGACGGCCAAGGTGACCTGGGCGAGGATGCTGCGCAGCTGTTCGAGCAAGGCTTCGACCTGCAGGATGGTCACGGCGGGAAAGGCTCGCGACAGTTCAACGATCTGCTGGTCATGACCGGGCGCCAGATAGAAGCTGGTCAGGTAGGTCGCCGGCAAATCCTTGAGGGTGCCAGGCTGGAAGATCATGAAGAAGTTCGGCTGGAAGTTGTCCCAGTTGATCTCGCGCAGGCTGGTGACCTTCGCCTCACGGTTGACCCCGCCGACACTGAACACCATGTGATCGCCGAGTTTGAGCTTGAGGCTTTCGGCGACTTTGCCTTCCACCGAGACACCGGGTACTGCGTCGCTTGGCTGATCCTTCCACCACTCACCTGCAGTGAGCTTGTTGCCCGCCGGTAAATCCGCCGCCCAGGTCAGGCTCAGATCCCGTTGAATCGCTCGATCTCCGGCTGAATCCTTGCTGACGATTTGCTGCACCGGATCGCCGTTGATACTGATCAGTCGTCCCGGCACAACCGGGTAGAGCGGCGCGGCTTGTGCTGACACGTTGATCAAGTGATCGCTGAAGGCCTGTTTGTCGGCCGGCAGAATATTCAGGGCGAAATAGTTGGGCGCGTTTTTCGGCAACTGGTTTTGCCAGGTGTCGAGCAGCTCACCGCGCAGCAGGGCGATCAATGCCATCGACAACAGAATCAGGCCGAATGCCAGCGACTGTCCGGCCGCCGCCAGTGGATGACGCAACAACTGCCCAAGACCCAGGCGCCACGGCAACGATGCCTTGGCGAGCATCCGCCGCAGACTTTGCAGCAACAACAAAAGCAAGCCACCCAGTAGCAACGCAGCGACCACGCCACCGCCGAGCAGGGCAAACGTCAGCAGCAGATCCAGGCTCAGGCGCCACATGATCAGGCCAAGCGCGCCGAGTGCCGCGCCGTAAACCATCCAGGTACTCGATGGAATTGGCAGCATGTCGCGGCGCAGCACACGCAGCGGTGGTACGCGACCGAGCGCAGCGAGGGGTGGCAAGGCAAATCCGGCCAATGCCACCAGCCCGGTGCCGATGCCGGCGATGGCCGGAAACAGACCGCCTGGAGGCACATCGCTTGGCAGCAGATCATGCAGCAGCGCGAACAAACCCAGCTGCGCCAACCAGCCGAGCAACGCACCGCTGAGCGCGGCGAACAGCCCGAGTACGGTCAGCTGGATGCTGAACAGCAGCATGGTTTCCCGGCGCGACAAGCCGAGGCAGCGCAACAAGGCACTGGAGTCGAAGCGCCGACTGGCAAAACGATTCGCTGACAACGCCACGGCCACACCGGCCAGCAGCACGGCGACCAGACTGGCCATGTTCAGGTAACGCTCGGCCTTGCCCAGCGCACCGCCTATCTGCCGGTTGCCATCGCGGGCATCCTGAATCCGTTGATTCGCCGCCAGCCCCGGTTTGATCAGTTGTCGATAGGTTTCCAGCGCCTGCGGTTCGCCGCGCCAGAGTTCGCGGTAACTTACCCGGCTGCCCGGTTGCACCACGCCGGTCGCGGCGAGGTCGTCGAGGTTGATCATGACCCGTGGCGTCAGGCTGTAGAAGTTACCGGCGCGATCCGGCTCGTAGGTCAGAATCCGGGTCAGCTTCAACGTCTTCATGCCGACGTCGATGCTGTCGCCGATCTTCAGATCCAGCGCCGTCAGCAGGCGTGCCTCGACCCAGGCTTCACCGGGTTGCGGCTCGCCGCCTATGTCTTCAGCGGCAAAAGGTGCGGGCGCGCTTTTCAGTTCGCCGCGCAATGGATACGCGCGGTCGACGGCTTTGATGCTCGATAGCTGAATGCCGTTGTCGGTGGCAATCACGCTGGAGAACTCCACCACTTGCGCGTGAGCCAGACGCAGCTCGGTGCCGCTCTTGATCTGTTCTTCGCGGGCCGGCGAGCTGCCTTCAAGGACCAGGTCGGCGCCAAGAAACTCGGTGGCGCGCAGGGTCATGGCGCCGTTGAGGCGAGCACCGAAATAACCGATGGCAGTGCTCGCCGCCACGGCGACCACCAGCGCGAAGAACAACACGCGCAATTCTCCGGCGCGGGCATCGCGCATGAGCTGGCGGATGGCGAGACTGAACAGACGCAACAGCGGCAAACGTGCCATCAAGGCTCCAGAGGGGCGACCAACAGCCCGGCTTCAAGACGGATCAGGCGCCGGCAGCGATGGGCCAGGCGTTCGTCGTGGGTCACCAGCACCAGGGTGGTGCCGCGTTCCTTGTTCAATTCGAAGAGCAAATCGCTGATGCGCTCGCCGGTGTGGCTGTCGAGGTTGCCGGTCGGCTCGTCGGCGAACAGCACGTCAGGTTCGGCGGCAAACGCGCGGGCTATCGCCACACGTTGCTGCTCGCCACCGGAGAGCTGGCGCGGCGAGTGGGTCAGACGCTGGCCGAGACCGACCCGTTGCAGCAACTCCGTCGCGCGCTCGCGGGCATCTTTGCGGCCATCGAGCTCCAGCGGCAGCATGACGTTTTCCAGTGCGTTGAGGCTGTCGAGCAGTTGAAACGATTGAAAGACAAAACCGACGTGCTCGGCACGGATGCGCGCGCGCTGGTCTTCATCGAGATTGCTCAGGCTTTGGCCGGCGAGGATGACTTCGCCGTTGCTCGGCAAGTCGAGACCGGCGAGCAGGCCGAGGAGGGTGGATTTGCCGGAACCGGACGCGCCGACGATGGCCAGGCTGTCGCCCTTGTTCAGTTCCAGGCTGAGTTCGTGCAGGATAGTCAGTTCACCTTCCGCGCTGGGAACCACTTTGCTGAGGTTCTTCGCGGTGAGAATGCTTGCGCCCATGGAGAATCCGATGCGTGTGTGGTTTTTGAGTGCTGGCCTGGCCTTGATGTGCATGGCCCAGAACGCAGCGGCGGGTACTGTCCTGATCGTTGGCGATAGTATCAGCGCCGGTTTCGGACTGGATACCCGCTTGGGGTGGGTGTCGTTGCTTGAGCAACGGCTCAAACAGGAGGGTTTCGACGATAAAGTGGTCAATGCCTCGATCAGCGGCGACACCAGTGCCGGAGGCCAGGCGCGCCTGCCGGCGCTGCTTGCAGAGCATAAACCTGAGTTGGTGATCCTCGAGCTGGGGGGTAACGATGGCCTGCGCGGAATGCCGCCAATTCAATTGCAACAAAATCTTGCCTCGATGATCGACAGTTCGCGCCAGAGTGGCGCCAAGGTGTTGTTGCTCGGCATGCAGTTACCACCTAATTACGGCAAGCGTTACACCGACGCTTTCGCCGAGGTCTACGGCAAACTGGCCGACGCTAAAAAGATCCCGCTGGTACCGTTTTTCCTCGACGGCGTGGGCGGGCATCCGGACTTGATGCAGGCCGATGGTCTGCACCCGGCAGCCGGGGCGCAGGGCAAGTTGCTGGAAAATGTCTGGCCGACGCTAAAACCGCTGTTATGAGGCTTTTCTAAGGGCAGGCTTTCGGCTAATGTGGCGCCCCCTTATTTGGAGCCCCAGATGTCGCGTTCTGCCTGGTCCCTGTTTGCCTACCAACTGATCGAGCCTGACGAGCAGCTGGATCTGTTCGCCTGCCAGGAAGTGCGGGTGCATCTGGTGACGCGTCAGCTGGAACTCGGTGGTTCGGCGGATCGCACCCTGTGTGGCAGCCTGCTGCCGGCGCAGCCACGCTGGTCGAGTGTGGATCGGCGGGTGTTCCAGGATCAGCGCCTGTGTTCGCTGTGCCGGGCGATTCTGGAGTCGCAGAAGCGTGGCACGTCGCCGATCTGGCCGGAGCTGCGTTTCGAGCTTTAAGGTCAAAAGATCGTCCGATCGCGGCCCGAGCCTTCGGCAGCTCCTACAAGGAAGGGTGTACACCTGTAGGAGCTGCCGAAGGCTGCGATCTTTTCGCATTCAGCACGGTCCATCGGCGTGGCTCCCCGAATATTCAAAGTGCGGTGTACAATCGCGCTCTTATACCCTTGTTGATCATGCGAAGGATTTTCCGGATGTTGCCGCGCTTTCCTGCCGTCACCCGCTGCCTGTCACTTGCCGCCCTGTGTGTGGCCGGTCCCGTTGCTGCATTGGAGTTTCCCCTGCCACCGCCCGGTGAGGACATCATCGGCCAGGTGCAGGTGATCAAGGCCAAGTACGAGGACACGTTCGCCGACCTCGGCACGACCTACGATCTGGGCTATTCGGAAATGGTCGCGGCCAACCCGGGCGTCGATGCCTGGTTGCCGGGCGCCGGTACCGAAATCGTCCTGCCGACCCGCTTCATTCTGCCGCCGGGTCCGCGTGAAGGCATCGTTATCAACCTTGCCGAATACCGCCTCTATTACTACCCGAAAGGCCGGAACGTGGTGTACACCTTCCCGCTGGGTATCGGCCGTGAGGGTTGGGGTTCGCCAATCGCGCACACCTCGATCACCGCCAAAACGCCAAACCCGACCTGGACGCCTCCTGCGTCGATCAAGGCTGAGCACGCCGCTGACGGTGATCCGTTGCCAAACGTGGTGCCGGCCGGCCCTGACAACCCGCTGGGGCCGTTCAAGTTCACCCTTGGCACGCCGGGCTACCTGATCCACGGTTCGAACAAGAAGTTCGGTATCGGCATGCGCACCAGCCACGGTTGCTTCCGCATGTTCAACAACAACGTGCTGGAAATGGCCAGCATGGTTCCGGTCGGGACTTCGGTGCGCATCCTCAACGATGCGTACAAGTTCGGCAGCAGTGGTGGCAAGGTCTATCTGGAAGCGCACACGCCGATCGACGACAAGGGCAACCCGTCGGTGGTCGACAAGCACACTGCGGTGATCAATGCGATGCTCAAGCGTGAAGACGTCACCAGCAACCTGCGCGTGAACTGGGATGTGGTGCGTGATGTGGTCGCGGCCGAAGATGGCCTGCCAACTGAAATCGGCACGCCGAATACTTCGGCACCGATGGTTTCGAATACGCCGGTCGACTTGCAGCAGTAAGTCGCGGTGCAGAACCCGTCGATGCGTCAGGCATCGGCGGGTTTTTTATTGCCTGAACAAAAGCTGCGGGCAATAAAAAAGCCGACCCGAAAATCGGGTCGGCTTGATAACAATCCCGAGGGATTATTACTTGCGGCTAGCTTTGTCCAGCATGCGCAGTGCACGCTCGTTAGCTTCGTCAGCAGTCTGTTGTGCTTTTTGAGCAGCAGCCAGAGCTTCATCAGCTTTACGGTAAGCTTCGTCTGCACGAGCCTGGGAGCGAGCAGCTGCGTCTTCAGTAGCGGTCAGACGTGCTTCGGTTTCTTTCGATGCGCTGCTGCAACCGGTAGCCAGAACTGCGGCCAGAGCCAGAGCAGAGAATTTCAGAACGTTGTTCATCGTGTTCCCCTTCAAGGACTTTCAATTAAGTGGCTGTCTCCTCCGATTGAGGAAATAGCCGGCGTACATACTACCCATTACTTGTAGTAAGTAAACTGACGTAGCGCAAGAAGCAAAAAAAATTGTAGTTGCTGATTCTTTTTCGAGCAACTTTTAACTGGGTTGTTTAAAAAATACCCAGCTGCAAGCCCCGCGCAGAGCGAGTTAATGAGAAAAAGTTCCCGTTGTGGCGTGCTGTTTTTGCCGTCTTGGCTAAAGTCTGTCTAAATGAATTCGTCCATACTTTTGTTCCGATTTTGCGCGCTGCTTCGCTTATCTTTGTCCATGTTGAGGTGACTTTAAAAAAGGTCGCACGTCTTAAGTCTCAACATCCGGCAATGTTCAGGTGAGCGGCCCGGGAAGATCTTCTCCCACGCCACCCCTGCGTCCATCGGAGCAACCCCCCGTCAACTCGCTTGATGACGAGCGCACCTTGAGCATTTTCGCCAATGGTGCCTACTATTTATCAGGTGCTCGGTTGCGCGAGATCGGTGTGGCTCTTCTCGGTGTCCAACAGGCACGGGGTGGCGTAGATGTTCCTTCGCCGGAAAAACATCGGTAAGGTAGGGGTCAGAATCCAAGACCCGCGAGGAGTAGTGATGAGCGAGGCGTTGTCCATCCACCATGACCAGGCTGGTCATCAGTTCGAGACCAATGTGGACGGTCATCGTGCCTACCTGACCTATATGGATCTGGGGAAACAGACCCTGGATATCTATCGCACGTTTGTGCCCAACGCCCTGCGTGGCCGTGGCATTGCCGCCGCGCTGACCGAAAGCGCGCTGCAATACGCCGAAGAAATGGGCTACACGGTGATCCCGTCGTGCTCCTACGTCGAGCGCTACATGGAGCGCCATCAGCGCCGCGCCGCGAAGATCTGAATCGCGCACACAAAAACGCCGGGCAATGCCCGGCGTTTTTTTATGCCTGCGAAACGTCGATCAGCTGCGCTGACGTTTCGGCAGCACATCCTTGAGCTTGGCGTGCATGCTGCGCAGCGTCGTCTCGGTAGCAGACCAGTCGATGCAGGCATCGGTGATCGACACGCCGTATTGCAGGTCGGCGAGGTCTTTTGGAATCGCCTGGCAGCCCCAGTTCAAGTGGCTCTCGACCATCAGGCCGATGATCGACTGATTGCCTTCGAGGATCTGGTTGGCGACGTTTTCCATCACCAGCGGTTGCAGGGCCGGATCCTTGTTGGAGTTGGCGTGGCTGCAATCGACCATTACGTTCGGCTTGATCTTGGCCTTGTTCAGCGCCTGCTCGCACAGGGCAACGCTGACCGAATCGTAGTTCGGCTTGCCGTTACCGCCGCGCAGCACCACGTGACCGTAGGCGTTGCCTTTGGTGGTGACGATCGACACGCCACCTTCCTGGTTGATGCCGAGGAAACGGTGCGGGCTGGACACCGACTGCAGGGCGTTGATCGCCACGGTCAGGCCGCCATCGGTGCCGTTCTTGAAGCCGACAGCCGAGGACAGGCCGGAAGCCATTTCACGGTGCGTCTGCGATTCAGTGGTACGCGCGCCGATCGCCGACCAGCTGATCAGGTCCTGCAGATACTGCGGGGAGATCGGGTCGAGGGCTTCGGTGGCGGTCGGCAGGCCTTTTTCGGCCAGATCCAGCAGCAACTGGCGACCGATGTGCAGGCCGTCCTGGATCTTGAACGAGTCGTCCAGATACGGATCGTTGATCAGGCCTTTCCAGCCGACGGTGGTGCGCGGCTTCTCGAAATACACACGCATGACCAGATACAGGGTGTCGGAGACTTCCTCCGCCAGCACCTTCAGGCGATCGGCGTATTCGTGGGCAGCCTTGATGTCGTGGATCGAGCACGGGCCGATCACTACGAACAGACGGTGGTCGGTGCCATCAAGAATGTTGCGAATGACTTCGCGGCCCTTGGTGACGGTGCGCAGGGCGGCGTCGCTCAGAGGGATATCACGCTTGAGCTGATCAGGAGTGATCAGGGTCTCGTTAGAGGCGACGTTTAGGTCGTTGATCGGTAAATCAGCCATCGTTTACTCGTCAGGTCACGGGTGCCGGCCGCCAGCGATCCCCGCGCGGCGGAGCACAGCAGATTTAAGCGCGTCGGGGAGCGGAACCTTAGCGCGTTAGGCGCCTGCTCGACAATGGGCATGTAACTGTTTAGAGAACAGCGTCAGTCCAGCACCGGCTGGGCGAAAGCCTTGCGCACGCTGTCATGGGAGAACTCGTCGGCGTGTTGCTCGACCCATTGCAGGGCCAGCGCCTGAATATCGTGCAGGTCATCGTGGGCGTCATTCATGCGGCAGAAGCGCTCGATCTGACACACCTGCTCACCCATTCGCGCGCTGAACAGCGTCTGCTCATCGGTGAAGGCGATGCCCACCAGATAACCTTTTTTACGCCGCAGACACCACGCCACGTAGCCCGGATAACAGATGTCGGCATTCAGCGTCGGCATGCGCACTTGCAGCGCCGTGCCATGACGCCAGGCACGGTGGTAATTGCAAGCGATGCCGCCGAGGCTGATAGTGTGCAGCTGTTGCCTGGAAATACACTCAGGCTTGAGCAAGGTTAATTCAACCGGCACCTCGTCCGGATGAGGAATGAAACGTCCCATGAGCACAGACTCCCTGTGTCGGCCATTTGACATTGTTTCCCCCAGTATAGTGGTCGAATCCGCACTGACCGATTTCGACGCCGACCAACGGCTGTTGGCGATGAGCGGCGTTTCCCTGGTGATTTTCACCAGCGTCGGCTGCGCCAGTTGTCGTTATGCCCGCGAGGCGTTGCCGGGGCTCGAACTGGCCATCGATCGCCTGTGCTGGATCGATGCCGGCGACAACGGCGGGTTGGTCGAGCGTTATCAGGTCTTTCATTTGCCGGCGCTGTTTGTGGTGCGCGACGGCGAGTTCTTTGGGGCATTGCACACACGCCTGACGGCCGATGCGCTGAACGCGGCGCTGGCGCAGGCACTGGGTCGAATTGCAGAGGAGTTGCCATGATGGGGGCAGTGCATAAACCGGTGGTGGGGATTATTGGTACCGGGGCAATTGGCGGGTTTTACGGGGTGATGCTGGCGCGTGCCGGCTTCGATGTGCACTTTCTGTTGCGCAGCGAGTTCTCGGCAGTCGCCGAGCGCGGATTGCAGGTCAACAGCGCGGTGCATGGCCAACTGACGCTGAATCCGGCGCAAGCCTATTCGGCAGCCGAGGACATGCCCAAGTGTGACTGGCTGCTGGTCGGCGCAAAAACCACCAGCAACGCTGATCTGGCGCCGGCAATCATTCAAGCAGCCAAGCCGGATGCGAAAGTGCTGTTACTGCAGAACGGTCTGGATGTCGAAGACAGTCTGCGCGCGCTGTTGCCCGATTCCCTGCATTTGCTCGGCGGGCTGTGCCTGATCTGCGTGCATCGTGATGGCCCGGGCCTGATCACCCATCAGGCGCTCGGTGCAGTCAATGTCGGTTATCACAGCGGCCCGGCCGCCGATGACGCCGCGCGCATGGCGATTGTCGAGCAAGGTTCCGGGCTGTTCCGCAGTGCCGGTCTCGACTCCCAGGCAATGCCCAATCTGCATCAGGCACGCTGGCAAAAACTGGTCTGGAATATTCCCTACAACGGTCTATCGGTGTTGCTCGGTGCCAGCACCACACCGTTGATGGCCGATGCCGACAGCCGCGCATCGATCCAGGCATTGATGGCCGAGGTGGTGCAGGGCGCCAAGGCCTGTGGTCTGGAAGTGCCGCCCGGCTATGCCGAATTTCTGTTCACGATGACTGAAAAAATGCCCGACTACTGGCCGAGCATGTACCACGATTTGTTGCATAAACGACCGCTTGAGCTGGAGGCGATTTACGCCCGGCCACTGGCGGCGGCGAAAGCGGCAGGCTGTGAGCTGCCGCGTATTGAAGCGTTGTACCGCAATTTGTGTTTTATCGACCGACGCAACGTTTGAGTCGGTCGCTCTGGGGGAAAGCATGGCCAAGAACATCGATGACAAACTGGTGCTGGCGATTTCGTCGCGCGCCTTGTTCGACCTGAGCGAGAGCCACAAGGTCTACCTGTCGAGCGGCGTCGAAGCCTATCGGCAATATCAGATCGAACACGAAGACGAGATTTTGGCACCCGGCGATGCCTTCCCGCTGGTGGAAAAACTCCTGAACCTTAACAGTCGCCTCGGTCGCGCGCGGGTCGAAGTGATTCTGGTCTCGCGCAACAGCGCCGACACCGGGCTGCGCGTGTTCAACTCGATTCACCATTACGGCCTGGCGATTTCCCGTGCGGCGTTCGTTGGCGGGCGCAGTCCGTATCCCTATTTGAAAGCCTTTGGTTGCGACCTGTTTCTTTCCACCCATGCGGAAGATGTGCGCGCGGCGCTGGACGCCGGCTTCGCTGCGGCAACCATTCTCTCCGGTGGCGCCAGCCGTGCCGCGAGTGACGAATTGCGTATCGCTTTCGACGGTGACGCGGTGATTTTTTCCGACGAGTCGGAGCGTGTCTATCAGTCAGGCGGGCTCGAAGCGTTCCAGGCCAAGGAGCGTGAAGCGGCGCGCGAGCCGTTGCGTGGTGGGCCGTTCAAAGGCTTTCTCGCAGCACTCAATCTGTTGCAGCGCGAATTCCCTGACGATGACTGCCCGATCCGCACGGCGCTGGTCACCGCGCGTTCGGCACCGGCGCATGAGCGGGTGATCCGCACCTTGCGCGAGTGGGACATCCGTCTCGACGAGTCACTGTTCCTCGGCGGCCTGACCAAATCGGCGTTTCTCGAAGCGTTCGCCGCTGACGTGTTCTTCGATGATCAGGCCGGCCACTGCGAACTGGCGCGTGAAGTGGTCGCCACGGGTCATGTACCGCACGGCATCAGCAACGAACCGTCGGTCTAAAGCCCTGTGGTTCAAGACGTTGCGCCGCACGTCGTACTCGCCAAGGCACTGCTAAGCTGAATCAAATCTCCGCCATGTTGGCTTGCGAGGAGGTCATATGATTCGTTCGATGCTGTATGCCACTGACCTCGGTCTGTACGCACCGTTAGTGATGCAGCATGCCTTGGCGTTGGCGCGAACGTTCAATGCTGACCTGTACGTGGTGCACGCGGTGGAGCCGATGGGGCTGTTCGCCGAATCGGTGTTGCAGAGCTATCTCGATGAGCAGGCATTGAACGAATTTCATAGCCAGGGTCTGAAAACAGTCATCGCCAATATTGAGCAGCGGGTGCTGGAAAGCTTTCGTGAAGAATTGGGTGATGAAGGCGAACAAGACTTGCAGCGCATTCGCGCGGTGCGCGTGCTGCAGGGCGATCCGTCGCAGGTGATTCTCGACCAGGTGCAGAAGCTCTCTGTCGACTTGCTGATCGTTGGCAGTCATAGCCACGGGGTGGGCGCGGAAACGCCGTTGGGGCGTACGGCGGCGCGGGTTCTGCAGTTATCGAAGGTGCCGGTTTATCTAGTGCCACTGTTTGAGCGTCGGCGCAGTGAGGATCGCTGAAGCAGAATAATGGCACTTTGACAAAAAAGTTCTAGATTTATTCTTCAAACCATTAATATAGTTATATACCGTCGCTGATGCCCGTGGCGTCTACCTGCTTTGAGGGATTCATATGAAGCTTCAACAATTGCGCTACATCTGGGAAGTGGCGCACCACGACCTCAACGTTTCCGCTACAGCCCAAAGCCTTTACACCTCGCAACCGGGCATCAGTAAACAAATCCGTCTGCTCGAAGACGAACTCGGCGTCGAAGTATTTGCCCGCAGCGGCAAGCACCTGACCCGCGTCACGCCGGCCGGCGAGCGCATCATCACCACCGCTGGCGAGATTCTGCGCAAGGTCGAAAGCATCAAGCAGATCGCCCAGGAATTCTCCAACGAGAAGAAAGGCACCCTGTCGATCGCCACCACGCATACCCAGGCGCGTTATGCATTGCCGCCGGTGATCAGCAATTTCATCAAGCAATACCCTGACGTCGCGCTGCACATGCACCAGGGTTCGCCGATGCAGATCGCTGAAATGGCCGCTGATGGCACCGTCGATTTCGCCATCGCCACCGAAGCGCTGGAACTGTTCGGCGATCTGGTGATGATGCCGTGCTACCGCTGGAACCGCTGCGTGGTCGTGCCGCAGGGGCATCCGCTGACCAAGTTGCCGAAGCTGACCCTCGAAGCGCTGGCCGAATACCCGATCGTGACGTACGTGTTCGGTTTTACCGGCCGTTCGAAACTCGACGAAGCCTTCAGTCATCGCGGCCTGACGCCGAAAGTGGTGTTCACCGCCGCCGACGCCGACGTAATCAAAACCTACGTGCGCCTGGGCCTGGGTGTGGGCATCGTGGCGAAAATGGCAGTCGACACCAAACTCGATAGCGACCTGGTGGTGCTGGATGCCAGCGAACTGTTCGAGTCGAGCATCACCAAGATCGGTTTCCGTCGCGGCACCTTCCTGCGTGGTTTCATGTGCGACTTCATCGAGAAGTTCGCCCCGCACCTGACCCGCGAAGTCATGGCCAAAGCCATTCAGTGCCACAACAAGCAAGAGCTGGAAGAGCTGTTCGACGGCGTCGAACTGCCGGTTCACTAAGCACTTGTTTCAGAGCACCTCGGTGACAGCGAACTGTTGCCGGGTGCCTGCCACCAGAATCTCCACCTCATCGCCTTCGAACTTGCCCAGCAGGCTTTTGCCCAGCGGCGAGCGTGGGGTGATGACGGTAATCGGCTGACCCACCACATCGACTTTCAGGCCTGCCGCATCCGGCGCCAGAAACAGCCATTGCTCGCGACCCTTTTCGTCTTCAAGGCCGAGCAGGGCGCCGATCTCGATTCCGCGGTTTTCGTCATAGGCACGCAGCGTCAGGTTCTGGCACAGCGCCAGTGACTGCCGAATTTCCTCGACCCGTTTTGCTTGCCCCGCTGCCAGATACGACGCTTCCAGGCCCAGCGTGTCGTATTTGTTTTCGGCAATGTTCTCTTCGTGAGTCGCGGTTTCGTAAGCGGTCTGCGCGGCACGCTCGGCGATGTCGAGGTCAACGCGCAGTTTGTCGAGAATCAGTTGGTGGACGCTGTGCTTGTTCATGATCAATCGCAGAATTGTAAAACGTTGGCGCGGCTTTTTTCGCTCGGAGCCGTCTGATCCTGTTGCAGCCAGAACTGGCATTTCGGGTTCGACTGATTGCGCGAGCTGCTGCGCGCCTGATCGAGTCGAGCCTGCTGTTCGTTCTTGCGCAGGTTTTCTTCGTACTGGTCGAACAGCGGACTTTGCGGCGGAATATCCGGTTGCACCTGGACGGCAGCCGGCGGCTTGGCCAGTTGCTGCACCGCCTGAGCGACAGGCGCCAGTTGTTCAGTGAACAGAAAGCGGGAAAGCAGCCAGCAGGTCAGCGCGATGGCGAGGAAACCCAGCCACATGCCCAAGGCAATGCTGCCGGTCAGGTGCAGCGCGCTAAGCTGAACAGGCAAGGGGCGACGCGGATTGGGACGGTAGGGCATGGCTGCCTCCTGGCGGATGATTGCGGGCAAGTGGCGATTGTCGCACGAAGATTAATCCTCGTCGGCTCTTCTGCACGAGGTCATTTATGCGGACAATCGGTGCTTTTGCCAACGGGAGTCTTGAATGCTGCAACCGAAAACCCGCTGGGATATTTTCTGCACGGTGGTCGACAACTACGGCGACATCGGTGTGACCTGGCGCCTGGCCCGGCAATTGGTCGCCGAACACGCACTGGAGGTGCGTTTGTGGGTCGATGACCTGCGCGCATTCGAGCGTCTCTGCCCCGAGATCGACATCGATGTCGCGCAACAATGGCAACAGGGCGTTGAAGTTCGCCATTGGCCAAGTGACTGGGTGCACACCGAGGCTGCTGATGTGGTGATTGCTGCATTCGCCTGCCAACTGCCGAGTGATTACATGGACGTCATGGCCGAGCGGGAAAAACCGCCGCTGTGGATGAACCTTGACTACTTGAGTGCCGAAGACTGGGTGATCGGTTGTCACGGTTTGCCGTCGGTCAAATACAAATCGGTGCAGAAGTTTTTCTTCTTCCCGGGATTTCAGCCGGGTACCGGAGGCCTGCTGCGCGAGCGAGGATTGCTCGATCAGCGTCGGCAGTTTCAACACGATCGCGCAGCGCAGCGACAATTCCTGCAAGGGCTGGGGATTGATCGCGCGGCCGATGCACAGCTGATTTCGCTGTTTGCCTACGAGAATACCGGGCTGGCCAGTTGGCTGGATGTCTTGGCGGCGGACGCCATGCCGACTCACCTGCTGGTGCCGGAAGGGCGGATCCTCGGTGATGTAGCGCGCTGGCTCGGGGTGGAAACCCTGAGCGTCGGGGCGCTTCATGTGCGTCAGGCATTGACCGTGCAAGTGCTGCCGTTCGTCCGACAGGATCAATACGATCATTTGCTCTGGTGCTGCGATTTCAACGCGGTGCGCGGCGAAGATTCGTTTGTCCGCGCGCAGTGGGCAGGGCGGCCGATGCTCTGGCACATCTATCAGCAGGACGAAGACATCCATCTGGACAAGCTTGACGCGTTCCTCGCGCTCTACACAAAAGGCCTGTCCCCGGCCGCTGCCGAGGCGACGAACGGTTTGTGGCGCGCATGGAATGCCGGTCTGCCGATTGCTGAACAATGGCTCGCCGCCCGTAATCATTGGCCAGAACTGCACAAAAATGCCGAAGCATGGTGTCTGGAACAAGGCTTGCAGGCCGATCTTGCCGCAGCGCTGGTACAGTTTTACCTAAATTGGATATGATACGCGGCCTAGATTTTTGTAAATCCCATCCAAATTCGGATATTCGCAATGAAAACTGGTAAAGAACTGAAACCCGGTACCGTGATCCGTCTCGAGAACGATCCTTGGCTGGTTCAGAAAGCTGAATTCACCAAGTCGGGCCGTAACAGCGCGATCATGAAGACCAAGCTGAAAAACCTGCTGACCGGTTACAAGACCGAGATCGTTTACAGCGCTGACGACAAACTGGACGACGTGATCCTCGACCGCAAAGAAGCGACCCTGTCCTTCATCAGCGGCGACACCTACACGTTCATGGACACCACCGACTACACCATGTACGAGCTGAACGCTGAAGACATCGAAGCCGTTCTGCCTTTCGTTGAAGAAGGCATGACCGATGTTTGCGAAGCGATCTTCTTCGAAGAGCGTCTGGTTTCCGTAGAGCTGCCGACCACCATCGTGCGCGTAGTTGACTACACCGAAGGTTCGGCTCGCGGCGACACTTCCGGCAAAGTCATGAAGCCAGCCAAGCTGGCCAACGGTACTGAGCTGCAAGTTGCCGACTTCATCGAAATCGGTGACAAGATCGAAATCGACACCCGCGAAGGCGGTTCCTACAAAGGCCGTGCCAAATAAGCACTGCTTTTTGCGGAAAGAAAAAGCCCGACCATTGAGTCGGGCTTTTTTGTGCCTGTGATTTGTGTCACGCCGCAGATCCCCTGTAGGAGTGAGCCTGCTCGCGATGGCGTCAGCACAGTCAACAATCTTCATCGACTGAACCACCGCTATCGCGAGCAGGCTCACTCCTACATTGGGATATGGGTGTGACTTTAAACGGTGACGTGCAAGCGTACATCGACATTGCCACGGGTGGCGTTGGAGTACGGGCAGACCTGGTGGGCAGCGTCGACCAGCGTTTGCGCATCGGCTTGTTCCAGGCCTGGCAGGCTGATGTGCAGGTCGATGTCCAGACCGAAGCCGCCAGGAATCTGGCCGATGCCGACGTGCGCGGTGATCGACGCGTCGTCGGGGATTTTGCGTTGGGTCTGGCTGGCAACGAATTTAAGCGCACCGATAAAGCAGGCCGAATAGCCGGCTGCGAACAGCTGCTCAGGGTTGGTCGCTGCGCCACCGGCACCGCCGAGCTCTTTCGGAGTGGCGAGTTTGACGTCGAGAATGTTGTCGCTGGAGATCGCACGACCATCACGGCCGCCGGTGGAGGTTGCGATTGCGGTGTAGAGAGTTTGCATGGTGTGAGCCTCGTTGAGTGTCATATTTCGCGCTAATTGTTTGCGCGCTAAGTAAGTACGAGGCAAATGTATCGCGCTAATATTTGGCGCGCAAGATAAATTTTCAAAAATGATTCGATAAGTGCAGGAAGCGCTATGGAGAGTGGCTGAAACATTTGTAGGAGCTGCGGCACGCTGCGATCTTTTGACCTTGGCTTTTTTAAGATCAAAAGATCGCAGCGTGCCGCAGCTCCTACAGGGGGGAGAGTGGATTCAGGCGAGGCTTTGTTGCAGGTGGCTGCGCAGGGCCTGCAGCTCCGATTGCAGATTTTGCAGGCGTTCCAGCGTGAAGCCGCTGGCGCCGAGGATGCAAGGGGGAACAGTGCGCGCCTGGTCTTTTAGCGCTCGGCCCTGTTCGGTCAATTCGACGATGACTACCCGCTCATCCTCGCGACTGCGCGTGCGGCTGAGCAAACCTTCAGCCTCCAGGCGTTTCAGCAGCGGCGTCAGCGAACCCGGATCAGTCAGCAGCTTTGCGCTGATCTCTCCGACCGTCAAACCATCCTTTTCCCACAGCACCATCATCGCCAGGTACTGCGGATACGTCAGGCCCAGCGCCTGCAACAGCGGCTTGTAGACTTTGGTCATCATCAGCGAAGTGGAATGCAGGGCGAAGCAGGCCTGGTTGTCCAGCAGCAGTTCTTCGCAAATGTCGGGGGTATTGCGCTCGGAGGTCATAGCAAAGCCTTGATCGGTGATGGTCATGAATCTAGCGCCCGAATGTTTAATGCGCCAGATAATTCTCCAGCGTCAGTGCCGGCCCAAATCTCGCTGTAGCGCCAGATCCCACGGCGGCACCGGGCTGAAACGGCTTTTCAGATACTCGAGCAACAAGCGGCTGCGCGAATTCTTCTGCTGTTCCATGCGCAATGCATAAATGCCGGTGGACTCAGGGTTGGGCAGGCCGCTTTCGCAAAACAGCGGCAGCAGTTCGCCGCGTAACAGGTATTCACTGGCCAGCCACGTCGGCAGGTGCGCAATGCCCAATCCGGCGAGGGCGCCGCAGACCAGTGCTTCGGCGTTATTGGCGCTCATGCGGATCCGCGCCGGGCGATGCAGTTGCATTTGCCCGTTCAATTCAAAACGCCAGGCGAACGGTGGGGCGAGTCCGTCCCAGTCGAGCCCGTCGTGTGAACTCAATTGCCCAGGAACGCTCGGCACGCCTCGGCGCTTGAGGTAGTCGGGGCTGGCGCAGGCGATCCGCACCATGCTTGCCAGCGGTGTCGCGACCAACCGGGTGTCGGCCATTTGCCCTGCGCGCAGGACCAGATCGACTTTGCCAAGATTGGAACCGGCCATATCGACGAAGCTGTCGATCAAGTGCAATTGCACATCCAGCCCCGGATACAGAACGAGGAAATCGGCAATCACCGGCGCCAGATGTCGCCGCCCGAATGCTGCCGGAGCATCGATGCGAATCAGGCCCTCCGGCGCACTACTCAGCGACACCGCTTCAGCGCGGGCAAGTTGCAGTTCGGCAACGATGCGTCGTGCCCGCTCGGCAAACGCGAGACCGGCCGGCGTGGCGAGCACGGCATGAGTGCTGCGAATGAACAACTGGCTGCCGACCGCGCTTTCCAGGCTATCGATACGTCGCGCGACCGCCGAAGGTGTCAGCGGATGACGGCGCGAAGCGGCGGAAAAGCTGCCACTCTCCAATACATCGAGAAACAGCCCGAGTTGATCGGTCAACTGATTAGGGTTCATGTTGAGTTATGCGCTTGTGCGAAATTGGCATAGCCATTGTGCGTTGCTGTGCGTTTCCCCGCCAGCCATGACTGCGTAGGATGAATCGCCTGACGTGAGAGGAATTCGGCTGTGATGGAGTTTTTGTTGTACCTGTTGTTCGGCGCTGCGCTCGGCACACTCGGTGGCATCTTCGGTATCGGCGGCGGTTTGATCGCCATTCCGTTGCTGGGCGTGTGGTTCGGCCTGGATCAGCAGATCGCCCAAGGCACCGCGCTGGTCATGGTCGTGCCTAACGTGATGCTGGCGCTGTGGCGGTATCACCAGCGCAATCGCATCGAGTTGTGTCACGCGCTGCCGCTGGCGCTGATGGGGTTCTGCTTTGCCTGGATCGGCTCGATCTGGGCGGTCGGCATCGATGCGCAAACCATGCGCATCGGTTTCGTCGCGTTCCTTGTGGTGTTGTCGACGTACAACCTGTTGAAGATGTTCGGCCGCCAACCGGCAGCGACGTCCGAGATGCGTTATTCATGGCCGTGGCTGGGTGTGCTCGGTGCGGCGTCCGGGACCATGGGCGGTTTGTTCGGGGTCGGCGGGGCGGTGGTGGCGACGCCCGTGCTGACCAGCCTGTTCGGCACCACGCAGGTCGTCGCGCAAGGCTTGTCACTGGCGCTGGCGCTGCCAAGTACCGGCGTGACCCTGGTGACCTACGCCGTGCATCACGAAGTTGACTGGATGATCGGTCTGCCGCTGGCCATCGGTGGTCTGGCCAGCATCAGTTGGGGCGTCAAGGTCGCCCACGCCATGCCGGAACGGCTGCTGCGTGGGCTGTTCTGCGGTTTTCTGGTGCTGTGTGCGGTGATGCTCGCGTTTAAAGTTTGAAGCCTTCGACAATATGCTCGGCCAGGCATTCGGTGATCGGCGAAGGGTTGTTGAGGTTGCGGATCAGCATGATGCTGGCTTCCGGCAACAGCGGCAGGTCTTCATCGGCACCGAGGATGCGCATGTCCGGGGTGATCAGGCTTTCAAGTTGCGCGGTGATCGCCAGACCGGCGCTGACCACGGCCATCAGCGCCGACAAACTGGTGCTGTTGTAGGCAATGCGGTAATCGCGGCCCATGGCATCAAGCGCATTGCACGCCCACAAACGGCAGAAACAATCACTGTTGAACATCGCCAAGGGCAGCGGCGTCTGTTCGTGGGCGCTGAAATTCTGCGCCTCGGCCCAGACAAAACGCTCCTTGCGCAGCAACTGACCGATTTCGTTGCCCGGTTCACGGGTGACGATCGACAAATCCAGGTCAGTACGCTGCAACAGTTGTTTGGTCGATTCGCAATGCACTTCGATCTGGATCAGCGGGTAGAACTGCGCGAATCGCGAAAGGATCCCTGGCAGAAAGCGCATGACGTAATCGTCCGGCGTACCGATGCGCACCGTGCCGACCATGTGTGGCTCGCGCAGGGTGTTGAACACTTCGCTGTGCAGCTTGAGGATGCGCCGCGCGTAACCGAGCAGCACCTGGCCTTCGGCAGTCAGGCGCACCTGGCGTCCGTCACGCTCGAACAGCTGGCGCTGCAACACGTCTTCTTCCAGACGTTTCATCTGCATGCTCACCGCCGACTGCGTGCGGTTGACCATCTCGCCGGCGCGGGTGAAACCGCCCTGATCGGCAATCGCGACGAAGGTGCGCAGAACATCGGTATCGATACTGGGGTAGGCCGACAATTGATGAATCTCCGTGATGCATGCCATCAGAAACATTCGTTGGATTGATCTTAACGCCAGGGCGAGACTTGAGCCATCCACAAGGAGGGCAAGACGATGAAAGGTCAAAGAGAGTATGTAGACGAAGACAAATTTTCCAGCCACGGCCATATCGTTTCCGATCTGCTGCACAAGTTTAGCCGCTGGTATGAATTGCACCGTGAGCGCGAGTTGCTCGCCAGTCTGAGTGACGAAGCGTTGAAGGACATCGGGGTCAGTCGTGCCGACGTTGAACACGAAGCCGTGCGGCCGTTCTGGGATGACCCGATGCATAAATGATGGCGCCAGTGCTACACAAACCACTTTCAGGTGAGGTAGGTTGCGAGCAGACAAGGAGATGCTCATGCCCGCAACAGTATCCTTTTCCCTCAAACAGGCACGACGTCTGGCGCTGGCTGCCCAAGGGTTCAACGGGCGCCAGCCGCCGACCGTCAAGGCGCCACACCTCAACCGGCTGATCGAACGGCTGGGGCTGTTGCAGATCGACTCCGTCAACGCCGTGGTGCGCTCGCACTACCTGCCGCTGTTTTCCCGTCTCGGTTCCTATTCCGCTGATTTGCTCGACCAGGCTGCCTGGAGTTCGGGGCGTCGTCGTTCGTTGTTTGAATATTGGGGGCATGAGGCGTCGTTGTTGCCGCTGTCGATGTTCCCATTGATGGGCTGGCGCATGCAGCGGGCCAAACGTGGTGAGGACATCTATCAGCAACTGGCAAAGTTCGGCCGTGAGCAGCAGGACGTTGTTCGTCGGGTTTTAAGCTCGGTTGAAGAGCAGGGCGCGCTGGGTGCCGGCAGTCTGTCGACGCGTGAAGACAAGGCCGGGCCCTGGTGGGACTGGAGCGCAGAAAAGCATGCGCTGGAGTGGTTGTTCGCCGCCGGTGAAGTGACGGTAGCGGGGCGGCGTGGGTTTGAGCGGTTGTACGATTTGCCGGAGCGGGTGATTCCTTCTTCTATCCTGCAGCAAGCGTTGCCCGATGAGGCCGAGGCGCAGCGTGGGTTGCTGTTGCATGCGGCGCAGGCGTTGGGCGTCGGCACGGAAAAAGACCTGCGTGATTACTTTCGCCTGAACCCGGCGGATGCGCGACCACGCTTGGCGGAGCTGGTCGAGGCCGGGCAGTTGCAGATGTGCGAAGTCGCCGGTTGGCGGCAGATCGCTTATTGCCTGCCGGAGCCAAAAGTCCCGCGCAAGGTGGTTGCCAGTGCGTTGTTGTCGCCGTTCGACTCGTTGATCTGGGAGCGCAGCCGCACCGAGCGGTTGTTCGACTTCCGCTATCGGCTGGAAATCTATACGCCGCAGGACAAGCGGGTTTATGGCTATTACGTGTTGCCGTTCTTGCACAATGAGCGGATTGCGGCGCGGGTGGATGTGCGTGCCGAGCGAGCGGCGGGGCGGTTGGCGGTGCATGCGCTGCACGAAGAGGTGCCGGGGCTGGATGCGGACGGGATGTTGGCGCTGGCGCTGAATTTGCGGCGGATGGCGGATTGGCTCGGGCTTGCGCGGGTGCAGCTTAATTGTCAGCGCGAGAGTGCCGCACGGTTGCGAGTCGCATTGGCCAAGATAGGCGTTGATTGAACGGGCCTCTTCGCGAGCAAGCCCGCTCCCACATTTGAAATGCATTCCAAATGTGGGAGCGGGCTTGCTCGCGAAAGGGCCCGTTAAAGCGATAGAGATGTCGAACCTTAGCGGCGGACTTGCTTCAGGGTTTCAGCAATCAGGAATGCCAACTCCAGCGACTGATCAGCATTCATCCGCGGATCACAATGCGTGTGATAGCGATCCGACAAGCCATCTTCAGTAATCGGCCGCGCCCCACCGATGCACTCGGTGACGTTCTGCCCGGTCATCTCGATGTGAATCCCGCCGGCGTAGCTGCCTTCCGCTTCGTGCACCTGGAAGAACTGCTTCACCTCGCCAAGAATCTGCGCAAAGTCGCGGGTCTTGTAGCCGCTGCTCGCCTTGATGGTGTTGCCGTGCATCGGGTCGGAACTCCACAGCACTTGCTTGCCTTCACGCTGCACCGCGCGAATCAGCGCCGGCAGGTGATCGCCGACCTTGTTCGCGCCCATCCGCGCAATCATGTTCAGGCGCCCCGGATCGTTGTCCGGGTTGAGCACGTCGATCAGGCGGATCAGATCGTCCGGGTTCATGCTCGGGCCGACTTTCACCCCGATCGGGTTGTTCACGCCACGGAGGAATTCGACATGCGCGCCGTCGAGCTGACGAGTGCGGTCGCCGATCCACAGCATGTGCGCCGAGCAATCGTAGTAATCGTTGGTCAGGCTGTCGCGGCGCACGAAGGCTTCTTCGTAGTTCAGCAGCAACGCTTCGTGGGCGGTGAAGAAACTGGTTTCGCGCAGTTGCGGCGAGCTGTCCATGCCGCAGGCGCGCATGAACGCCAGGGTTTCATCGATGCGGTCGGCGAGGTGGCTGTACTTCTCGGCCAGCGCCGAGTTGGCGATGAAATCGAGGTTCCATTTGTGCACCTGGTGCAGATCGGCAAAGCCGCCCTGGGCGAAGGCGCGCAACAGGTTCAGCGTCGCGGTGGATTGGTGATAGGACTGCAGCAGACGTTCCGGATCCGGTACGCGGCTCTTCTCATCGAAACCGATGCCGTTGACGATGTCGCCGCGATAAGCCGGCAGGGTCACGCCATCGATGGTCTCGTCGTTGGCCGAACGCGGCTTGGCGAACTGACCGGCCATGCGCCCGACCTTGACCACCGGGCAACCGGCCGCGAAGGTCATGACGATCGCCATTTGCAA
This sequence comes from Pseudomonas helmanticensis, assembly GCF_900182985.1. Taxonomy (NCBI): domain Bacteria; kingdom Pseudomonadati; phylum Pseudomonadota; class Gammaproteobacteria; order Pseudomonadales; family Pseudomonadaceae; genus Pseudomonas; species Pseudomonas helmanticensis. The sequence goes on along the minus strand of NZ_FXUY01000002.1, from coordinate 441,816 downwards.
CAACACTTTAAAGGTGTCGCGAATCTTCGCGGCGGAGAACTCGGCGAAGCTTTCCGCGCAATCGCCGCCCTGCAGCAGGAATGCCCGGCCCTGAGTGACTTCGGCAAACTGCCGACGCAGTTCGCGCGCTTCACCGGCAAACACCAGTGGCGGATAACTGGCCAGGGTTTGCTCGACCTGGCGCAGGTGCGCGGCGTCGGGGTATTGGGGTTGTTGCTGGATCGGCAAGGCGCGCCAGCTATCAGGGCTCCACGGTTGGCTCATCACGGTCTCTAAGGTTCTACGCACGGAAGGCCATGTTAGCAGCAATTAGTGCGTGACCTGCTCCCGCCCCATCGCCGACAATCGCCGCTTTGCCACGGCGCCACAGCGGTGCCATCGCGTCACCGCGCCCGGTGACCATCAGGAGACGAAATGACTGAGGAGCGCGTCGAGCATCTGCTCGCCGAAGTACAGGATGAGTTCGGCGTGATTCGCGTGCTGGAAGTGGCTGACTACCGGTTTCTCGAATTCGGCGATGCCATCGAGCAGAGCTGTGTGTTCACCGCTGATCCGAGCTGGCTGGAGTACGACTATACCCGCGCGATGCTGATTGGCGCGTTGTGCCATGAGTTGCCGGAGAGTGCGCTGTTTCTAGGGCTTGGTGCGGGTACGTTGACCCAGGCATGCCTCAAGTTTCTGCCGCTGGAAGACGTTGAAGCGATCGAGCTGCGCCCGGATGTGCCGCGTCTGGCTATCGAATACCTTGGGCTGGATGATGATCCTCGCCTGTACATCCGTGTCGGCGATGCGCTGGAGTTGTTGCCGACCGCAGAGCCTGCGGATCTGATCTTCGTCGACCTCTACACTGACGTCGGCCCGGGTGTCGGGCATCTGGCCTGGGGTTTTCTCGGTGATTGCCAGAAGCGTCTGAATCCGGGTGGCTGGCTGGTGATCAATCAGTGGGCCACCGATGATGGCCAGCCGCTGGGCGCGGCACTGTTGCGCGGGCTCTATCACCGGCATTATTGGGAGCTGCCGGTGAAGGAGGGCAATGTGATTCTGCTGGTGCCGGCGGACCTCGATCAGGAGCTGGACATGCAAGCGTTGACCGCGCGGGCCGCAGCGTTGGCGCCACGGTTAGGCTATTCGTTGCAGTCGTTGATCAACGCCATTCGCCCGGCGACCTGATCACCGCCCCCTGTAGGAACTGCCGCAGGCTGCGATTTTTTGATCCTGTTTTTTACAAGATCAACATCAAAAGATCGCAGCCTGCGGCAGCTCCTACAGGGGGGTTAGATTCCTTTGAAGATGCCAGGTCGGCGCTCAACCAAAGACCGCACGCCCTCTTTGGCATCCTCACTCGCCAGCAACTTCTTCACCAACGCCGGCAACCCTTGCGCCGCCGCCGTCTCACCTTCATACCGTGCCTGTCGCGCCGACATCAGCGTCGCCTGCACCCCCAGCGGCGCCTGCCGGGCAATTCGCTCAGCCAGTTCAATCGCCCGTGGCAGCAGGTCTTCACTGGCCATCACTTCCTGCACCAACCCCAGGTGCAACGCATCGTGCGCATCAAACTCATCGCCGGTCAGCAACCAGCGCATCGCATTGCCCCAGCCGGCGACTTGATGAAAACGTAAAGTCGCGCCACCAAAAGGAAAGATCCCACGCTGCACTTCCATTTGCGCGAAGCGAGTATTGCTCGCACACAGGTTGATGTCGGCGGCCAGCATCAACTCGATGCCAATGGTCAGGCAATAACCTTGGGCGGCGACGATCACCGGTTTGCTCACCCGTGGGCCGACGAAAACGCCCCACGGATCGCAACCGCCGGTCGGAACCTGCCAGCCTTCGGCGAGTGCGCCACTGGTATTCACCAGATCCAGACCGGCGGTAAAGTGTTCGCCATGGCCGAACACCACCGCGACTCGTGCCTCGCTGTCCGCCTCGAACTCGCCATAGGCCAGGCTCAGCTCATTCAGCAGGTCGAGGTCGAAAGCATTGCGTTTGGCCGCCCGATCGAGGCCGATCAGGTGGACGTGACCACGGCGTTCTCGGCTGACGCGGCCGGGGCAGGGCTGATTCATGGCAGGATCCTCGGGCGGGAAGGGCGGGTGCAGCGACGGAATGCCGCATGTCGATGAATCGTTTAAGCGTCATCGCCCGCAGGGCCGGGCCTTTGAAAAATAGACCTTGGCGCGATTATCCGCAAAACCCCGTTACACAGCGGTGACACAGGTATTTTGCCGATAAAAAAAGCTCCCTTTTTGGGCAAAATCCGGTATAGTGCGCGCCGGCCTTTAACCGGGCCGCGTTTAGGTAGCGCAATTTCCCGAAGTCAGCTTCGGCTGCACGTCCGCATTGCGGGCTCTTCCCGGACGATTCTTTTTTTTCATTCATTCGTTTTCGCAAATCCCCGCCGACAAAGCTGCCAGGGCGACTCTTGAGTCTCAACACGGCATGCGCAGCTTTGGAGCATGGGTCTTTGCGGATGCACTTAGAGGCAGACCCATGACCCAGGAAACCGGCGGATTCGCCGCTTTTAATCTTAACCCGAATATTCTTGCAGCCGTCGCAGCGACTGGCTACGAAGAGCCTTCGGCGATTCAGCAGCAATCGATCCCGATCATCATGGCCGGCCAGGACATGATTGGCCAGGCGCAAACCGGTACCGGTAAAACCGCCGCGTTCGCACTGCCTATCCTGCACCGCATCGATCCTGCCAAGCGCGAACCGCAAGCCCTGATCCTGGCGCCAACTCGTGAGTTGGCGCTGCAAGTAGCAACCGCTTTCGAAACCTACGCCAAGCAGATGCCGGGCGTTACTGTTGTGGCCGTTTACGGCGGCGCGCCGATGGGCCCGCAACTGAAAGCAATCCGTAATGGCGCACAGATCGTTGTCGCCACTCCGGGCCGTCTGTGCGACCACCTGCGCCGTGACGAAAAAGTTCTGTCGACCGTGAACCACCTGGTTCTCGACGAAGCTGACGAAATGTTGAAGCTGGGCTTCATGGATGACCTGGAAGTCATCTTCAAGGCTCTGCCAGCTACCCGTCAGACCGTTTTGTTCTCGGCTACCCTGCCGCAGTCGATCCGTGCCATTGCTGAACGCCATTTGCGCGATCCGCAACACGTGAAGATCCAGACCAAGACCCAGACCGTTACCGCGATCGAACAGGCTCACCTGTTGGTTCACGCTGACCAGAAGACTTCGGCCGTTCTCAGCTTGCTGGAAGTGGAAGATTTCGACGCTCTGATCATGTTCGTACGCACCAAGCAAGCGACCCTGGATCTGGCAAGCGCCCTCGACGCCAAAGGCTACAAAGCCGCGGCGCTGAACGGTGACATCGCCCAGAACCAGCGTGAGCGCGTCATCGACTCGCTGAAAGATGGCCGTCTGGACATCGTTGTTGCGACCGACGTTGCTGCTCGTGGTCTGGACGTTCCGCGCATCACTCACGTATTCAACGTTGACATGCCGTACGATCCGGAATCTTACGTTCACCGTATCGGCCGTACTGGCCGTGCCGGTCGCGAAGGTCGTGCACTGCTGCTGGTGACTCCACGTGAGCGCCGCATGCTGCAAGTGATCGAGCGTGTAACCGGTCAGAAAGTGGCTGAAGTACGCCTGCCGGACGCTCAAGCTGTTCTCGATGCACGCATCAAGAAACTGACCAACAGCCTGTCGCCGCTGGTTGCTGATGCCGAATCGACTCACGGTGAGTTGCTCGATCGTCTGACTGCAGACATCGGCTGCACTCCGCGTGCTCTGGCTGCTGCGCTGCTGCGCAAGGCTACCAATGGCCAAGCGCTGACCCTGGCAGCGATCGAGAAGGAACGTCCACTGGTGCCGAACAATGCACCGCGTGGCGACCGTCCTGAGCGCACCGGTGATCGTCCTGATCGTGGTGACCGCGAGCGTCGCGCGCCAATGCCTTTGGGCGAAGGCCGTGCTCGTTGCCGTACCGCGCTGGGTGCGCGTGACGGTATCGCTGCGAAAAACCTGCTGGGCGCCATCCTCAACGAAGGCGGTCTGGCCCGTGAAGCGATCGGTCGCATCCAGGTGCGTGACAGCTTCAGCCTCGTCGAGCTGCCGGAAGATGGTCTGGACAAACTCCTGACCAAACTGAAGGACACTCGCGTTGCCGGTAAGCAGCTGAAACTGCGTCGCTATCGCGAAGATTGATCGGCCCCTGGGCTGATTGATCGCAGATAAAAAATCCCCGACTGGTTCGGGGATTTTTTTGCCTGCTTTTTGCCTTTGTGGGAGCGAGCCTGCTCTCGAAGGCGTCAACCAAAACGATAAATATCCATCCCCAGCGCACCCATCGTGAAGCCCTTGTGCGCCACGCTGAACTCACCACCCGCACCCCGTGCAAAATACAACGGCAACAAATGCTCATCACTCGGGTGGTTGCGCACGGCGTTCGGCGCCTGCTGACGGTAGTCATGCAGCGCCGGCTCATCGTCGGCCGCCAGCTTGTCGATCATCCAGTCACGGAAATCCCGCGCCCACGGTTCGACACTTTCCGGGCCGGCATGCCAGTCCAGTTCGCGCAGGTTGTGAGTGATGCTGCCGGAGCCGATCAGCAAAATACCTTGATTACGCAGGCTGGCCAGCGCTCGGCCGACGCGGGTCTGTAACGCCGGGCCGGCGCGGCTTGGCAGCGAGACCTGCACTACCGGAATATCGGCTTGCGGATACATCAGCGACAACGGTACCCACACCCCGTGATCAAACGGACGTTGTGAATCAAGGCGCGCGGGCAGGTTGTGACTGTTCAGCAGCGCGGCGACTTCGGCGGCCAGTTGTGGGTCGCCGGGCGCCGGGTACTGCACTTCAAACAGTGCACGGGGGAAGCCGCCGAAGTCGTGCCAGGTTTCCGGTTGCGGATGGCTGCTGACCAGCAATTCGTGGCTCTCCCAGTGTGCGGAGACGATCACGATGGCTTTTGGTCGGGGCAGTTCGGCTGCCAGTCGCGCCAGTGCCGGGCCACTGGCACCGGGTTCGAGCGCAAGCATGGGCGAGCCATGGGAGATATACAGGCTGGGAAACATGGAAAGGATCCTGAGCGTTAAGATGAGCCATCTTCAGTCAGTTGTTTGATCTAAATCTAATATAAGTTTTAGCGCTTTTTGATCGATTTTTTGGGAGTGATACATGCAGCCTGAGTTTTGGCACAAGAAATGGGCGTCGGGCCAGATCGGTTTTCATCTGCCTGACGTGAACCCGTATTTGCAGCGGCACTGGGCGGTCCCTGCATCGGCGCGGGTGCTCGTACCTTTGTGTGGGAAAAGTCTGGATCTGGCGTGGCTTGCTGGGCGCGGTCATTCGGTGCTCGGGATCGAACTGTCGGAAAAGGCGATCGAAGACTTCTTCACCGAGCATCAGATTCAGCCGCAGATTAGTCAGAAGGGCGCGTTCAAGGTCTATCGCGGTGATGCCATCGAGTTGTGGTGTGGTGACTTCTTCGCGTTGACGGCGAACGATGTGACCGACTGCACGGCGCTGTACGACCGGGCGGCACTGATAGCCTTGCCGCCGCCGATGCGTGAGCGGTATGCGGCGCATCTTCAGCAGATCCTTGCGCAAGGGGTGCAAGGGCTGTTGATTACGCTGGATTACGATCAGGCGCAGATGCCGGGGCCGCCATTTGCGGTGGTGGATGAAGAGGTGCAGCGGTTGCTGGGTGATGTTTGGCAGGTGCAGGCGCTGAAGGAGCAAGATGTGCTGGGCGAGAGCTGGAAGTTCTTGCAGGCGGGGGTTACGCGCCTGGAGGAGCGGGTGTACCGCGTTTCTTCCCGATAAATAGCGTGGGATTTTCTGGCCTCATCGCGAGCAGGCTCACTCCTACAGTGATTTGTGCTGAATCGCAGATTGTGTGACCGCCACAGAACCCTGTAGGAGTGAGCCTGCTCGCGATGAGGCCAGTGAGAACAGCCGACTAATCAAGGCAACAAAAAAAGGCCCGCATCACTGCGGGCCTTTTGCATTTACGCCAATCTGATCAACCGCGACGACGCAGTGCGTCAATACGCTCTTCCAGCGGCGGGTGGCTCATGAACATGCGGGCAAAGCCCTGTTTGATGCCACCGTTGATACCAAAGGCGTTCAGGGTGTCCGGCATGTGCACCGGCAAGCCCTGTTCGGCACGCAGGCGTTGCAGGGCGCCAATCATCGCGCTGGTACCGGCCAGGCGCGCACCGGCTTCGTCGGCACGGAATTCGCGCTTGCGCGAGAACCACATGACGATCGAGCTGGCAAGAATGCCCAGAACCAGTTCGGCGAAGATGGTTGCCACGTAGTAGGCAATGCCCTGGCCTTCTTCGTTCTTGAAGATCACTTTGTCGACGAAGTTGCCGATGATCCGCGCGAAGAACATCACAAAGGTGTTCACCACGCCCTGGATCAGTGCCAGGGTGACCATGTCGCCGTTGGCAACGTGGCCGATTTCGTGGGCCAGTACGGCTTTCACTTCATCGGGTGAAAAACGTTCCAGCAAACCCTGGCTGACCGCGACCAGCGCGTCGTTCTTGTTCCAGCCGGTGGCGAAAGCGTTCGCTTCGTAGGCCGGGAAAATACCGACTTCGGGCATTTTGATCCCGGCTTCACGGGACAGTTGCTCGACGGTTTGCAGCAGCCATTGCTCATGACGGGTACGTGGCTGGCTGATGATCTGGGTACCGGTGCTCATCTTTGCCATCCACTTGGAGATGAACAGCGAGAACAGCGAACCGGCGAAACCAAAGACCGCACAGAAAACCAGCAGCTGACTAAGGTTGAGATCAACCCCGTTGGCCGCCATGAACCCGTTGAAGCCGAAAAGGCTCAGGGTGATGCTGGCTATCAGCACGACCGCCAGGTTAGTGGCCAAAAACAGCAGGATGCGCATCATGGTTGTAGAAATCTCCTCAAGCTAAAGATGTAGCGTACTGCGGGGTATATAAGGTGCGGCACGGGGCTATTCAACCGAGTGACTATTTCAAACTGTGTCCTACAGCGAATTCGCAGGCGTGCAGGACAATTCCCACTGCCAATATTGCTACCGATGACGCATGGCGGCGACCCGTCGCCATTACCTCAGACGCGGGTGACCGGTTCGAATCGCAAGTGTAGAAGGCCTGTGCAGGCGCGGATCACAGAAGTGTTGCTGAATCAGACAGTGCGCGACGTTCGGGCCGTCGCGCACTGCTGGCCAGTTACTGGCGGTAGGACTTGAGGAAGTTGCCGATGCGGCCGATGGCCATTTCCAGGTCGTCGACGCGGGGCAGGGTGACCACACGGAAATGATCCGGCCATGGCCAGTTGAACGCGGTGCCCTGAACGACCAGCAGCTTCTCGGAAAGCAGCAGGTCGAGAACGAACTTTTCGTCGTTGTGGATCGGGCAGACTTTCGGATCAATGCGCGGGAAGGCGTAGAGCGCACCCATCGGCTTGACGCAGCTGACGCCCGGAATGTCGTTGAGCAGCTCCCAGGTACGGTTGCGCTGTTCCAGCAAACGACCTTGCGGCAGCACCAGATCGTTGATGCTCTGATAGCCACCGAGTGCGGTCTGGATCGCATGCTGGCTCGGTACGTTGGCGCACAGGCGCATGTTGGCCAGCATGTCGATGCCTTCGATGTAGCTCTGGGCGTTGTGTTTTGGCCCGGAGATGGCGATCCAGCCGGAGCGGAAACCGGCCACACGGTACGACTTCGACAGACCGTTGAAGGTCAGGCAGAGCAGGTCGGGCGCCAGCGACGCGGTGCAGATGTGCACGGCATCGTCATAGAGGATCTTGTCGTAGATCTCGTCGGAGAACACCACCAGGTTGTGCGCGCGGGCGATTTCCAGCATGCCCAGCAGCACTTCCTTCGAATACACCGCACCGGTCGGGTTGTTCGGGTTGATGATCACCATGGCTTTGGTGTTCGGGGTGATCTTGGCCTTGATGTCGGCCAGATCCGGGAACCAGTCGGCGCCTTCGTCGCACAGGTAATGCACGGCATTACCACCGGCCAGACTGACGGCGGCGGTCCACAGTGGATAATCCGGCGCCGGAACCAGCACTTCGTCGCCGTTGTTGAGCAGCGCCTGCAACGACATCACGATCAGCTCGGACACGCCGTTGCCCAAATAGATGTCTTCGATGCCGACACCTTCAACATTCTTTTGCTGGTAGTACTGCATCACCGCCTTGCGCGCGCTGAACAGGCCTTTGGAGTCGCTGTAGCCTTGCGCGGTCGGCAGGTTGCGGATCACATCCTGAAGAATTTCGTCCGGCGCCTCGAAACCAAACGGCGCCGGGTTGCCGATGTTCAGCTTGAGGATGCGCTGGCCTTCCTCTTCCAGTCGTTTGGCGTGCTTGAGCACCGGGCCGCGAATGTCGTAGCAGACGTTGGCGAGCTTGTTCGATTTGCTGAACTGCATGGCGATGTGATCCCGAAAATGAACGATCCAGACGCTGTATGAACTACCGTACTGGGAATCCTGCATGTGCACGCCAATCGGTTGCCGGCACTCAACGCTGCAAAAAATCCGTTTGAGTGCGTGTAACGTGGCTGCCAGACTGGCGTCAAAACAAGGCGCAATCATACGTGCCACCCGATCCGTGGAAAAGGTACAGATCGGGCTTTTTCAGCCGCTGAGGTGTGATGATGGAAAAGTTGGAAAAAACCCTGGAAGAATGGAAAGCCATGCTCGACCCGCAGCAGTACGAGGTTTGCCGCCTCAGTGCGACCGAGCGACCGTTCTCCGGCAAATACAACGCCACCAAAACCGACGGTGTTTACCACTGCGTCTGCTGCAACGAAGCATTGTTCGACTCCAAAGCCAAATTCGACTCCGGTTGTGGCTGGCCGAGCTTTTATGAGCCGATCGGCAAAAGCGCGATGACCGAAATCCGCGATGTCAGCCACGGCATGATCCGTACCGAAGTGAAGTGCGCCCGCTGCGACGCGCATCTGGGTCATGTGTTCCCGGACGGCCCGCCGCCCACCGGCCTGCGTTATTGCATCAACTCGGTGTGCCTGAACCTCGAACCGCGCGAATAAACCCACAATCGCACGCCTTTCGGACGGTGCGATCAATTCGACGATCGCACGCCTGTCGGACCGTTCGATCGACCCCTGTAGGAGCTGCCGAAGGCTGCGATCTTTTGATTTTGCTTTTTAAAGACAGGATCAAAAGATCGCAGCCTTCGGCAGCTCCTACACGGGGTGTGGTTCTATTAATTAAATTGCACACAATTTAATTGCTCGCTATGTTTGTCCTTTCCCGATTATCTGCGGAGCCCGTCTCATGAGCGACAACCTGCTGAATATTCCGTGCACCACCATCAAAGGCGAGCAAAAGACCCTGGCCGATTTCGCCGGCAAAGCCGTGCTGGTGGTCAACACGGCGAGCAAATGCGGTTTCACCCCACAGTACAAAGGCCTTGAACAACTCTGGCAGACCTACAAGGATCAGGGCCTGGTGGTGCTGGGCTTTCCTTGCAACCAGTTCGGCAAGCAGGAGCCGGGCAACGAAGGCGCAATCAGCGAATTCTGCGAGTTGAACTTCGGTGTCAGTTTCCCGCTGTTCAAGAAGATCGACGTCAACGGTGCCGGAGCCCATCCGCTGTTCGTACAGTTGAAGAAACGTGCGCCGGGCGTACTCGGCTCTCAGGGCATCAAGTGGAATTTCACCAAGTTCCTGATCGGCAAGGACGGCCAGTTGGTCAAGCGCTTTGCCCCGGCAACCAAGCCGCAGGACCTGAGCCGCGAGATCGAAGCCCTGCTCAAATGAACAATCTGTCGGTCGATTCGCTGAAGCTCGACAGTCAGTTGTGCTTCAAACTGTACGCCGCGTCCCGGGCAGTGATTCGTGCCTACAAGCCGATGCTCGATCAACTTGGCCTGACCTATCCGCAATATCTGGCGATGCTGGTGTTGTGGGAGTGGCAGGACGCCGCGCCGGAACAACCGACGGTCAAGGCTTTGGGCGAACGCCTGGCGCTCGACTCCGGCACGCTGACGCCTTTGCTCAAGCGTCTTGAGCAGTTGCAATTGGTTCAGCGGCAGCGCTCGGCCCGTGATGAGCGGGAAGTGCATTTGAGTCTGACGTCTGCTGGCCAGGCGTTGCGCGAACAGGTCGGGCCGCTGAAGGCCCGGCTGCTGTGCGACAGCGGTGTGGATCTGGACCGGCTCAATGACCTGCGCAACGGCCTCGATCAACTGTTGGGGCAGATCAAAGCGCTGTCGTAGACGGAATCCATTGATCCAGCAGTGCCGCCAGTTCCTCGCGGCGGAACGGTTTCGCCAGATAGTCGCTCATGCCCGCCGCCCGGCAGCGTTCGCGCTCTTCGGACATGGCGTTGGCGGTCAGGGCGACAATCGGCAGACTCGGCCAGCGTCCGCTCTGGCGAATCTGCCGGCTGGCTTCGTAGCCGTCCATGACCGGCATGTTGCAGTCCATCAGGACCATGTCGAACTCGTGATACTCCAACTGATCCAGCGCTTCGGCACCATGCGCGGCGACCACGACCTCGCAGCCGAGCTTGCCGAGCATGCCCTTGGCCACCAACTGATTGACCGGGTTGTCCTCGACCAGCAACACCCGCCCACGCCGCACGCTGGGTGAAGACTCCAGGCGCGCATCGTTGATCGTGGTGGTGTCCGGTTGCAGGGTGCGACGCAGATTCTGATAGAGCGCATTACGCGCCAACGGTCGTGCCTGTTGCTGCAAAGGCGCGAGGGCGGCAGCCTCTTCGCTGGGCAGGAAACTGCCATAGGCGGTCACCAGCAGAATCGGCGCGACGAGGGTCGGTCGCAAGCCGAACAGACATTCCGGACAGTCGGTAATCAGCACGTCTGGCGTCAGGCCCAGGAGCGAATCGTCGATGGTCCGCTGTTCATACTCGAGGCCCCAGACCGGCAGCACGCTTTGCAGCAACTCGGCCAGGCCGCTGCTGCCCGCAGTGATTGCCAGTACTTTGCCGTGCAGTGGCGCCGGGGCCAGCGCGCGGGTGTGGCAGGGAAGTGGCAACTCGGCGCAGAACTGACTGCCAAAACCGGTCTCGGAACTGATGGTCAGACGTCCCTGCATGGCCTCGCAGAGGTTATAGGTCAGTGCCAGTCCCAGCCCGGTGCCGCCGTACTGGCGGGTAATCCCGGCGCCGGCCTGGGTGAACGGCTGGAATATTTTCACCTGCGCATCCTGGGCGATGCCGATCCCGGTGTCGCAGACCTCGATGCGCACGCCGTCCTTGTAAGCCGACAGGCGCACATCGACGCGGCCGAAACGGGTGAACTTCAGCGCGTTGGACAGCAGGTTGCTGACAATCTGTCGAACCCGGGTCGGATCGCCCAGTACCAGAGCGGGGAAGTGCGGATCGATCAGGCAAGTCAGCTCAACGCTCGGCGCGGCATTCTGCGACAGCAGGTTGGCCGTGTCTTCGATCAGTGAGCCGAGATCGAACGGAATATTTTCCAGCTCCAATTGCCCGGCGTCGAACTTGGACAGGTCGAGAATATCGTTGAGCAACTCCACCAGCACCTTGCCGGAGTCATGGGCAATCGACAGCTGTTGCTGTTGCTCGGCGTTCAGCGGGCCGTCGAGCGACAGCGCGATCATCCCCAGCAAACCGTTGAGCGGCGTGCGGATTTCATGGCTCATGTTGGCGAGGAAGGCCGAGCGCGCTTCTGCCATTTCCAGCGCGGTGCTGCGCGCGACTTCGAGTTCCTGGTTGGACTGGCTGAGCCGGGCGTTGATCGCCTTGAGTTCAGCGGTGCGCGCCGAAACAATGTTTTCCAGTTGCCCAAGGTAGTCGGTCAGGCGATTTTCGGCGTTGCGGCGTTGCTGGATCTCGGTGGCAATGTTTTCGAACTGCTGGTTGGCAACTTTGACCAGCACGCCAATCTCGTCATTGCCGTGCCCGGCCGGACACTCCAGAGTTGTTGGCTCGGCGGAGCGAGGGTCACGCCCGCTGAGTTCGCGGATCACCCGCACCAGTGGTTTGGTCAGCATGACGTAAAACAGCGCGAGCAGGATTCCGGTCAGGATCAGGCTGCGGGCAAAACCGTTGAGGAGGGTGATTTCCGCGCGGCGCAGAAAACGGCTGCCGAAAGCATAAGTGTCGACTTCAAGGCTCAATACACCCAGAGATTCGTTGGGCAAGTGATCAAGATAGAGGCGGTCTTCGAACTGCCGCTTGGCGCCAAACAGGAAGTCGCTGATCACCCGATAGCTGCTCTGCAGTTCGGGGCGTTTGACGCTGGCCAGCACCGTACCGTTGTTGTCGGTCAGTTGCGCAGAGATGATCGCCGGCGAACGCAGCAAACCCAGCGTGAGTTCCTGTGCCAGTTCGGCGTCGATGTTGTAGGCGATGCGCGATGCCGGGTTATGGCTGATTTCCAGCAAAGACAGGATTTCACGATTGATGGAGGCGTCTTCACTGGCATAATCGATGCCGATTTGCAGCAGGCTGAGCAGCGTGCCCAGAATGAACCCGACCAGCACAGTAAGCCTGGCTTGCTTGTAAGACAGCCGGTGGGTGAATTTGATATCCATGGGGTGTTGAACCACTTCCGTTTCCCTTCGCTGCTCAAGCATAGTCGATCATGTATGGATGCCGAGGTTCCCGAATCGCCTTGTAACAAGGCGCGGCGCGGGGGTTTAAATCTGTTTGCCGTCGCAGGGTTACCATCATCACTTTGAAAATGCCCGAGGAGAAGACGTGGATTCCCGATTGAATGCTTTTCTTGAGCGCGCCGAATCGGTTCTGGCGCGAATCGAACCGCTGTTGCCGGCATCGCGCCCCGTCATTGACTGGGGCACGTGCCTGGCTGCGCGCTGGCAGCGTGACGGCCGCAGCGGGTATCTGCTGCCGCTGGAAGTCAGCCTCGACATGCGCCTGTCCGACCTGATTGGTGTCGACCGTCAACTCGAGCAGCTGGGCCGCAACACTCAGCAATTCCTTGACGGCATGCCGGCCAACCACGCATTGCTCTGGGGCTCGCGCGGTACCGGCAAATCCTCGCTGGTACGGGCGCTGCTCGCCGAACACGCCAAATCCGGCCTGCGCCTGATCGAAATCGAGCGCGACCATCTGGCTGACCTGCCCCGCGTGGTCGAGCAGATCGGTAAGCTGCCACAACGCTTCGTGCTGTTTTGCGATGATTTGTCGTTCGAGTCCGGTGAAGGCGATTACCGCGTCCTGAAAAGCGTGCTCGACGGTTCGCTCGAGCAGGCGCCGGATAACGTTTTGCTCTACGCGACCTCCAACCGCCGCCATCTGGTGCCGGAAAAGGAAAGCGACAACGAAAACTGGAAACGTGTAGATGGCGAGCTGCACCCAAGCGAAGCCGTCGAAGACAAGATCGCCCTGTCGGATCGATTCGGCCTGTGGCTGTCGTTTTACCCGTTTACCCAAGAACATTTCCTCGACGTCGTCGAACACTGGATCGGCCAACTGGCCGCCAAGGCCGGCCTGAGCTGGCAGCGCGACGAAGAACTGGACATCCTTGCCGTGCGTTGGGCCACCGGCCGCGGTAATCGCAACGGACGTTGCGCGTATCAATTCGCCCGATACTGGGTGGGACTGAAATTGTTGGAGCACAAGGCATGATTGATTTGCAACAAAGCGGCCAGGGCCTCGAAGGCTATGGCATGTTGGCCGCTCAACTGGAGTCGCTGCTGGCTGACGAGCGCGATTTTATCGCCAACGCTGCGCAGTTTTCGGCGTTCCTGTTCAACCAGCTCGATGATCTGAACTGGGCCGGTTTCTACCTCAATCGTAACGAAGAACTGGTGCTCGGCCCGTTTCAGGGGCAAATCGCCTGCGTGCGCATTCCATTCGGTCGTGGCGTGTGCGGCGCGGCGGCGGCCACTCGGCAAACCCAGCGGGTCGAAGATGTGCACGCGTTTCCCGGGCACATCGCCTGCGACAGCGCGTCGAACAGTGAGTTGGTCGTGCCGTTGGTCAAGGACGGCCACCTGGTCGCTGTTCTCGATCTGGACAGCCCGAAACTGGCGCGTTTCGGCGCCGACGATCAGGCCGGCATCGAACAACTGGCGTCGATCTTCCTACGTCTGACCGACTGCTGATCATGCGGTGAGGCCAGCCTTGTGCAACAGGCTGGCCGTATCCACGGCGTCGATTTGCTGTGGATCGAGAAAACGTGCGGCGTATTGCAGGTACACACCCTCGTTGACGAACAAGCCGAACAGTTGTGCATCGATGTGCGCCTCGCGGCACATCGTCGCCATGATCCCTAACGCTTCGCTCAGCGACTTGGCCTTCTTGTAGGGCCGATCGGCTGCGGTCAGCGCTTCGAAAATATCGGCGATCGCCATCATCCGTGCCGGCAGGCTCATTTCCTCACGTTTCAAGCGTTTCGGGTAACCGCTGCCGTCCATCTTTTCATGATGGCCGCCGGCGATTTCGGCGATGCTCTCGAGGTGGCCGGGGAAGGGCAGGTGACTGAGCATCATGATCGTCTGCACCATGTGGTGATTGATGATGTAGCGCTCCTCGCGGGTCAGCGTGCCACGGGTGATGCTCAGGTTATACAACTCGCCACGATTGTATTTGTAGCGCGGTACATCCAGCTTGAAACCCCATGGATTGTCTTCGGGTATCAACTCGTTCTTGTCTCGTTCAAGCAGATGTTCGGGCTTGTCTGCCAGCAGCGATTCGCTGACCGGCAGGGTCGGCGCAGGCGTGCGGGCCTGACGGCGGTTTTCGTCCCACGACACGCCCAATCGATCATCCAGCGTGCGCGTCCAGGTCCGGCGGGCAAGCTTATCGAGGCGTTGCAGATCGGCTTCGGCCATGGCTTCGCCGCCCAGATTGCAACGGGCGACAAAGGCGAAGTCTGCGTCCAGCGCAGCCAGTGTGGCATCCCGCAGGTCGCGCAATGCCACCTCGTCTGCGCCCTTGGCCAGCGCTTGCCAGTAATCGATCCAGGCATCGCGCTTGAGCACCTCGAAGCGCGTGCGAATCTCGTGGATGCGGTCGTTGATGGTTTCCAGCTTGGTGGCTTTGTCGACCACGTATTCCGGCGTCGTGACCTTGCCGCAATCGTGCAGCCACGCCGCAATGTGCAAGGCTTCCCAGTCATCCTCGGTGGGCTGGTAGGTGCTGAACGCCGGTGCCTGGCTGGCCGCCGCAGCCTGGGCGAGCATCAGGGTCAGCTCCGGCACGCGCTGACAGTGGCCGCCGGTGTACGGACTTTTGGCATCGATAGCGCCGGCGAGCAATTGAATGAAAGCGTCCAGCAACTGTTTCTGTTTCGCCTGCAGGCGCTGGCTTTCGATACTCACTGCCGCCGCGCCGGATACCGCTTGCAGGAAGGCGATACGGTCGGGGCGCAGTTTTTCCAGATCGGCAGGCGTGCCGCTGTCATTGACCAGCAAAATCAACAGGCCAATGGTTTCGTTGTGGCGGTTGCGCAGGCGTATGCCGATCAGATGCACGCGCGGTGACGTCATCGCGAGCAATACTTTTTGCAAATCCCTGGCCTGCTCGAAACCGAGGTTGGTGACCACATTGTCGGCGTGCACCAGTTCCTCGAACCATGCCGGGCCCTGGCTCGTTTGCAGGTCGTGGCCCTGAATGTCGAAAGTTTCCAGGGTTTGCGGGGTGTCATCGATCACCAATCCGTAAGGCTCCATGCGGCTGCCATCGCTCTCGCGCAAATAAATCAGGCCCGCCTGTGCCTGGGCGATCTGCACCGTCTCGAACAGCACCCGTTGCAGCAACGGCGCGAAGCGGGTTTCGGCGCACAGGCTGTCGGTGATGCGGAAGAAGCTCGCCAGGGTGTCCTTCATGCGCGCCATCGACAGACTCAGTTGGTCAACTTCCAGCACGGGCGAGCGCCGGGTCACCGGGAAATTGAAGTCGAAACTGCGAATCGCATCGGCTTCCTTGACCAGAGCGTGCAAGGGTTTGACCAGTGTGCGCGAAATCAGCCAGCCCAATGGCAGGCACAACAGCAACGTTGCCAGGGTTATCAGCGCGCCTTGCCAGCGCATGCGATAAGCGTCGACGAGCAATTCATCCTCCGGCACCAGCAAGGCCATTTGCAGGCCTTGCGGCCCGCCCTCCTGCAAGCTGCTGCGGGCGACGATCCACGGGCGGCCATCGACTTTTATGCGATTGCCGTGCTGCTTGCCGGACAACAAGGCATGCAGGCGCGGGCTCAAGTCGGCAGCCTTGGCCAGGCGCGCGGTGCGGTCGTCGACGATCAGTCGGCTGCTGTCCGGCCAGGCCACGGCATTGCCTTCGGCGTCGAACAGGACGATCTCGGTGTTCGGCGTCACCACGTGCTTGATCAGCGTCGCCGAGAGCGCGGCGAGGGTCAGGTCGGCGCCGATGACCGTCGTGTCAGCGCTGCGTCGGGCCAGGGTGGTACCGACATTGTGAGTGGAGAAAAAAACATAGGGTTCGGTGGTGATCTGGTCGCCACTTTGCCGGGCGTTGCTGTACCAATCGCGGCTGCGTGGATCGTAACTGTCATCGGGGTTGTCCTGGCGGGCGAGGAGCGACAGGCCCTGATCGAAAAACAATGACTGCGAGCGGGTGCCGGCGCTGCCGTCGTGCTCGATGCTCCAGACTTGATACACCGCTGCCGGCGGCGCCTTGAGCTGGGTCTTCAAGGCCTCGCTGCGCAAGGCCCGCACCATGAAGAAGTCGCCATTGCCATAGCCGAGGTAAAGCGAAGCGAGGTCAGGATTGTCCTTGAGCGACTGGCTGAAGGGTTTGAGCAGAGCCAGACGCTGTTGCAGATCAGTTGCCTGGGCCGCGGGGTAGTCGGCCAGCAGGCTCAACAAGTGGCGGATCGGCTGGTACGTGGCGTGCAGATCCAGGCGTACATCCTGTTCGATCCGATTGAACAGATGCTCACTGCTCGAAAGAATGATGCGGGTCGTCTGGCTGTAATTGAACAGCCCCAGCACCACTGCGGTCAGCAACATCAGGAAGGTGAACATCACGCTGATATGTACGTGCAGAGGGAACCGGCGTTGATCCGTGCGCAGTGGGCTGGGCATTGCTGACTCTCCATGGGGGATAAACACACTGCTCAGCGCCCAAGCATAGTTAAGGCTCGGTCATTCTGCTTTTATGGTTCTGCTCCAGCTGTTGTTGCAATGCCTGCTCCAGTTCAAGTATTGCCGTGTCGGTGGTTTTGCAGTGTTGAGCGATGGTGGCTGCGGACTGCACTTGTACGCAGGCTTGCTCCAGTGCTTCGCAACAGGCGATCAGGCGCGACGCCTGGGCAATCCGCGCGGCGCCCTTGATCTTGTGCGCCGTCACGATCAACGCCTCGCGGTCGGAGTGCGGCGACAAGGCCAGCAGTTCCTGGCGATCAAGCCGGCTGCTGTTGAGCAGTTCGCGGAGCAGACGCTGGATCTGCACCGGGTTATCCCCCGTGAGCTGACTGAGGCCTTCAAGGTTGAAGGTTGGTGCCGGGAAGGCCGGCTTGAGTTCGTTGACCCAGTGGCTCAGCGCGCTGAGGCTCAGCGGTTTGAACAGGCAGTCGTTCATGCCGGCCTGTTTGCAGCGCTGGATTTCCTCGGGTTGCGCGTTGGCCGTGAAACCCAGCACGGTACACGGTGGTTTCCCGGTCAGTTGCTCCTGCTGGCGAATCGCTCGGGTCAGCTCATAGCCGTTCATCACCGGCATATTGCAGTCGGCGATGACCAGATCGAAATTGCCGGTCTGCCATTTTTCCAGACCGCTTCGACCCTCTTCGGCCAGACTGAAGCGGTGCCCCAGGTATTCCAGTTGCTGGCACATCAATAGGCGATTGGCCGGATGGTCATCGACCACCAATATGTTCAACGGCGCGAAAGTCACCCGGATCGGCGGCTCGCGCCGTGCGGTGCTCACTTCGCTGGGTAGCGTCTGTAGCGGCATCGACAGGCAGACCTGGGTGCCGATGCCGGGCTGACTGCACAATTGCAACCGGCCACCCATCATTTCGCAGAGGCTGCGACTGATGAACAGACCGAGGCCTGCGCCGCCACGGCTTTGCTGTTGAGCGTTGTCGGCCTGGGAAAAAGGTTCGAACAGTCGTTGCTGGACTTCGGCGCTGATACCGACGCCGGTGTCCTGAATCGTCAACTGGATCAGTGAGAGTTCGGGTGTGCCGCCGGGCAGTATGTCGAGGTCGATACGGATGCGTCCGTGTTCGGTGAACTTGATGGCGTTGCTGATCAGGTTCGACAGCACCTGCTTGAAGCGCATCGGGTCCAGATCAACGTCGACGTCCAGTTCGGGTGGATTGACGGTCAGTGTCAGGGGGAGGTTTTTCTGTCGGGCGAGGCCATCGAAGATTCTCGCCACCGACGCCACCGTTTCAACAAGGTTGACCCGTTCCGGGCTCAGGCTCAGGCGGCCGGACTCGATTCTGGCGATATCGAGGATATCGCCGATCAGTCCCAGCAGATCCTTGGCCGAGTGGTAGGCGGTGTCGATTGACGATCGGTCCGGATGCTGTTGGTCCATGCGCTTGAGGGTCAGTTCGAGCATGCCGATCACCGCATTCATCGGCGTGCGGATCTCGTGGCTCATGGTCGCCAGAAAGGTGCTTTTGGCGCGATTGGCGTCATCCGCCTGTTCCTTGGCCAGGCGCAGTTCATCGAACAGTTGGCGGCGCTCGCTGATGTCGATCCAGCCACCGATGATGCCTTTGACTTCGCCGCTGGAGTCGCGGTAGGGCAATATCCAGTGATAGATCGTCAAGCGTCGGGTACCGATATGCAACGGACGATCAAGTACCAGCGGCGTACCTTCAGCTACCACTCGTTGGTAGTCCGCCTGATATGTCTGGGCTTCGAACGCGTTGCTCAGCGTGCCTTGCATGACACTTTTGCCGATGACGTCTTCGCGTTTGGCATTGAACGCATCAAGGTAGCTGTCGTTGCAGCTCTGCAGCAAACCCTGGCAATCACGCACATAGATGGGATGGGGCGTGCCGTTGACCAGCGAACTCATGAATTCGAACTGATCATTCAAGGCCCGTTCGGCCATCTTGCGTTGCTTGATCTGTCGACGCATGTAAGCGTTCCAGAGCAATGACAACAACAGCAGCAGGCAGGCACCACCAATCACTTGATAGAACAGGCGCTGGTAATGCCGCCAGTTACTTTGCGCCGCTGTCGAGAAACCCCGCCAGCGACTGTTGATCACGCCCAGTTCTTCGGGCGTGATGCTTAGCAGTGCCTTGTCGAGGATCGAGCCCAGCTCGGTATTGCCTCGCGCGATGGCCAGTGAAAACGCTGCCTGACGTGTGCCAAGGGTGGTAGTGATCTGCAAGGGGTGTTCGAAGATGCGCGATGAAATCAGATAGTTGGCAATCACCAGCGAACTGACGGCGCCATCAACCTTGCCCTCGGCAAGCAAGGTCGCGGCGCTGAAGGTATCGGACGTTTCAATGACTTCGATGTGTGGAAACTCGCGGCGCAGGTAATCGGTCAAGGGACTGCCCTGGGCGATCGCCAGGTACTTATCCTTGAGCTGACTCAGATGCGAAGGGCTGTCAGCGGCTTTGCGCGTCAGTAAAACGTAGGAGTTTTCCAGGTAGGGGCGGCTGAATTGCAGGCGCTTCTCACGTTGCGGACTTGGTAGCAGGGCAGCGATCAGATCGGCTTGATGCAGCCTGACCTGCTCGATCATTGCGTCGTCGCTGTGACTGCGGCGAATGTCGAAGCGTAGTCCGGTGCGCAGGCGCAGCAGTTCGAGCAGGTCGGCGGTGATGCCCCGGAAATTGCCGTCGCTGTCGAAAAATGTCAGCGGCGCGAGGGCGTCGTTGACCACCACTCGAATCACCGGGTGCTGTTTGAGCCATTCTTCTTCATTACGGGTCAATTGCAACTTCTGGTCGGTCAGCAGGATGTCGCTGCCGGCACTCCAGCGTTTCGCAATACTGTCGCGTTCACTGCGCGGAACAGCATTGAGTACGGTGTTGATGATGTTCAGCAGTTGCCCGTTGCCAGTGTGTACGGCAAAGCTGAAGCCATGGGCTTCCTGTTTGCCGAAGTTGGCCATGCGAATGTTGTTCAGGTAACCCTTGTTGATCATGTAGTGGGTGGAAATGGTGTCGCCGAGAAACACGTCGGCCTGGTCAAATGCTACCGCGTTGATCGCATTCTGGTAGGACGGGTAGGAAGTGAGAATGGCCTTCGGGTACAGGGCTTTGACTTCTTCTTGCGGCAAGTAGTGATAGACCATGCTCAGACGCAATCCGGCCAGCCTTTCGGTCAGCGAACGGGTCTCGTCTTCCCGGGTCACCAGCACTGGTTGATCGATGGCGTAGGGGATGGAAAGGACGATGTCGGGGTTGCTCGCTTCGAATCCGTTGGCGCTGCCGAGGATGTCGACCTGGCCCGCCAGCAGCGCTTCCAGGGCCGCGTCCCGGGAGGCGAAGCGCTCGATGCGGATCGGCAAGCCGGTGGCCTGGCGGAGGAAACCGGCGTAGTCCGCGGTGAAGCCCTCGTAGTCGCGCCCGCTTGACGTCATGTCGAACGGTGGATAATCCGGGGCGGAGGTGCCCAGGATCAGTTCATGCCGTCCCTGCAACCATTGCCGTTGTGAGGCATCGAGGGGCACTGGCATCAATTCGAACGTTGACCGGCTCCGCAGGACATAGCTGTGCGGGGCGAGGAGGGAGGCCAGAACCTGTGTACTCAGAAACAGGCCTGCAATCAGTCCGGCAAAATGGACAAGGCGAATGGGCATGCGGGCTCTCACACTAATGCGTTACGTTTGGCCATCTCGATAAGTTCCACCAGGGACTTGGCTTTGAGTTTTTGCATCAGGCGTTTTTTGTAAGTGCTGACGGTCTTGTTACTGAGGAACATGCCTTTGGCAATTTCCTTGTTAGTACGGCCTTGGGCAAATAACTGCAAGACCATAAGTTCACGGTCATTGACGGATTTGAACAGTTCAAGTTCGGCATAACGTATATCGTCGCTGCGTACCGGATTGAGTGCCTGGCTGGGGAAATAGTTGTAACCGGAAAGAACTGCCTTGATGGCGCTGACCAGTTCACTGAGGTCTTCTTCCTTGCACACGTAACCGGATGCGCCGGACTGCATGCAGCGAATACCGAAGAGAGTCGGGCACTGGGCGGTCAGTACGAGGGTCTTGAGCGGGGTGCTCATGGCGTTGAAACGAGCGAGAACCTCCAGCCCATCGAGCTTGGGGATACTGATGTCGAGAATGACCAGATCGGGCATGCATTCGCGGACCATTTGCATGGCATCGACCCCATTATCGGTTTCGCCAACGACCTTGTAGCCTTCGTGCTCCAGCAGCATTCGAACGGCAAGTCGGATGACGGGGTGATCATCGACAATAAAAACGGAGTTCATAATCAAATCCCATACGTACGCGAATAAAGCGCGCACCTTAGCTCAGATGAATGAGCGCTCGCATGAACTGAGGTGGCTCTAGCGGCAATATAGGATTATTCCTACACACTTAAGGGAATTCGACTACGGTTGAACTAGGTGTAGCATTAGGAAGTGTGGGGTTTGTATGTTTATAGGGCTGTTCTAAATTGTTTAAAGATATCGGGTAGATGTTTATTAATGTTTCAGGAGAGTTTGTGAAAGCTTTTTGAGAGACACATGGGTTCCTGGGCGGGCGATGACTACTCACGACACCCGCACTCAACCGGCCAGCGCAGGCTGGACGGTCGAGACGAACATTGTCAGTGACTGGAGCGACCGGTCATTTCCAGCGCCATGTCGCTGGCGTAACTGTCGGTCATGCCGGCGATGAAATCGATCATGCGCAGGAACGACGCGTGCAGCGGCCCATGCGGGTCAGGTGCGTTGTTTCCCAGCAGGTCGAGGATGCGGCGGCTCTTGAACGACGGCGTACGACCATTGTGCTGCTCGAGTGCCGCACCGCAAAACGCGTTGAGGAGGATCTCCAGCGTGGTGTAGGCGCCGATTTCATGCAGCGTCTTGCGTTTATCCTGAAAGATCTTCTTGCGGGCAATGTCCTTGGCGTTCAACACGCAGCGTTTGGCCGGACCGTGCATGTGTTCCACCAGATCGCCGTGCAGAGTGCCGGCGAGCAGCGCGTCTTGTTGCTCGACGAATGCTCGCGCCGCCGCATTGGTCAAATGCTCGATGGCTTTGCCGCGCAGAATCGCCAGTTTGCGCCGGCGGGAATCCTGCGGGCCGAGCTGACGGTAAGTCTCCGGCAGGTCATCACCGACCAGCCCGAGCAGCAGCGACTCGACTTCGGCGTACTCGAGCAACTCCATTTCCAGACCGTCTTCCAGATCGATCAGCGCATAGCAGATGTCGTCGGCGGCCTCCATCAGATAAACCAGCGGATGGCGCGCCCAGCGTTGATCTTCCAGTTGCGGCAGACCCAGTTTGTGGGCGATCTGTTCGAGCAGCGGCAGCTCGCTCTGGTAGCAGCCGAACTTGTGCTTCTTGTAACCGAGCGAGTCAGCGTGACGTGCCGTCCACGGGTATTTCAAATACGTGCCGAGGGTCGCGTAGGTCAGGCGAGTGCCACCGTCGAACTGGTGATATTCCAGTTGAGTCAGTACCCGAAAGCCTTGAGCGTTGCCTTCGAAATTGAGGAAGTCACCGCGCTCGGCTTCGCTCATTGCATCGAGCCAGCCACGCCCGGCGGCCTGTTGGAACCAGTGGCGAATGGCATCTTCACCGGAGTGACCGAAGGGCGGGTTGCCGATGTCGTGGGCCAGACACGCCGATTGCACCACCATGCCCAGATCACTCGGGTCGCACCAGTCGGGCAGGGCGCTGCGCAGGGTTTCGCCGACCCGCATGCCCAGCGAACGACCCACGCAACTGACTTCCAGCGAGTGGGTCAGACGCGTGTGAATATGGTCGTTGCTCGACACCGGGTGCACTTGGGTCTTGCGGCCCAGGCGGCGGAAGGCACCGGAGAAGATGATGCGGTCGTGGTCTTTGTGAAAAGGGCTGCGGCCGAGTTCTTGCGGGCTGTGCAGCGGCTTGCCGAGGCGTTCGCGGTTGAGCAGGGTTTGCCAATCCAAGGCTGATTCTCTCCGTCAGGATGACTGTTGCCCTAGCTTCCCGGTTCGTGCGCATGCCTGCAAGCCGAACTACAACCCTGCGGCGTCAATGTCGATCAACAGCAGCCGCTCACCGTTATCGAAAAACTGCCCGGCCGTCAGGCAATACTGATTGCTGGTGGCGTCGCGGTAGGTGTTGGACAGGGTCAGGCGCCGCTCCTCCCAGCCCTCGGCGAGCAAGTGATAGAAGTACGGACGCCATGACCAGTTGTGGCCCAGATAGCGGTTATCGGCGACCCAGCCGTTGTGTCGCCACTCAAGGTTTGGGGTCAGTTGCGTGCCGTGGCGGTCGCACTGATAAAAGCGCAGCAGCCAGGGAAAGGCTTCCAGTTGTGGTAATGCACTGAGCGGTGCATGCGCCCCGGCCCAGCCTTGCAGGATGGCCATCAATTCACCGAGTTGCTGGCGCATCTGCATCAAGCGCCCGCGCTCGGCGAGTTTCTGTTGCACATAGCGCTGGCGCAGTTCGGCGAAGCGCGGCACGAAGGCATCGGTGGCAAAGAACGCTTCCTGCGCGCGGGCGAAGAGAAAACCCTGCACGTAACGTGATCCGCATTCGAGGGCGAAATTCAGTTGCGCTTCGGTCTCGACCCCTTCGGCGATGATCCAGCAGCCGGTTTTCTCGGCCATCTGCGCGAGTGCCTTGACCACCTCACTGCTCGGCCCGCCAAGGGCGGCGGCCTGAAACAGGCGCATGTCGAGTTTGAGGATGTCCGGTTGCAGCGCCAGTACGCGATCGAGTTGTGAATAGCCGGCACCGAAATCGTCAATGGCGATTCTCGCGCCAGCATCGCGATAACGCGCAACGACCTCGGCCAGACGTTGGCCGTTGCCGCCCAGTTCAGTGATTTCGAACACGATGCGTTGCGGATCGACGTTGTGTCGAGCCAGTTGCTTGAGGCTGGGCAGGGCCTGGTCCGGGCGCAGACGGCTGATCCAGCGCGGCGACATGTTGAGGCTGAGAAACCAGTCGGCCGGCGCTTCGTGCAGACGGCTTATGGCATTGTCGCGGATCTGCCGGTCAAGGCGGCGCAAGGCGATGGCTGGCATGCGCGGGTCGGCGAACAGCGGCCCGACCGACGTCAGTTGACCATCAGGCTGGCGCAGGCGGCCCAATGCTTCGACGCCTGCAATACGTCCGGTGGCGGTATCGATGAAAGGCTGAAAGCAGGCGAGCGGTTGCCCGTCGATCACGAGGCCTCCTTAGTCGTTCTTGTTCTGGTTGAACCCCGCCGACCGGGTAGGCGCGCGGGATTGAACCTCCGGGTAAAGAGGTTCATCCCAGCGACAGTGCAAGAATGTAGCCAGATGTATCGGCTTAGCGTTTGCTCGAACTCTGCATCACCAGTTTGATCAACGGGCCAAGGCTGGTGCCCAGTCGAACCAACCGGGTCAGACCACCGACGCCGCCGCTTTTTGCGCCTTTGCCGGTGAGAAAGCCCAGTAGCGTGACAGCGGCCACGCCCCACAACGGCGCATGCTTGATACCAAAACCGTCGTGCAGGTTTTGCGTCATGCCGCGCACGCGCTGCAATGGCTGCAGCACTTGCCCGACTTCATGACGAATTTCCTGGCGGTGCATTTCCATGCGCAAGCGAATCAGTGCCTTGCGCATTTCCCGGCGTGAGCTGTTGTGTGGAAGTTCAGGCAAGCTCATGGCAGCAGGCGCTCCCGGTCGTTGGCCAGCTCTTCGAGCGTGCCGTGGAAGGGCGAGGACTCATCGAAGATTGCAGCCTTGAGGCGCAGCCCGCAGAAGATCGAAGCCAGGGTATAAAACACGCACAAACCGATGATCGCGGCAAGGCGATAAGTGTCCCAGAAGATGATCATGACCAGTGTCGATAAACCCACCAGCAACAGCAGAGCAAACACCAGCGCCAGGCCTGCGAACAGCAACAGGCTGACGGTGCGTGATTTTTGCTCCTGCAATTCGATGCCGAACAATTCGACATGGCTGTGCAGCAGACCGAGGACGGCTGCGCCCAGGCGCCGGGTGGAGGAGGCGGTGCCCGCAGTCGGGCCGGATTCACCGATCGACATGATCAGCGCCGTGTGGCCAGCAGGCCAATCAGAAAGCCGACACCGGCCGCGATGCCCACCGATTGCCATGGATTGGCCGAGACATAATCTTCAGTCGCGCTGACAGCAGCCTGACCGCGTTCGCGCAAGGTGTCTTCGGTCAACTTCAAAGTTTCCCGGGCACGCAACAGGCTGTCGTGAATCTGTTCGCGCAGTTCATCCGCCTGATCGCCGGCCAGGGTGGCGGTGTGCTCGAGCAACCGTTCGGTGTCGGCGACCAGGGTCTGGAAGTCGTTCATGAGGATTTCTTGAGCAGTCTTTGCCTTGATGCTGGCCATGGGTAGATCTCCGTAAGTGACGTCTGAAGCGTTCGAGTATGAGCCTTGCGCGAAGGTTCAGTAGAAATGACTGGTACAACTTTTGCTGTGTCGTGGTGCGTCGCTCGCAAGTCGTGCGCTGTTGCCGGGCGCGCATGCAGGAAAACCTTAACTCAAATAATCCCGGTGGGTGTCAGCACATCGACCTCGTGCGCCAAAACGGTTCAGCCGAAATTCCATTCGGTGACCGCGCGGTCGCAACTTGGTGCATGAAATGTGCGCACGAACCGCTTTGGTGCCTTTTTAGCCTTCAGGTCTGCCTATTCATGGAAAATCTGCAAAGCGCTGTGGACACGCTGGTTCACAGCTCCAATACGTTGTTCATTCTGATCGGCGCGGTGATGGTCCTGGCCATGCATGCCGGCTTCGCCTTTCTTGAGGTCGGAACGGTCCGGCAGAAAAACCAGGTCAACGCATTGTCGAAAATCCTCAGTGATTTCGCCGTCTCGACGCTGGCCTATTTCTTTATAGGCTATTGGATCTCCTACGGCGTGACGTTCATGCAGCCAGCGGCTGTACTGAATGCCGATCATGGTTATGGACTGGTGAAGTTTTTCTTCCTGCTGACCTTTGCTGCGGCGATTCCGGCGATTATTTCCGGCGGCATTGCCGAACGAGCGCGCTTCGTTCCGCAGCTGTGCGCCACAGCATTGATCGTGGCCTTCATCTACCCGTTTTTCGAAGGCATGATCTGGAATGGCAACTATGGCCTGCAAGCCTGGCTGACGTTGCAGTTCGGTGCAGCCTTCCATGATTTCGCCGGGTCGGTGGTGGTGCACGCCATGGGCGGCTGGCTGGCGCTGGCCGCCGTGCTGTTGCTGGGCCCGCGCAACGGCCGCTATCGCGACGGACGACTGGTCGCATTCGCGCCGTCGAGCATTCCGTTTCTGGCGCTCGGTTCGTGGATTCTGATTGTCGGCTGGTTCGGCTTCAACGTGATGAGTGCGCAGACGTTGCAGGGCGTCAGTGGTCTGGTCGCGGTCAACTCGTTGATGGCGATGGTCGGCGGCACCATGGCGGCGCTGCTCGTCGGGCGCAACGACCCGGGTTTTCTGCACAACGGCCCGTTGGCTGGCTTGGTGGCGATCTGTGCCGGTTCTGATTTGATGCACCCGGTCGGCGCCCTGGTGACCGGAGCGATTGCCGGTGCATTGTTCGTCTGGTGCTTTACCGCTGCGCAGGTCAAATGGCGCATCGACGATGTGCTGGGTGTCTGGCCATTGCACGGTTTGTGTGGCGTGTGGGGCGGGATTGCCTGCGGCATATTCGGCCAGACTGCGCTGGGTGGCATCGGCGGCGTCAGCCTCATCAGCCAGTTGCTCGGCACCGCGCTGGGTGTCGCCGTGGCGCTGCTCGGCGGGTTCGTGGTCTACGGCGCGATCAAGGCGCTGCACGGGCTGCGCCTGAGTCAGGAACAAGAGTATTACGGCGCCGATCTGTCACTGCACAAGATCGGCGCGGTGAGCCAGGATTAAGTCTCCTCATCGACGGCTCCCGGGTAGAAGCCGTGCAGCAGGCGATAGCGATCGATACGCACCTGATCGACTTTCTCCTGCACCTGATGCGCCGGCAGTCCGAGCATGATCAGCGCGTGAGAGGCGAGCATCAGGCTCGATTCCAGCAGCTCCGGCACCACTTCGGTGGCGCCGGCGGCTTTCAGTTCAGCCCATTGGCTGTCGTCGCGGGTGCGCACCAGAATCGGCACGTGCGCGTTGAGCCGGCGCGCCTCCTTGAGGATGCGCAGGGCCACATCACTCTGGTCGACGGCGATCACCAGTAACCTCGCGCGCAACAGACCGACAGCGGTCAACAGATCGCCGCGCGATGAGTCGCCGTAGTGCACGTCGCTTTCGCCCGAGGCGGCTTCCTGTATTCGTACCGGATCATTGTCCAGCGCAATGAAAGGTTGCCGGGCGTTGCGCATGAAACGGCCGATGGATTGGCCGACCCGGCCGTACCCGCAAATCACCACATGTTTATCGAGGCCAGCATTGAGCGCGCTGATCTCCTCGATCTGCGCTTCCTGATTGGGCTTGCGGTGCAAGGCCGCAGCGAGGCGTGGTGCGGCGCGCAATAACAGCGGGGTCAGCAGCATCGAGCAGAATGTCGCTGCGAGCAGCAGAGCGCCCAGTTCATTGGGCATCAGGCTGTTCTGCTGCATCTGTGCCATCAAGGCAAAACAGAATTCGCCACCCTGCGCCAACGCCAGGCCACTGCGCCATGCCGTTTCACTGTCACTGCCGCGCCACTTCACCAGCAGCGCAACGACGATGCCCTTGATGATCATCAGTCCCAGCGTCAGGCCGAGGATCAACAGGCTGTGGCTGACGAACAATTGCAGATTGATCAGCATGCCGATGCTGACAAAAAACACCCCGAGCAGAATGTCGCGGAACGGCCGAATGTCCGCCTCGATCTGATGCCGATAGTGGCTTTCACCCAGCAACATGCCGGCGAGGAAAGCCCCCAGAGCAGGCGACAAGCCCAGCAAATGCGTGAGCCATGCTGTCAGCAGTACGATCACCAGCGCCAGCAGCACGAATAATTCCGCCGAGCGCGACGCGGCAACTTCATGGAACAGCCGTGGTAGCAACCAGCGACTGGCCAGCAGCAGCCCGACAAACAGCACCACAGTTTTTGCCAGGGTCAGCGGTAAAGCCCAATACCAGGCCTGGTCGCTGCTGCCGGCAAACACCGGAACCAGCGTCAGCAGCAACACGGCGACGACGTCCTGAAACAGTAAAACGCCGACCGCATTCTGGCCGTGACTGCTGAATACCTCGCCGAGGCTGCCCAGCTCTTTGGTAACGATGGCCGTAGACGACAACGACAGCCCTGCGCCGAGCAACAGCGCAGGCGTCAGCGGCATACCCAGCAGCATCAGCAGCGAACCCAGCAACGCCGTGCTGATCAACACCTGCTGACTGCCCAGACGAAACACCACCTGACGCAGTGCAATCATCTTCGACAGGGAGAACTCCAACCCCAGCGAAAAGAGCAGGAACACCACGCCCAGTTCAGCCACATCGGGCAGGTGTTCGCTCTCATTGACCCAGTCGAAGGCACTCGGCCCGACCAGCAATCCGACGCACAGGTAACCCAGAACCGGTGGCAGGCGCAGGCGCCGGAACAGGGCAATCACCACGAGGGACGAGGCGAGGATGATCAACAGATTGGCAAACACGGGACACTCCGATGTCAGGCTCAAGCTTCTCAAGCGTAGAGGCAAAAAGTCCGGGAGGATCGCGTAATTGCCATTTCTGCCAACTGATGTGCGTCAGGGTTTTGCGCGTGCAGCGCTTGAGCCTTTGGGCGGTAGCGGGTCGACGGCATTTGGAGGCGAGCCTAGAATGGGCGAATTAATTGTTGGTTGAGCGCACATGCCTCCTGAATGTCAGCTGTTCGGCACCCTGGGGTGCCATCTCTGTGAAGTGGCTGAAGCCGAGCTGATGCCTTTTGTCGAGCATGGTCTGCTGGTCGAGCTGGTAGACATCGCTGAAGACGAGCGCTGGTTCGAGGCTTACAGCCTGCGCATCCCGGTACTGCGTCGGGTCGATACCGGTGCGGAACTGGACTGGCCGTTCAGCGCCGATCAAGTCGTGGCGTTCCTGCGCTGAGCGATTTTCGCAACGTGCCCCCGCTGGTCGTCACCGCGCATCCATCCCTTGGCACTTTGCGGTTTATTCAGTTACTGTATGTTCATACAGTAATTGCGTCAGAGGGATGAACCGTGGTCAATGTCGAACAGTTGAAGAACAGCGTGAACCGGATGTCGGTTGACGTGGTGCGCGAGGCCGTCCTCGAATTGCGCCTGGACGGGCTGGTCACGGAAGGCAAGACGCCGTTCAACAAACTGCATTTCAACACCTGTTTTGCCGAGATCGAAGCCTTGTTCCAGCGTGCCGGTTACCACCGGCAACTCGATGTGGTCGGCTATCAGGGTTTGCTGTACGCCTTGTATGACCCGGGACGCTGGGAGGCCGTCGATGTGCTGCGCTGGCTAAAGGAGTTCACCGAGGCCGCGGCGCTCAAATCGATTCCCGCCTGAGGATTCTGCGCTAGGTTCGTTTCCGTCGGTGTTGGATAATGCCGGCCTGTCTTGAGGATTCGAATTCGCGTATGTCCACCTCTACTTTCTCTGCTGCTCAGAATCAGGCCAGCACGCTGTACCTGCCGCCCGGTTCCTGGCTGACCGTGCTCGATTGCCTGTGCGAGCATTTCAGTGCGATTGGTCGCGAGCAATGGCTGGACCGGATTGCCCGCGGTCGGGTACTCGATGGTCAGGGCCAGCCGATCACGCTGGATCTGCCGTACAAGGAAGGTCTGCGGATTCACTACTTCCGCGAAGTGCCGGACGAAAAACCGATTCCGGTGGTCGAGTCAATTCTCTATGCCGATGAACATCTGGTGGTGGCCGACAAGCCGCATTTTCTGCCGGTGACACCCGCCGGCGAGTATGTCGAGCAAACCCTGCTGCGGCGCTTGATTCGGCGGTTGGACAACCCCCATCTGGTGCCGCTGCACCGGATCGATCGGCACACGGCGGGGCTGGTGATTTTCTCGGCCAATCCGCAAACCCGCTCGGCCTACCAGTCGCTGTTCCCGACACGGCAGATCGACAAGCGTTACGAGGCGATTGCCCCGGCCTTGCCCGATCTTGATTTTCCACTGATCCACAAAAGCCGCCTGGTCGATGGCCAGCCGTTCTTTCGCATGCAGGAAGGGCCGGGTGTCAGTAATACCGAAACAGCGGTGGAAGTCCGTGAAAAAAACGGTGAACTCTGGCGTTATGGGCTGTTCCCGGTGACCGGCAAGAAGCATCAACTGCGTGTGCACATGACCGCCCTTGGCGCGAGCATCTGCAACGATCCGTTTTATCCGGATGTGCTGAAAGACGTCGAGGATGACTACGCCAATCCGCTCAAGCTTCTGGCGCAGGGGCTGCGATTTATCGATCCGGTGACGGGTGAAGAACGGCAATTCGAGAGCCGGATCACTTTGCAGTGGTGAGGTGAGTCCACTTTCCAGCGCCCATGAAAAAGCCCGCAATAATGCGGGCTTTTCTGTATCCGGTGTCGACCCAGAGCTTACAGCTCTTTAACGGTACGAACCTGATCCTTGTTGATGCGGGTTTCTTTGCCGTCCAGCTGTTTGAACTCGTAGAAGCCCGAATCGTCATCGTATTTCGGGGTGTCGACGGCCTGGATTTCGCGACCGTCATTCAAGGTGATCACTGTAGGCGACGAGCAACCAGCGAGGGTAGCCAGGCCCAGTGCGAGCATGAAAGTGGCGAGGGTCCGTTGAGTCATGGGTGTGTCTCCGAATGGGAATTCTTTTGGTTACTGAGCTTGAGACGTATACAAGGCGTGAGAGTTCCTTGAGTGCTGTCAGTCTGACACAGTGTTGTGCGAATTTAACAGTTCGGGGGTATTGAGGTTGGCCAGTCGCGGGTCATTGTCAGGACATTCCAGTGCACAGGCGCCGAGGTTGCGCATGACCCGGCCAGGACTGCGCTCACCGCTGTTCCAGGCCTCTTCGAATGCAGGCAAAAGGGCGACCGGAATCACACACAGCAACGGTTCCCAATGTTCGTCATGGCGCAACATTAAAGGTTTTTCAGGATTCTGCCTGGCGGTCTCGCGCATGCTTTGCAGCAGCGCTGCGTCAATGCGCGGAACATCGCATGGCAACACCAGCAGGTGCGAGTGGCGGGCGGCGTTCAGGCCCGCAAGGATACCGGCCAACGGCCCGGGAAATCCGCCTTCGTCATCTGTGACCAACTGATCGGCAAACGGTGCATAACGCTCACGATTGCGGTTGCACGAGATGATCAGGTCATCAGTCAGCGCCCGCACCTGGCGGTGCAGATGGGCAATCAACGGTTCGCCCAGCCACTCCACCAGTCCTTTGTCCTGGCCGCCCATGCGTTGGCCGCGTCCGCCTGCCAGGAGCAGAATGGAGCAGGGTGGCAATTGCGTATTCAGGGGCATGGCAGCTCTCCACGGGGGCGGCGAAAAAATGGGGCGCTGTGATATAACACCGGGCTGTTTCTCCTACAACTGGACGAGCCTATGAAAGCCAAGGCTGATGTACCTTTCGTGCCGCTCAATATAGCGGTACTGACTGTCAGTGATACCCGTACCCTGGAAACCGACACCTCAGGCCAGGTCTTCGTCGACCGCTTGACGGCGGCTGGTCACCTTCTGGCGGAGCGGGTCTTGCTCAAAGATGATCTCTACAAAATTCGTGCGCAAGTCGCCAACTGGATTGCCGACGATGTCGTGCAAGTGGTGCTGATCACTGGCGGCACCGGTTTCACTGGTCGCGACAGCACGCCGGAAGCGGTAGCGTGCCTGCTCGACAAGCAAGTGGATGGTTTCGGCGAACTGTTCCGGCAGATTTCGGTAGCCGACATCGGCACCTCTACCGTGCAATCGCGCGCACTCGCGGGGCTGGCCAACGGTACGCTGGTTTGCTGCTTGCCGGGCTCGACCAACGCGGTGCGTACAGGTTGGGACGGCATTCTTGGCGAACAGCTCGATGCTCGACACCGCCCGTGCAATTTCGTTACGCATCTGAAACAGGCGGCGCCTTGTGAATCCCGTGGGTAAGCCGGGCAAGACCGCTAGCCTGATGCCCGTCGAGGCGGCGTTGGCGCGCTTGCTGGAACTGGCCGCGGCCTCGCCCATCAGCGAGCGTGAATACTTGCCGCTGGCCGAGGTTCAGGGACGGGTGCTGGCCGAGGATCTGATTTCGACCCTTGATCTGCCACCGTGGCCGAACAGCGCCATGGATGGCTATGCCCTGAATCTGGCCGACTGGACGGGCGCACCGCTGCCGGTCAGCCAGAAGGTTTTTGCCGGTCAGGCGCCCGAGCCTTTGCAGCGGGGAACCTGCGCGCGGATTTTTACCGGTGCGCCGGTTCCAGCGGGTGCAGATTGCGTCGAGATGCAAGAAAACGCCGAGGTCCAGGCCGATGGCCGGGTACGTTTCATCGAGACGATGGCCGCAGGACAGAACATCCGTCCGCAAGGTCAGGAGACCACGGTCGGTGAATTGATCCTTGAGGCTGGAACCCGGCTCGGCCCGATCGAGCAGGGCTTGTCTGCATCGTTGGGTTGTGCCGGGCTCAATGTCGTGCGCAAGGTCCGTGTGGCGGTGCTGTCGACCGGGGATGAACTGGTCGAACCGGGGCAGGCGTTAGGCCCGGGGCAGATCTACAACAGCAATCGCGTGGTGCTGTGCAGTTGGTTGCAGCGGCTTGGGTGTGAGGTGATCGATGCCGGTATTCTTCCGGATGATCTGGCCACCACCCGAACCCGCCTGGGCGAACTGCAGGACGTTGACTTGATTCTTTCCACCGGCGGCGTGTCGGTCGGCGAGGCCGACTTTCTTGGCATCGCGTTGCGGGAGGAGGGTGAGCTGGCGTTATGGAAGCTTGCGATCAAGCCCGGCAAACCATTGACCGTCGGCCATTTTCGCAATGTGCCAGTGATCGGTTTGCCAGGGAACCCGGCGTCGACGCTGGTGACGTTCGCCTTGCTGACTCGCCCTTATCTGTTGCGCCGGCAAGGTGTGAAGGATCTCGAACCGCTGAAGTTCAAGGTGCCTGCGGGCTTCGACTGGCCACAAGCAGGCAACCGGCGGGAATATTTGCGCGGTCGTCTTGAGCAGGGGCGGGCAATCATTTACCGCAATCAAAGCTCCGGTGTCCTGCGCAGTGCTGCCTGGGCCGATGGTCTTGTCGAGGTGCTGGAAGGAAGAACGCTGGTGGCCGGTGATGAGGTGGGTTTCATCCCGATGAGCGATCTTCTCGGTTGAAACTCGCTGCCGTGAGTGCCGTGCCGGTTGCAAACAACCGGCGCCAGCACTCCGGACATTCAGCCCACGAGCGTCACCAACTGATCAAAACGGCTGTTGGCCACCCAGCCCAGCAGACCCAATACCACTGCGGTTGCCCCTGCCGCATAGGCAAGACGATGCTTGATCGATTTGACGTCACCTCTGACTTCGTCCATGTCGCGTCGAATGTACTTGAGATGGGTTTCAAGCTCGGCAAATCGAGGTTCCATAGCGAAGTCTCCAGTGGTTTTGGCGCGGTCTTTGGTATCGGTTTTATGCAGCAGGTGACAGTCACTGACGGGTACGGTCTGACTCACTGGTTTTCTGGCATCAACGCTTTGCATGAGCGCATCCGCCTTCTGCTTCGAGTTGACGTTGGCAACGGATGTCGCCCGATTGATTGTCGATAGTCGTGAAGGTGTATCCACTCATTACATGCACATCCTTGTGTATTGTTGGGTTGCAGATTGATAGCGCCGACACACGGTGGACTAGACACAAAGCCTGGTCAATTAAGCCGTTTCCGCATTTTTTGTAAGAATAAATACCACCCTGTAGGACGCCACGGCCAGACGCTTGAATTAATTGCGATTCCAGCGACTTTTTTGTGCGCTTCGAGGGTCGGATATCTCATGACCCAACCATTGTCGGAGTGACTGTTATGAGTGAGCGAAGGGCGCTATTGATTCTGCATGGCAAGCAGGCACTCAACGAGTCGGTACGTGCCGCCGTCGAGGCCAAGCGCGAGAAAGGCTGGGAGCTGGCGGTTCGACTGACCTGGGAAGCCGGCGATGCGCAACGTCTGG
This sequence comes from Pseudomonas helmanticensis, assembly GCF_900182985.1. Taxonomy (NCBI): domain Bacteria; kingdom Pseudomonadati; phylum Pseudomonadota; class Gammaproteobacteria; order Pseudomonadales; family Pseudomonadaceae; genus Pseudomonas; species Pseudomonas helmanticensis. The sequence goes on along the minus strand of NZ_FXUY01000002.1, from coordinate 407,746 downwards.
TGACGGAGGCGCTGGAGGCGGGGTACACGCAAATTATTGCCGGCGGCGGTGATGGCACCTTGCGCGACATCGCCGAAGCCCTTGCGCAACAACCCCATAAGGCCAGCCTTGTGCTATTGCCGCTGGGCACGGCCAACGATTTTTCTCGTGCGGCGGGTATCCCGCTGGAGCCGGCCGAGGCGCTTGAACTGCTTGATACACCGCCATCGGCTATCGATCTGGGCGAAGTGGGCGGGCAGATCTTCCTTAATATGGCCACGGGCGGTTTCGGCAGTCAGGTCACCGCCAACACCTCGGAAGACCTGAAAAAGGTCTTGGGTGGCGCTGCCTACCTGTTCACCGGATTGTCGCGATTCAGTGAGCTGCACGCCGCCCATGGTGAGCTGCAAGGGCCGGATTTCCATTGGCGTGGCGACCTGCTGGCGTTGGGCATCGGTAACGGTCGCCAGGCCGGTGGCGGGCACGTGCTGTGTCCGCAGGCGTTGGTCGATGACGGGATGCTCGATATCAGTATCCTGCCCGCGCCACAGGAGTTGGTCGGGACATTGAAGAACCTGCTGAGCGACGGCTTCGGCATCGACAACATGTTCGTCCGCACTCGCTTGCCGTGGGTCGAGATCAAGGTGGCCGAGGGGCTTTATATCAATCTTGACGGCGAACCGCTGGAGGGCGACAGCATGCGCTTTGAAGCGCGTCCGGCGGCGTTGCGGGTGCATTTGCCCAAGGGTTCACCGCTGTTGGGCGGCAAACCGTCGGTCAATCATCAAGGCTGATGATCTGCTCGCGCACGGCGAACAGCACCAGGCCCGCCACATCGTAGATTTGCAGGCGTTTCATGATCTGCGAGCGGTGGGTCTCGACAGTCTTGATGCTCAGACCGAGGCCGTTGGCAATTTCCCGGGTGGATTTGCCGCGCACGATCAGCCGGAGAATTTCCAGCTGACGCGCCGTCAGATTATGCGAGTCGGCCACTTCCGGTTGCTGCTTCTGATTCCGGGTCAACGCCTGGGTGATCACCGTGTGGGCGATCGCCGGACTCAAATAACGCTCGCCGTTGCGCAAGGCTTCCAGCGCGTGTTCGAGTTCGGTGGCAGTGGTGTCCTTCAGAAGATAACCGTGGGCGCCGGACTCCAGCGCCTGCATGATCAGCGCAGGGTCGGTGTGCATCGACAGAATCAGCACTTTGCTTTGCGGGCGCACGCGTTTGAGCCGTTGCAGGGCTTCGAGGCCGCCGGTTTCCTTCATGGAAATATCCAGAAGCACGATGTCGGGACGCAACTGCTCGACCATTTCGAGCAGTTGCGAGCCGTCATTGGCTTCGCCGATTACTGCGTAACCGGGAATATCCAATACCAGAGCGCGAACGCCGGCCCTGATCAGCGAGTGGTCATCCACCAGAAGTAAGTTACAAGTCAACGCATAACCTTATTCGTACTGGCCCGCTCGAGTGCCCGGGGCGCCCAGGGGAAAAGTGCTTCGATCCGAGTGCCATTGCCAGGCTCACTGGTGACGCTCAGCGTGCCACCCAATTGCTCGATACGTTCGGCCATCCCGGCCATGCCCCGTTGTCCTTCTCGTCCCGGATTGGCGGCTGGCGCAAATCCCTGGCCATCATCGGTGATCATCAGCGTCAGTCCCTGAGGCAGTCGCTGCACGCGTATCAGCAGATTTTTCGCCTGGGCGTGACGCAGGATATTGGTCACGGCTTCCTGCGCGATACGAAACGCGGCAACCGCCATTTCTTCAGGAATACCGTTGAGGCGCTGCTGGCAATCGAGGCTCCAGTGCACCGGGGTGTTGGCCAGTGTCTTGAGCAGGTGCGCGCGCAGGCTGGCCTCCAGGCCAAGGCTGGTCAATTGGCGCGGGTTAAGGATCGCCGAAACATCGCGCACCTTGTTGAGGGTTTCTTCCAGCGTGTCGCAAAGCGTTGTGCAGTGCTCTTGCAAATCTTCCGGCAGCCGCCGCTTGAGCCATTCGCTTTGCAGTTTGGCGGCGGTCAGCAACTGGCCAATGTCGTCGTGCAATTCGCGGCTGAGGCGATGGCGCTCGTTTTCCTGGACTTCGAGCAAGCGATCAGCGAGTTCCTGCGGCTGAAACTTTATCGATTTGCGCGACAGCCGATATTGCACCCATACACAAGCCGTGGCCGCGATGTTGAGCGACAGCAACCCGAAGTAAAGTGGCAGGGAAAAACCATAGGTCAGCAGACTGCCCAGTGCCGCGAGCACACACAATATGAGGGTGAACCGGCGGGCATTTTCCCGGGAGGGTGGCCATGTAGAGATTGACTTGAGGCTGGCGTACATAACGGATGGAGCCAATGGATGTTCGCTGCGGGTAGACCTGCCGAAGGCTGACGGGTCTCTGTCTGGAAATGCTGACAAATATATTATTGATTTCAACAGGCTTCAGTGAGCGGTATTGACCGTCAACTTCGCTGGATGTCGATCTCTGAAGTCACTGTGCCATTAAATTGAAAGCAACTAACGGTCGGCATAATACCACTTAAGATACCGTTGGTCGCGTTTGCCATATATGTCCAATGAGTCAGGAAATACGACATGTTGGACGTAAGTTCCATAATGGAAAAAGTCAGTTTATCGAGTTCGATAGATATCGTTACGTGTCCGAAGTTGGGTTGCCTGGACACAGGAAAACCCTGAGGCCTGCTGGAAAATATCCGCTCTGATCAGGTGGGTTATTTAATGGGTCTTGTCGCTGGCAGGTATGAACATTTCAATTACGACATGCACGTTCGGTCAGGCCTGTCGCTCTGAATAGGACATAAGTGACAAAGGCTGTGACGCGGGTACCGGTTGAAAGCGAGTCTGGCCGACCTGGAAGGCGAAGGCCTCGAGCAACGAGGTCTGTTCACTGTCATCCAGGCTCAATTGCCCGGTGTTCTGATCAACCAGTTCGAGCTGCCAGGCCATCAGCGTGAAGCAGTCTTTCAAGGCCGCGAGCGCCTGTTCGTGCAGGTCGACATGATCCTGCGCGAGGTTGAGCAAGCCGTAAATGTGCAGGGAAAACTCGGAAACAGCTTCCAGGGCCAAAGCCTGGGCTCTGCCCGCGAGCTTGAGGAGGGTAGTAAGCATGCAATCGATGGCATCTTTGTCGTTGCTGATCAATTGCAGGTGGCTGAGGCACTCTTCGGACTTGGCCAGCAGCGTTTCCGCCTCGACAAGAAATTCGGGGAACCGCTGGGCCCACTCTTTACGGTCGATTGGCATGCTTATCTCCACCACGTCATGTCTGATGAGGGAATGCCGTGTGTGTCGACGATCATGAACCGTCGCGAGATCGCGCCCCGGTGCGCAGGTGCACAAGTTCGGGGTTTCAAGAGGATGTGTTTCCACTGAACTGCGATCGCACACAATAGCCTGACTCCGTTCATGCAATGAGAATGGCGTCACATTAATGGCTATTGGATATCGCGAATATCAGGTTGGGCCTGATTGTGGGTAGGGGAATCCCCTAGACGCGGGAACCTGGGACGCAAACCGAGGTCGCGCCGCAAGGACTGTAGCAGATGAAATCACGGGGGCCAGTAAACCATGATGTTAATGTGACATCAATGGTCGGATGTGGCATTTTGCTATGCGAATTTAGCAGTCATCAAGATTCGCCGCACGCAGCCGATAAACCCTCTTAGTGAAATCAACAGAACAAGCCCAGGAGTCATTGATGGCCGGCATTCTCGACACGGTAGACCAACGCACGCAACTGGTGGGTGAGAATCGCCTGGAAATTCTCATGTTTCGACTGGCCGGGCGCCAATTGTTCGCGATCAACGTGTTCAAGGTGCAGGAAGTGCTGCAGTTGCCGAAACTGACCCTGATGCCTCAGCGGCACCCGTTTGTCTGTGGCGTGGTCAATCTGCGCGGGCAGACGTTGCCGGTGATCGACCTGTCCCAGGCGATCGGCATGCGCCCGCTGGTGCCGGGGCCGAACAGCACGATCATCGTCACCGAATACAACCGCTCGGTGCAGGCTTTCCTGGTCGGTGGTGTGGATCGCATCGTCAACATGAACTGGGAAGCCATTCTGCCGCCGCCAACCAGCGCTGGCCGTCAGCACTACCTGACCGCGATCAGCAAGGTTGACGATCAACTGGTGGAAATCATCGACGTCGAAAAAGTTCTCGCCGAGATCGTTCCGTACAACGCCAAAGTCTCCCGCGAAAAGCTCGAAGATCCAGTGCTGGAGCGTGCCCGTGGCCGCGAAGTGCTGTTGGTGGACGATTCCAATGTGGCGCTTTCGCAATTGCGCGACACCCTTGGCCAGCTCGGGGTAAAAATGCACATTGCCAGCGACGGCCTGAAGGCGTTGAACATGCTCAAGGCCTGGGCCGACACCGGCGTGAACATGACCGACAAGCTGCTGATGATCTTCACCGACGCGGAAATGCCGGAAATGGACGGTTACCGTCTGACCACCGAAATTCGCAATGATCCGCGTCTGCGCGGCCTGTATGTGGTGCTGCATACCTCGCTGTCCGGCAGCTTCAACGACTCGATGGTGAAGAAGGTCGGTTGCGACAATTTCCTCTCCAAGTTCCAGCCGGACAAACTGGTCGACGTGGTGCGCCAGCGCCTGATGCTCGACGAAGTCCCGGCCTGATCACACACCCTGTGCAGGAGTGAGCCTGCTCGCGATAGCGGGGTGTCAGCCCCGAGTCATTGCTTGCTACACCGCTATCGCGAGCGGGCTCACTCCTACAGTCTTTGCTCTTTGATTCCCTGAACCAGCTCGTATAGGGTGGCGTCTTTATCCTCCAGGGAGCTGGCCATGCTGCGTCTGAGCGCGCTTTATCGTTACCCGTTGAAATCCGGCAAAGTCGATGTGCTGCAAAGCGTCGATCTCGACAAGCTGGGGCTTGATGGCGACCGACGCTGGATGCTCGTGGACGAAGCCAGCGGCCGCTTCCTGACCCAGCGCGCTGAAGCGAAAATGAGCCAGTTGTCGGCCCTGTGGAATGCTCAGGGTGGGCTGACCCTCCGCGCTCCTGAACAGTCTGCCATCGACATTGCCTTGCCCGGCGATGACGCCGAACTGCGCGGCGTGACCATTTGGCGTGACACCCTGCGCGTGCCGGACGCTGGTGATGAGGCGGCGCGTTGGGTCAGTGACTTCATCGGTAAACCGACCCGCCTGGTACAGGTGCCGCTGGATCGCGCGCGCTCCACGCAGTCAGGTTTCGGCAAGGACGATGATCAGGTTGCGTTCGCCGACGGCTTTCCGCTGCTGCTGATCGGCGAGGCGTCGCTGCAGGACCTTGCGCAAAAGGTCGGGCGACCTTTGGAAATGCTGCGTTTCCGACCGAATCTGGTGATCGAAGGCAGCGAGGCTTACGCCGAAGATGGCTGGAAGCGTATTCGCATTGGCGATGTCGAGTTCCGCATCGTCAAATCCTGCTCGCGCTGCATTCTCACCACCATTGATCCGCAAACCGGCGAGCGCAGTGCTGACCGCGAGCCGCTGGCGACGCTGCAGAAGTACCGTGCTCAGGCAGATGGTGCGATGTTCGGTCAGAACCTGGTGAATGACAGTAATGGCCGACTTGAAGTGGGCATGTCGGTGGAAGTGCTCGAGTAAACGTCGCTGCCATAAAAAATGCCCGTGTCTTTACGCCACGGGCATTTTTTTGCGCTGTGGAACCCGCGGGTTTAGCCGCGGTATTCGCACAGGTAAGCGGTGTCGACCGCGACTTTCAGCTGGAACTTGCTGTTGGCCGGAACGTTGAACTGGCTGCCGGCGGCGAAGGTTTCCCAGTCGCTGCTGTCCGGCAGTTTGACTGTCAGTGCGCCCGACACCACGTGCATGATTTCACGTTGGCTGGTGCCGAATTCGTATTCGCCCGGGGCCATGACGCCGATGGTCGCAGGGCCTTCAGCAGTGCCAAAGGCGATCGACTTGACGGTGCCGTCGAAGTACTCGTTGACTTTAAACATGGGCGATTCCTCGAAAAGGGCTAAAAAGGGGGCGGCCAGTATGCACAAGGCTTTTGGCGCCGTCACGCGCCTAAAGTGGCAGAACCAGTGGCAGTAACCGCGCCGTATTGCGCGCATCCTCCAGCGCCCGGTGTTGCTGACCGCTGAACTGCATCCCGGCGAGTTGCAACGCGCCGTTCAGCCCCAACGGTCGCTCCAGGCGTCGGGCCTTGGCGAAGCGCTGCTTGAGATTCATGTGCGCCACTTTGCTCAAACCGCTGTCGATGTGCAGGCGTTGCCATTCCTGCAACAACTGCTTGCGATCATAATCGCCCCAACTGGCCCAGCCTTCGAGGCGGCTCTGATGCTGGGCGAGCCAACGCTCGAACGCCGGCCAGACCTCACTCAACGGCTGCGCCGAATCGATATTGGCCTGGGTGATGTGCGTGAGTTCACGACAAAACGGTGTCAGCAATGGGCGCCGCGTCGGTTTGACGAAGCGTTGAAAGTGATCCTGCTCGCGCCCGGCACGATCGACCAGCGTCGCGCCGATCTCGATTATTTCCATTTCCGTGACCGGCCAGCCACCCTCGTCGGTGGTGGCTTCCAGATCTATGACCAGCCAATGTGGCATCGCAGGGTTCCTGATTTCCGCGTCCTGATTATTCAGAGCGTAGTCAAACCCAGCGCTTGTGTGTGGGTGACTACTCGACCTGCAACAGAACCTGACGATTTTTTACCTGATCGCCAACCTTGACCTGCACCCGCTTGAGCACGCCATCGATGCCGGCCTTGAGCGGGTGCTCCATTTTCATTGCCTCCAGTACCACCAGCAACTGACCTTTGCTGACCGGGCTGCCTTCGCTGACCAGCACGTCGACGATGGCACCGTCCATTGGTGCTTTCAAGGTGCCGGAACTGACGCTGGTCTGACTGCTGATGATGGCGTGAGTTCGGTCCTCCAGCCGCAAGTTGCCAGGATGGGTGAACAGCCACAGCTGCTCGCCTTCGATACGGTAGGCGTGACGCTGGCGCAGGCCGTCGATTTCGAGTGTCACCGCGTGAGGGCTGCAGTCGATGATCCGCACTTCGAAACATTGTTCTGCCACCTGCACCTGAACGTTGCCATCGGCGCGCGCGAGCAGTTGCAAGGGCCAATTCTGTTCCTCCAGTCCCAGGCGATAATGCAGCGCAACACTGGCGTTATTGCGCCATCCGTTCAATGCGGGCCGATGCATCTGGGCGCCGGTCTGGTAGAACAATATGGCCGCCACGGTCAGCGCCTCGGCACTTGGCACGTGCGCCTGCAAGCAGGGATGCTCGCTGAAGTGTTGCGCGATGAACGCTGTACTGAATTCGCCACTGACGAACTGCGGATGCTGCAACAAGCTGACCAACAGACGCTGATTGCTTTGTACACCCAGCAACACCGTGTCCTGCACCGCGCGCAGGAGTTTGCGCCGCGCCTCCTCGCGGGTCGCGCCATGGGCAATCAGTTTGCCCAGCATCGGGTCGTAGAACGGGCTGACAGCCTGACCTTCAAGCAAGCCATGGTCGATGCGCACACCATGCTGCTGCGCGGGTTCCCAGGCTTGTATGCGGCCGGTTTGCGGGAGGAAACCTGCCGCCGGATCTTCAGCGTAAAGGCGTACCTCCATCGCATGGCCACTGAGCTGCACTTGATCTTGCGTCAGTGGCAACGGCTGCCCTTCGGCCACCAGCAGTTGCCAGGCGACCAGATCCAGCCCGGTGATCAGTTCAGTCACCGGGTGTTCGACCTGCAGGCGGGTATTCATCTCCAGAAAGTAGAACTGTCCACGCGCATCGAGCAGAAACTCCACGGTGCCGGCGCCCACGTAGTTCACTGCGCGCCCGGCCTGCAACGCCGCTTCGCCCATCGCCTGGCGCAGTTCGGCAGTCATCACCGGGCAGGGCGCTTCTTCAATGACTTTCTGGTGGCGGCGCTGGATCGAGCAATCGCGTTCGCCGAGGTAAATCAGATTGCCGTGTTGATCGCCGAACAGTTGCACTTCAACGTGGCGCGGTTCGATCAATGCTTGTTCGAGAATCAATTCGTCGCTGCCAAAACCGTTCAGGGCTTCGGAGCGCGCAGTGCGAAGTTGCGCGGGCAACTCGGATGCGTCGTGCACCAGGCGCATGCCGCGTCCACCACCGCCGGCGCTGGCCTTGATCATCAGCGGATAACCGATGCGTGCGGCTTCGCGCAGCAGGGTTGCGTCGTCCTGTTCGGCGCCTTGATAGCCGGCGATGCACGGCACGCCTGCGTCGAGCATGGCTATTTTCGACAGGCGTTTGCTGCCCATCAGTTCGATGGCTGCAGCGCTGGGGCCGATGAACGTCAGGCCGGACTGTTGGCAGGCGCGGGCGAACCCGGCGTTTTCCGAGAGAAAGCCGTAACCGGGATGGATCGCGTCGGCACCGCTGCGGCGGGCGGCATCGAGGATTGCCGGGATGTTCAGGTAGGACTCTTGCACGGGCGCCGGGCCGATGTGCACGGCTTGATCAGCCATTTTTACGTGCAGGGCATCGGCGTCGGCGTCGCTGTAGACGGCGACGGTTCGGTAGCCGAGAGCCTGAGCGGTGCGCTGGATGCGGCAGGCGATTTCACCGCGGTTGGCGATCAGGATTTTTTGCAGGGTGGGCATGGTGGGTTTCCTGAGGTTTTGGCGGTGGATGTGGAGGCCTCATCGCGAGCAGGCTCACTCCTACAGGGGAAACGCATTCCAACTGTAGGAGCGGGCTTGCTCGCGAAGTTTTTCAGGTGGCCCACCGCGGTTTGCGTTTTTGCACAAAAGCCATCGTGCCCTCGATTCCTTCGTCCCCCGTTACCGCTTCGCTGAACCATCGAGCCGCTTCATCGAGCAATTCACTCGACGGCTGCCCGGCACTCGCCAACAACAACTTCTTGGTCATCGCATTCGCCTCCGGCGCACAACACAGCACATGTTGCAGCACCTCATCGAGGCGCTCGGCCAATGCCTGCGCATCCTGCTCGACAAAATGCACCAGGCCCAGACGCCGCGCCTGGTGACCATCGAAACGCGCAGCGGTGAGCGCCAGCCGGCGGGTCTCGGTCAGGCCGATGCGCTGCACGACAAACGGCGCGATCTGCGCCGGCAACAGGCCAAGACTGGTTTCCGGCAAACCGAATTGCGCCTGATGATCGGCGATGGCGATGTCGCTGACACACGCCAGACCGAAGCCGCCACCGAGCACGGCGCCCTGCAACAGCGTGATCAATACTTGCGGCGCGTGCTGCGCTTCTTCGAGCAAGGCGCCGAACGCGCGATTCAACTCTCGGTAGGCGTCGGCGCCCTGCGCGCGCGCATTGGCCATGTCCTTGATGTCACCACCCGCGCAGAAATGCCCGCCGGCGCCGCTGAGGACCAAGGCGCGAACCGCGCGATCATCACGTACTGCCGCGAACACCGCGCGCAATTCGGCGACCATTTGCAGGCTCATCGCATTGCGGCTGTCCGGGCGGTTGAGGGTGATGTGCAACACGCCGCCATGCGTTTCCAGCAGTAGCGTCTGGCAATCGGGCAGGTTGCTCATTTCTTTTTCCCCGGCAGAATGCCCATCAGTTTGCAGATGATCCCCAGCATGATTTCGTCGGCACCGCCGCCAATCGACACCAGACGCACATCGCGATAGGCGCGGGCCACCGGGTTGTCCCACATGAAACCCATGCCGCCCCAATATTGCAGGCAGCTGTCGCTGACTTCGCGGCCGAGGCGCCCGGCCTTGAGCTTGGCCATCGACGCCAGGCGCGTGACGTCCTGACCCTTCACATACTGCTCGGTCGCCTGATAGACCAGCGCGCGCAGGCATTCGATTTCGGTCTGTAATTCGGCGAGGCGGAAGTGGATAACCTGGTTGTCGATCAGCGCATTGCCGAAGGTCTTGCGCTCCTTGCAGTACTCGATGGTGCTGTCGACGCAATATTCCAGGCCCTTGATCATGTTCGCCGCGCCGAACAGGCGTTCCTCCTGAAACTGCAACATCTGCATCATGAACCCGGCGCCTTCGTGGCCGATGCGATTGCGCTGCGGCACGCGCACGTCGTCGAAAAACACCTGGGCAGTTTCCGAGCTGCGCATGCCGAGTTTGTCCAGGTGCGAGCTGAGGCTGATCCCCGCTGTGTTCATCGGCACCATGATCAGCGACTTGTTGATGTGCGGTTTGTCGTCCGAAGTGTTCGCCAGCAGGCAGATGAAGTCGGCGCTCGGCGAGTTGGTGATCCACATCTTGCTGCCGTTGATCACGTAGTCGTCACCGTCCTTGCGCGCAGTGGTTTTCAGCCCGGCGACGTCGGAGCCGGCACCGACTTCGGAAACGCCGATGCAGCCGACCTGCTCGCCGGTGATGGCCGGGCGCAGGAATTCGTCGCGCAATTCATCGGAGCCAAAGCGGGCGAGGGCGGGGGTGCACATGTCGGTCTGTACGCCGATCGACATCGGAATGCCGCCGCAATGAATGGTGCCGAACTCTTCGGCGGCGACAATCGAATAGCTGTAATCGAGGCCCATGCCGCCGAATTTTTCCGGTTTGGAAATGCCCAGCAAACCGAGATCGCCGGCCTTGCGGAAAATCTCGTGGATCGGAAAGCGGCCGGCCTTTTCCCATTCGTCGACGTGCGGATTGATCTCGTGCTCGACGAACTGGCGGACGGTACGGCGCAAGGCTTCGTGTTCCGGGGTGAAGATCATTTTTTATTGTTCTCCGTAGGATCCGTGGCGGTCAGAACCGGCTGACGCCGAAGCTGTTGGGTTGCAGCGTGCGAATGTCGGCTTCGTGGCAGATGTCCAGCAAATAGCCGAGCAGGGTGCGCGTGTCGCGTGGATCGATCAGCCCGTCATCCCACAGATTGGCGCTGCCGTAGAGCGCGGTGGACTGGCTGTCGAGTTTCTGCGCGGTGACCTGTTCGAGCATGTCGAGCATTTTCGGGTCCGGCACCAGGCCGTCCTTGAGTTGTTTGGCCTCGGTAACGATGCGCAAAACCTTGCCGGCCTGCGCGCCGCCCATCACCGCCGTGCGGCTGTTTGGCCAGGCAAAGATAAAGCGCGGATCGAGTCCGCGTCCGCACATCGCATAGTTGCCGGCACCGTAGGAACCGCCGACGACGATGGTCAGTTTAGGCACCCGCGCATTCGCCACCGCCTGAATCAATTTCGAACCGTGTTTGATCACGCCTTGTTGCTCGGATTCGGTGCCGACCATGAAGCCAGTGGTGTTGTGGAAAAACAGCAGCGGCGTCTGGCTTTGATCGCACAGTTGAATGAACTGCGCTGCCTTGCTCGCGCCGTTCGGGGTGATCGGTCCGTTGTTGCCGATGAAACCGCAGGCCCGACCCTGGATCTTCAATTGGCCGCAGATGGTTTGCTGATCGAACTCGCCCTTGAATTCGAGAAAGCACGATTCATCGGCAATACGCGCGATGATTTCGCGCACGTCGTAAGGCTTTTTCGGATCGTCAGGGATCAAGCCGAGCAGTTCTTCGATCGGGTAGAGCGGCTCTTTGTATTGCGGCTCCGGCAGCCATGGCAGTTGCTCGTTCCACGGCAGCATGCGGAGGATTTCACGCACCTGGCGCACGCCATCGGCATCGTTTTCCGCCAGGTATTCAGCCGTGCCGGCGACCTGCGCGTGCATCTCGGCGCCACCGAGTTCTTCATCGGTGGCGACTTCGCCGGTCGCCGCTTTGAGCAGCGGCGGTCCGGCGAGAAACAGCTTGGCCTTGCCGCGCACCACCACCACGTAATCCGACAGGCCTGGCTGATAGGCGCCGCCGGCCGTGGCCGAGCCATGGACCACGGTGATCTGCGGCAAACCCAGTGCCGACATGCGCGCCTGATTGGCAAAACTGCGCGCGCCTTCGACGAAAATCTCGGCGGCGTAATTGAGGTTGGCGCCGCCGCTTTCGGCGAGGGTGATCACCGGCAGTTTGTTTTCCTGGGCGATCTGTTGCAGGCGCAGGGATTTTTTCAGACCACTCGGCGAGATCGTGCCGCCCTTGATCGCACTGTTATTCGCCACGACCATTGCACGGATACCGGAGACATAACCGATGCCGGCGATCAGTCCGCCACCGGCCGCGCTGCCGTCCTTGTCGTCATGCAGCTTGTAACCGGCGAGGCTGGCCAGTTCCAGAAACGGTGCGCCGGGATCGAGCAGCAGGTTCAAGCGTTCGCGCGGGAGCAATTGCCCGCGTTTGTCGAACTTCTCCTTCGCTTCGGCCGCTTTGTTCAGCAGGTTTTGTTCGAGCTGCTGCACTTGCTCGATGGCCGCAAGCATCGCCGCCCGATTACCGGCGAAGGCCTCACTGTGCGGGTCGAGTTGGGACTGGATCTGCGGCATGGCTTACTCCTTGTCCTTGAGGACATCCGGAAGGTACGCCCGGTGAAAACCATTGAACGACTCGCTGTGAGTCGCCTTGTGCAGCGGCCACGCGCGACTGCCAAGGCTGGCCGCACCATCGATTTTCAAGGTGCTGCCGCTGATGAACGCCGCCGCCGGGCTGAGCAGAAACACGATCGCCGCGCTGACTTCCGATTCGGTGCCGATGCGCTTGAGTGGCACATGCTCGCGCAGGGTCGGAATCACCGCTTTGAACGCACCTTCATAAGTGTCCATGCCGCTTGAGGCGATCCAGCCCGGCGCCACAGCGTTGACCCGCACGCCGGCATAACCCCATTCGAACGCGGCGGTCTTGGTGAAGTTATCCATGCCCGCACGCGCCGCGCCCGAATGACCCATGCCGGGCATGCCGCCCCACATGTCGGCGAGCATGTTGACGATGTTGCCGCCGTGTTTGCTCATCGACTGGTTGAACACTTCCCGCGCCATCAGAAAGCCGCCGACCAGATTGGTACGCAGCACGGTTTCGAAACCTTTCTGATTGATCGAGGCCAGCGGCGACGGGTATTGGCCGCCCGCATTGTTGACCAGTCCATGAATCGGCCCGTGCTCGGCGATCAGCTCCCTGACCAGTTGTTTCACCGCTTCTTCATCGCGGATATCGCAGGCCTGCCAGTGCGCACGGCCACCGTCCTCGGCGATTTCGGCGGCGACCTTTTCGAGCTTTTCCGGCTTGCGCCCGACCAGCAGCACATTGGCGCCGAGTGCTGCCAGTTCATGTGCGGTGCAGCGGCCGATGCCGCTGCCACCACCGGTGACAATGATGGTCTGGCCGCTGAACAGATCGGCGTTGAAAATCGACGCGTAAGCCATGCAAACCATCCTCTAGTCGAGCTGTTCGGCGATGCTCTGCGGCACCGGGATCTGGATTTCCAATAATTGCTGGGCGAAGGCTTTGCCTTGCGGGTCGATGCGCAGACTGGCCACGCCGCCACCGCCGAGAGCGTTTTCCAGGAGAAAATTGAGGCTGTGGGTGCCGGGCAGATACCAGCGTTCGACGCGGCCGTGGATCGGATCGAGCACATGGCTCATCCAGTCGACGATCACGGCCGGAGTCAACGCTTCGGCAATCCACGGCAGATATTCAGGCTGGCGCGGCATCACGCCGATGTTGCTGTGATTGCCCTTGTCACCAGAGCGCGCCACGGCCAGTTTTACCAGCGCCACGCTGGCATCGGCGCGGCCCTGTGGTTTCGGCGGTTGATGAGCAATCGGCAAGTCTTCGCTGTCGAGCGCCACCTGCGCGGGCAGGGCGCAAGGATGGCGCTCACCGGCCATCTCGATTTGCAGGGTGCAGGCGCTTTTCTCGATCAGGAACGAGAACAGCCGGATCAGCGGGTACACCGTTGGCCGTCCACCGACGATGCCGGTCAGACCCGGCGCCATGCCGGTCGCGGCCTGGGCGATTTCCCGCGAGAACAGTACCAACGCCTGTTTGTGCGGATGCCGTACGGCGAGTTTGATCACTACTTCGCGACTGTCGCGGCGCTGACCGTGGGGGCCGTAGGTGGCTTCGCTGCCGAGCAGTTCGATACTGGTTTCGCTATAGGGCGCCCAGCCGCGCTGGCTGAACATCTCTGCGGTTTTATCGATGATCGCCTGACTGACGCGCTGAGCCTTTTCCACCGCATCGATGCCGGCAATCAGGCAACTGGCGGTGCAGCGGAAACCATCCGGCGAGGTCGCGCTGACCTTGTATTTGTCACTCGGCGGCAAGCCTTTGGCGCCATGCACATGGACGATGTTCTTGCCTTGCTGCTGAAGCCTGACTTCAGTGAAATCGCAGACCACATCGGGTAACAGATACGCCTGTGGGTCACCAATTTCATAGAGCATCTGTTCGCCGACCGTCAGCGGTGTGACCAGTCCGCCGGAGCCCTCGGGTTTGCTGACGGTGAATTGGCTGTCGGTGCTGACTTCAACGATAGGAAAGCCGATGTGTTCGTAATCCGGCACGTCGCGCCAATCGGTGAAATTGCCGCCGGTGCATTGCGCGCCACATTCGATGATGTGCCCGGCCAGCGCGGCTTGCGCAAGTTTGTCGTAGTCGTGCCATGACCAGCCGAATTCGTGCACCAGTGCGGCGCTGACCACGGCGCTGTCGACCACTCGCCCGGTGATGACAATGTCGGCGCCCAGGCGCAGGGCTTCGACGATGCCCGGTGCGCCGAGGTAGGCGTTGGTCGACACGCACAGCGGCGGCAGCGGGGCGCCGCTGAACATCTCGCGGATGCCACTGAGCTGTTTGAATTGCGGTTGCAGATCATCACCCAGTAAAACGGCGATCTTCAGTGTTACTCCGGCCTTGTCGCAGGCTGCTTGCAATGCGGCGGCGCAGGCGAGCGGATTGACCCCGCCGGCGTTGCTGATGACGCGGATGTTCTGTTCTGCAAGTTGTGGCAACAGCGGCGTCAGGACTTCGATGAAGTCACCGGCGAAACCCGCCTGCGGATCTTTCATGCGTGCGCCGGCCATGATCGACAGGGTGATCTCGGCCAGGTAATCGAACACCAGATAATCCAGGCGCCCTCCGGCCACAAGCTGCGCGGCGGCGGTAGACGTGTCACCCCAGAATGCACTGGCGCATCCGATGCGGACGGTGTTTGGCATTTTTATCTCCGACTCAGGAACCTGCGACAGAAGTGCCTTGAGGCTACCAAGCAAGCGCTTGGTTTGTAAATGGCTAAGATTATCTTCTGCCCAAGCGCTTGCTTGGTCGTCGCTGGCGGCTTAAATTGCGCGCAACCCTGCGGTTTCAGGGGGCAACAGACTGATCGACTGTAGGAGAGAACGGGTGGACGAGCAAAAAGCCCTGAGGGTCATGCGCGAATTGGTCGACGAAGGTCAGTTGACCGACCCGGACAGCGCCCGCGGCAAATTGCTGCAAGTGGCGGCTCACCTGTTCCGTAACAAAGGTTACGAACGCACCACGGTGCGTGATCTGGCCGGTGCAGTCGGCATTCAGTCGGGGAGCATTTTTCATCACTTCAAAAGCAAGGATGAAATTCTCCGTGCGGTGATGGAAGAAACCATCCGTTACAACACTGCATTGATGCGCGCGGCACTCGCCGAAGCCGGCAATGTGCGCGAGCGGGTGCTGGCGCTGATCCGCTGTGAATTGCAGTCGATCATGGGCGGCAGTGGCGAAGCGATGGCGGTGCTGGTTTACGAATGGCGCTCGTTGTCCGAAGACGGCCAGGCCAAGGTGCTGGCGTTGCGCGATGTTTATGAAGAGTTGTGGCTGCAAGTGCTCGGCGAAGCCAAGGCGCAAGGTTTTATTCGCGGCGACGTATTTATTACCCGACGTTTCCTCACGGGCGCACTGTCCTGGACCACCACATGGTTCCGTGCTGGCGGTGGTTTGAGCCTCGAACAGCTGGCTGAAGAGGCGTTGATTCTGGTCCTCGAAGAGCGTTGAGCGACTTTCTATCGAACCGGGAAACTGGCTAACTGGGCGAAACCGCCTAGCTTGAATGCAATGATCGGTATTTTTTCGGGGAGTGGGGTGTTTTGAAGTCTTCGCCAATTCGGACGGCTGCGGGGTTGATGCTCGCAGCGCTGGCTGCAATATGGGTATTGCCCGCTCAGGCAGCGCAACTGGTTCGGGTCGGCGCGGCGCATTTTCCGCCTTACACCGTTCGCCCGGAAAACGGTGCCGACACCGGCCTGCTGCCGCAATTGGTCGAGGCCCTGAACGCGCAGCAAAGCGACTACCAGTTCGTCCTCGTGCCGACGTCGATTCCACGGCGCTTTGGTGATTTCAAGCAGGGCCGGATCGACATGGCGATCTTCGAGAATCCGGAATGGGGCTGGAAGGATATTCCTCACACCGATGTCGATATGGGCCTGGAAGACGCCGAGATTTTCGTCGCGCAACGTGAAGACGGCCGCCAGCAAAATTACTTCGCCAGCCTGACCGACAAGCGTCTGGCGTTGTTCAGCGGCTATCACTACGAATTCGCCAACTTCAACGCAGACCCCAAGTTCCTCGCTCAAAACTTCAACGCGACGTTGACCTATTCTCACGACAGCAACTTGCTGATGGTCCTGCGCGGGCGCGCCGATATTGCGCTGGTGACGCGTTCCTATCTGTTCGATTATCTGCTGCGCAATGAAAAAGTCCGTGAGGAGCTGCTGGTCTCGCAGCGTATCGATCAGGTCTATCACCATTACGCGATCCTGCGGCCAACCGCGCCGATCACCGGCGAGGCATTTTCCAGACTGCTGCAGGGTTTGCGCGACAACGGTGAAATGCTGAAGATTTTCGATCCGTACAAGATTGCCGTGGTGCCAGTGCCTCACCACTGAGGCAGTGATTTCCCGGCAAAGGCTAAATTTCCCTGCGCGGATCACGTCCCATCGTTGAACTGTCGACGATTATCGTGAGCCCGACCCATGTCCAATCTGAATGAACTGACTGCCCTTGCGTTGCCTTCGGGCAGTCAACTGATCGCTGATGCCACCGAAAGCCGTCTGAGCCTGAGCCTGGACGGGCAGCCGCTGATTCGCCTGCGCCTTGATCGTGAGGCCAAAGGGCCGATTCAGATCGATGAGCGTTTTGCCTTGCCGCCCGGGCAAGCGCTGTGGGCCGCCTGTTATTGGCTGTTCGCCCGCGATCCTGACTGCCAGCAATTGACCTGGCAACTGGATCAGCCGCCGACCGAAGCGTTGCTCAGCGGTTTGCTGGTAAGCACTGAAGTGGCCGGCGAATATCGCTGCGAACGCACGCTGTTCTGGCAACTGCCGCAACCGTGGCTCGGCACTTCGCTGACCGGCAGCTACCCGCAGCAAATGGTCATCAGCCAAGGCAAGCGCCATCCGCTGCGACCGGTGAAGCCGCGTGGTGAAGTCTATCGGCGTTTCGATGCGCGCCTGGGTGCGTGGATTTCCCTGCGAACCGTGGAGATCGAAGAAGATCTGCCGCGATTCAATCGCTGGCAGAACAGCCCTCGTGTCGCCAGTTTCTGGCAGGAGGAGGGCAGTATCGAAAAGCATCGTGAGTACCTGAGCAAACTCGACACCGATCCGCACACGCTAACGTTGATCGGCTGCTTCGATGATCAGCCGTTTGCCTATTTCGAGGCTTATTGGGCCAAGGAAGATCGCATCGCGCCGTTCTACGATGCCGATAACTTCGACCGTGGCATTCACATGCTGGTCGGCGAGGAAGATCACCGCGGCCCGCACAAAGTGGCGAGCTGGTTATCGGCGCTGGTGCATTACCTGTTTCTCGATGATCCGCGCACCCAGCGGGTGGTCGCCGAGCCGCGTGCCGATAACGCGAAGATGATTGGCCATATGCAGAATCAGTGCTTCCACTGCGAGAAGGAATTCGACTTCCCGCACAAGCGCGCGGCGTTGATGATTCTGGGGCGTGAGCGGTTTTTTGATCGGTGCAAGCTGGCCTGAGGTCATTCAAAAAAGCCAAAGATCGCAGCCTGCGGCAGGGTTCTCATGTAGGAGCTGCCGCAGGCTGCGATCTTTTTCTATCTGACGACGCGGTCTTACCGGCGACCGGCAATCACCACATCGCGGCGACTGCTCGAGACCTTGCGGCAGTGCACCAGCGCATCGCGAATCATGAAGTTGACCAGGGTCGGCGAAACGCCCAGTTCCTTGGCGATGTCTTTCTGCGGCACGCCGTGCAGGCGATACATCTCGAACGCATAACGGGTCCGGCTCGGCAGCTCGGTCAGCGCGTCGGCGATGTGTTCCAGGGTGGAGAAATTGATGTGTGAGGTTTCCGGCGAAGCACCCTGAATGACCACGTTCAGCCCTTCCTCTTCAGGGCCGGCGTACTTCTGCTCGAGCGCCTGTTTGCGGTAGTGATCGATGGCGAGGTTGCGCACGATCTGAAACAGATAACTCAGCTGGGCCTTGATCGACGACGTGATCGGTGGTGCCGATTGCAGTCGGAAAAACGCATCCTGCACCACATCCTCGGCACGCGAGCGGCAGCCGGTAATGCGCGCTGCAATCTTGACCAGAATCAGTCGATTTTCGACGAATGCCTGAAGTAGCGGTGAATCGCACCTGCTTGTGGATACTTGTTCCGTCATGGAAATCACCTTGCTGCCAAATAGGTTAGTGGGACGCCTGGGGGACGGGGCCGTCCTACACATCGAGCGACAAATTATGTTGAATGATAATGATTGTCAATTGAGAAAAAGAATTAATGATCCACAACGGTGCGTTCTGCGAACTGCGACACGCGGCCGCACCCCGGCCCCATTGGCTATCCAGCCTGCCGACTAATTATTTCAAGACGTCATCCGTTCTCATTGGTGAATGGTTCCGGGTACAGAGCCCCGGCCAGACAGCATTCCCATGCCTTGCGCGGTCGGCACAGACCGCGCCCTGCATGCCCTTGAGGGGCGTGACGCAGCAACCCGATTCCATTAGCAAGCCGAATTCAGGCAGGAAACCTCATGACCGACGCGTTCGAACTCCCCAGCACCCTGGTCCAAGCCCTCCAGCGCCGCGCGGCCCTGACGCCGGATCAACTGGCCTTGCGTTTTCTCGCCGAAAACGCAGAGCAAGCTGTGGTACTCAGCTATCGCGAACTCGATCAGCGCGCGCGCACCATTGCTGCCGCGTTGCAGGCTGAAGCGCAATTCGGTGATCGCGCGGTGTTGCTGTTTCCCAGCGGTCCGGACTACGTCGCGGCGTTCTTTGGTTGCCTGTACGCCGGGGTGATTGCGGTGCCGGCCTATCCGCCGGAATCCGCGCGTCGCCATCATCAGGAACGTTTGCTGTCGATCATTGCCGATGCCGAGCCGCTTCTGTTGCTGACCAGTGCCGAGCTGCGCGACGCCTTGCAGCAGATCGAAGGCGCGCCGCCGCTGCTGTGCGTCGATACCCTCGACAGTGCACAGGCCGAAACCTGGGTCGAGCCGAATCTGCCGCAAGACCACATCGCCTTCCTGCAATACACCTCCGGCTCTACCGCTTTGCCCAAAGGCGTGCAGGTCAGCCACGGCAATCTGGTCGCCAACGAACTGTTGATCCGCCATGGTTTCGGCATTGACGTGAATCCGGACGACGTCATCGTCAGTTGGCTGCCGCTGTACCACGACATGGGCTTGATCGGTGGCTTGCTGCAGCCGATCTTCAGCGGCGTGCCGTGCATCCTGATGTCGCCGGCGTATTTCCTTGGCCGTCCATTGCGCTGGCTCGAAGCAATCAGCCAATACGGCGGCACCATCAGCGGCGGGCCGGATTTTGCCTATCGCCTGTGCAGCGAACGGGTCAGCGAATCGGCGCTTGAACGCCTTGATCTGAGCCGTTGGCGCGTGGCCTATTCCGGTTCCGAACCGATCCGCCTCGACACCCTGGAACGCTTCGCCGACAAGTTCGCGGTGAGCGGTTTTAGCGATGACAGTTTCATGGCCTCGTACGGTCTGGCCGAGGCCACGCTGTTCGTCGCCGGCACGCCGCGCGGCACTGGCATTCCGGCACTGCGTGTGGACGATCAGGCCCTGGCACAAAACCGTGCCGAGCCGGGCGAGGGCAGCCCGATCATGAGCTGCGGGATCAGCCAACCGGAACATGCGGTGCTGATCGTCGAGCCGAATACGCGGGTAGAACTCGCCGACAACGCCATCGGCGAAGTCTGGGCGGCCGGCCCGAGCATCGCCCTCGGTTACTGGCGCAACCCTGAGGCCAGCGCCAAGACCTTCGTCGAGCACGCCGGCCGCACCTGGCTACGCACCGGCGACCTCGGTTTTATCCGCGACGGCGAGTTGTTCGTCACCGGCCGCTTGAAAGACATGCTCATCGTGCGCGGCCATAACCTGTATCCGCAGGACATCGAGAAGACTGTCGAGAACGAAGTGGAGGTCGTGCGCAAGGGCCGCGTCGCTGCATTCGCGGTCAATCAGAATGGCGCGGAAGGCATCGGCATCGCTGCGGAAATCAGCCGCAGCGTGCAGAAAATCCTGCCGCCGCAAGCGCTGATCAAAGCCATTCGCCAAGCCGTGGCCGAGGCGTATCAGGAAGCGCCGAGCGTGGTGGTGTTGCTCAATCCGGGCGCGTTGCCGAAAACCTCCAGCGGCAAGTTGCAACGTTCGGCCTGCCGCAATCGTTTGGCCGATGGCAGCCTCGACAGCTACGCGGTGTTCCCGTCAACCGCCTCTGAAACCCAAGAAGCGACCACCAGCGTCTCTGAACTCGAAGCCCTGATCGGCAAGATCTGGGCCGAGCAACTCAACGTCAAACAGGTCAACGCCGACGATCACTTCTTCCTGCTTGGCGGCAACTCGATCGCCGCCACGCAAGTGATCGCCCGCGTGCGTGAAGAACTCGCTCTTGAGCTGAACCTGCGCCTGCTGTTCGAAGCGCCGACGCTGTCGGCATTCGCCGCAGCCGTGGCGCAACAGCAGCAAGACGGCGGCAGTGCCCAAGGTGCAATCGCCGCACTGTCGCGCAGCGAGCCGATGCCGCAATCGCTGGCGCAAAACCGTTTGTGGATCACTTGGCAACTCGACCCGCAAAGCAGCGCCTACAACATTCCCGGTGCCCTGCGCCTGCGCGGCGAACTCGACGAAGACGCCTTGCGCGCGAGCTTCCAGCAACTGATCGAGCGCCACGAATCCCTGCGCACACGCTTCTTCGAACGCGACGGCGTGGCCCTGCAACAAGTCGATGCCGCCGCCGAATTCAACCTGCAACTGATCGACATCAGCGACCTGCCGGCGCATGAGCGTGAAGCCCGCGCGCAGCAGATCCGCGAAGACGAAGCGCGCAGCCAGTTCGACCTGGAAAAAGGCCCGCTGCTGTGGGTGACGCTGGTGCGTCTCGACGACGAAGATCACCAGTTGCTGGTGACGCTGCACCACATCATCGCCGATGGCTGGTCGCTGAATATCTTGATCGACGAATTCTCGCGCCTGTACGCCGCCGCTTCGCAGGGCGCGACGGCCAGCCTCGCGCCACTGCCAACCCAGTACGCCGACTACGGCAGCTGGCAGCGCCAATGGCTGGCGCAAGGTGAGGGCGAGCGGCAACTGGCCTACTGGAAAAACCAGTTGGGTGACGAGCATCCAGCGCTGGAACTGGCCACCGATTACCCACGATCCGCCAAGCAAACTCACAGTGCAGCACGCCACACCGTACGTCTGGGCGTGAGTCTCAGCGATGCGATCCGCAACACCGCGCAGGCGCATCAGTCGACGCCGTTCATGCTGCTGCTCTCGGCATTCCAGAGCTTGCTGCATCGCTACAGCGGTCAGCGCGACATCCGCATCGGCGTGCCGAATGCCAACCGTCCGCGCCTGGAAACCCAAGGCTTGATTGGCTTCTTCATCAACACCCAGGTGCTGCGCGCAAAGATCGATTCGCGCCTGTCGTTCGTCGAGCTGCTGGGCCAGACTCGCGAGGCCACACTGGGTGCGCAGGCGAATCAGGATCTACCGTTCGAGCAACTCCTCGAAGCCTTCCCGCAGGCCCGTGAACAAGGTCTGTTTCAAGTCATGTTCAACCATCAGCAACGCGACCTCAGTGCGCTGAAACGCCTGCCGGGTCTGCTTGCCGAAGAGCTGCCGTGGCACAGCCGCGAAGCCAAGTTCGACCTGCAACTGCACAGCGAAGAAGACCGTAACGGTCGCCTGACGCTGTCGTTCGACTACGCCAGCGAACTGTTCGACGCGGCAACTATCGAGCGGCTTTGCGAGCATTTCAGCAACCTGTTGCGCGATGTCTGCGAGCGCCCGCAGCAAGCCATCGGCGACCTGCAACTGCTCACCATCAACGAGCACGATCAGCAAAAAAACTGGAGCGTCGCGCCGTGCACCCCGGCGCAACAATGGCTGCCGGAGCTGCTCAACGAACAGGCCCGCCAAACCCCGGAACGCACCGCGCTGGTGTGGGAGGGCGGCAGCCTCGACTTCGCCGAACTGCACAACCAGGCCAACCGCCTCGCGCACTATTTGCGCGACAAAGGTGTCGGTCCGGATGTCTGCGTGGCTATCGCCGCCGAGCGTTCGCCGCAACTGTTGATCGGTCTGCTGGCGATCATCAAGGCTGGCGGCGCCTACGTGCCGCTGGACCCGGATTACCCGGCCGAGCGTCTCGCCTACATGCTCAGCGACAGCGGCGTCGAACTGCTGCTGACCCAGACCGAATTGCTTGACCGTTTGCCGGCCAGCGACGGCGTCAGCGTCATCGCCATGGACGCGCTGCACCTGGAAAACTGGCCGAGCCAGGCGCCGGGCTTGCACCTGCACGGCGACAACCTCGCCTACGTGATCTACACCTCGGGTTCCACCGGCCAACCGAAAGGTGTCGGCAACACCCACGCGGCACTGGCCGAACGTCTGCAATGGATGCAGAACACTTACGCGCTGAATGAAACGGATGTGCTGATGCAAAAGGCGCCGATCAGTTTCGACGTATCGGTGTGGGAATGCTTCTGGCCGTTGATCACTGGCGCACGTCTGCTGATTGCAGGTCCCGGTGAACACCGCGATCCGCATCGAATCGCCCAGCTTGTTCAAGAGCATGGTGTGACTACGCTGCACTTTGTCCCGCCGCTGCTCGCGCTGTTCATCGACGAACCGCTGAGCGCCGAATGCACCAGCCTGCGCCGGGTGTTCTCCGGTGGTGAAGCGCTGCCCGCCGAACTGCGCAACCGCGTGCTGGCGCAATTGCCGGCAGTGCAATTGCACAACCGTTACGGCCCGACCGAAACCGCGATCAACGTCACCCACTGGCATTGCACCGCTGCCGATGGCGAGCGCTCGCCGATCGGCCGGCCGCTGGGCAACGTGATTTGCCGCGTGCTCGATGCCGATCTCAATCCGGTGCCGGCCGGTGTGCCGGGAGAGTTGTGCATCAGCGGCATCGGTCTGGCTCGCGGTTACCTCGGTCGTCCGTCGCTGACCGCTGAACGCTTTGTTGTCGATCCGTTGGGCGAGCAGGGCGCGCGTTTGTACCGCACTGGCGACCGTGCGCGCTGGATAGCCGATGGCGTGATCGAGTACCTCGGTCGTCTCGATCAGCAGGTCAAACTGCGTGGTTTCCGCGTCGAGCCGGAAGAAATCGAAGCGCGTTTGCTCGCACAGAACGGCGTCGCTCAAGCCGTGGTGCTGGTGCGCGAAACCGCTGCCGGCGCGCAACTGATCGGCTACTTCACTGCAACCGATGCCAGCGTTGATGCAGACGAGCAAATCACCCGGCTGAAAACTGCACTGGCCGCCGAGCTGCCGGAATACATGGTCCCAGCGCAACTGATGCGCCTCGACGCAATGCCCCTCAGCCCCAGCGGCAAACTCGACCGCCGCACCTTGCCCGAGCCGCAATGGCAGGTTCGTGAACACGTCGAACCGGTCACTGAACTGCAACAGCAGATCGCGGCGATCTGGCGCGAAGTGCTGGGTCTGGCACAAGTCGGTCTGCGCGACGATTTCTTCGCCCTCGGCGGCCACTCGCTGCTGGCCACGCAAATCATCTCGCGCAGCCGTCAGGCCTGCGACGTCGAACTGCCGCTGCGCGCGTTGTTCGAGCACAGCGAACTCGGTGATTTCGCCGAACAGATCCGCCTGATCCAGGTCAGCGGCCGCACCAACAAGCAGCCACCGATCGACAAGGTTGATCGCAGCAAACCGGTGCCGCTGTCGTACTCGCAACAGCGCATGTGGTTCCTCTGGCAGATGGAACCGGACAGCCCGGCGTATAACGTCGGCGGCATGGCGCGCCTGCGTGGCGTGTTGCATGTCGAGCGTTTCGAGTCGGCGTTGCAAGCGCTGATCCTGCGTCACGAAACCCTGCGCACCACGTTCCCGAGCGTTGATGGCGTCGCTCGTCAGCAGGTGCATGCCGAGACCGGCGTGCGCATGGGCTGGAAGGATTTCTCCAAATTCGCCGCCGACCTGCGTGAACAAAAGGTTCAGCAACTGGCCGATGAAGAAGCGCATCTGCCGTTCGATCTGGAAACCGGTCCGCTGCTGCGCGCTTGCCTGGTCAAGACTGCCGAGCACGAACATTACTTCGTCCTGACCCTGCACCACATCGTCACCGAAGGCTGGGCGATGGACATCTTCGCCCGTGAACTCAGTGCGCTGTACGAAGCGTTTGTCGATGATCGCGATTCGCCGCTGGAACCACTGCCGGTGCAATACCTCGACTACAGCGTCTGGCAACGTAACTGGCTGGAGTCCGGCGAGCGTCAGCGCCAACTCGATTACTGGACCGCGCAACTCGGCCGCGAACATCCATTGCTGGAATTGCCGGGTGATCGGCCGCGTCCGCCAGTGCAAAGCCATCAGGGCGAATTGTTCCGCTTCGACCTGAGCGATGACCTCGCCGCACGGGTTCGTGCGTTCAATGCGCAAAACGGTCTGACCCTGTTCATGACCATGACTGCCGCACTGGCCACGCTGCTCTACCGCTACAGCGGCCAGACCGATCTGCGCATCGGCGCGCCGGTGGCCAACCGCATTCGTCCGGAAAGCGAAGGGCTGATTGGTGCGTTCCTCAACACTCAAGTGCTGCGCTGCCAGCTCGATGGGATGATGGCGGTCAGTGAGTTGTTCGAGCAGGTGCGCCACACCGTGATCGAAGGCCAGTCGCATCAGGACCTGCCCTTCGATCATCTGGTTGAAGCCTTGCAGCCGCCGCGCAGTGCTGCGTACAACCCGCTGTTCCAGGTGATGTGCAACGTGCAGCGCTGGGAATTCCAGCAGAGCCGCATGCTCGCCGGGATGACTGTCGAGTACCTGGCCAACGATGCGCGGGCGACCAAATTCGACCTCAACCTGGAAGTCACCGATCTCGACCATCGCCTTGGTTGCTGCCTGACTTACAGCACCGATCTGTTCGACGAGCCGACCATCGCGCGCATGGCCAGACATTGGCGCAACTTGCTCGAAGCACTGATCGCCGATCCGCATCAGCGCCTCAGTGAATTGCCGCTGCTCGATTCGCCGGAGCAACAGCAACTGCTCGACAGCCTCGGCATCGAGCCGGGCGAGCATCGTCTCGATCAGTGCATCCATCACCTGTTCGCCGAGCAGGCACTGGCGCGCAAAGACGCGCCGGCGCTGACCTTCGCCGGGCAGACGCTGTGCTACGCCGAACTCGATGCCCGCGCCAATCGCCTGGCCTGGGCCTTGCGTGAGCGTGGCGTCGGGCCGCAAGTGCGGGTCGGTCTGGCGCTGGAGCGTTCGCTGGAAATGGTCGTTGGCCTGCTGGCGATTCTCAAGGCTGGCGGTGCGTATGTGCCGCTGGACCCGGAATACCCGCTCGACCGTCTGCATTACATGATCGAAGACAGCCGCATCGGCCTGCTGCTCAGTGATCGCGCGATGTTCAATGCCCTTGGCGATCTGCCGTCGAGTGTGGCGCGCTGGTGCCTGGAAGACGACAGCGCGGCACTCGCTGATTATCCGGCCAGCGAGCTGCCGTTTATCAGCCTGCCGCAGCATCAGGCGTACCTGATTTACACCTCCGGCTCGACCGGCAAGCCGAAAGGCGTGGTGGTCTCCCACGGCGAAATCGCCATGCACTGCCAAGCCGTGATCGAGCGTTTCGGCATGCGCCCCGACGACTGCGAACTGCATTTCTATTCGATCAACTTTGACGCCGCCACCGAGCGTCTGCTGGTGCCGCTGCTCAGCGGCGCGCAGGTTGTGCTGCGTGCGCAAGGTCAGTGGGACGCGGAAGAAATCTGCGGCTTGATCCGCACGCATAAAATCAACGTCCTCGGTTTCACTCCGAGCTACGGCAGCCAGTTAGCGCAGTTCCTCTCGACGCAAAACCAAATCCTGCCGGTGCGGATGATCATCACCGGCGGCGAAGCGCTGACCGGCGAACACCTGCAACGCATTCGTGCAGCGTTCAAACCATCGATGTTCTTCAACGCCTACGGCCCGACGGAAACCGTGGTCATGCCACTGGCCAGTCTCGCGCCGGAAGTGCTCGAAGAAGGCGCCAGCAGTGTGCCGATCGGCAGCGTGATCGGCGCGCGTGTCGCCTATATTCTCGACGCCGATCTGGCGCTGGTGCCGCAAGGCGCGACCGGTGAATTGTTCGTCGGAGGCGCCGGTCTGGCGCAGGCTTATCACGATCGTCCGGGCATCACCGCCGAGCGTTTTATCGCGGACCCGTTCGCCACTGATGGCGGGCGCATGTACCGCACCGGCGACCTCGTGCGCCAGCGCTCCGATGGCTTGGTGGAATACTTGGGCCGGATCGACCATCAGGTGAAAATCCGTGGTTTCCGTATCGAACTGGGCGAAATCGAAACGCGCCTGCTCGATCACGAATCGATCCGCGAAGCCGTGGTGCTGGCATTGGATACGCCGAGCGGCAAACAATTGGTCGGTTACCTCGTCACCGAGGCCGCCGAACAAAGCGAAGCCAAACAGGCCGAGCTACGCGACGCCCTCAAGTCGCAGCTCAAGGCGCAACTTCCGGATTACATGGTGCCGACCCACCTGATTCTGCTGGCGAGCATGCCGCTGACGGCCAACGGCAAGCTCGACCGCCGCGCCTTGCCGGCGCCGGATCCTGAGCTCAATCGGCAGGATTACGTCGCGCCAAGTAACGAGCTGGAGCAGACCCTGGCGCAGATCTGGTGCGCAGTGCTCAACGTCGAACAGGTCGGCCTCAACGACAACTTCTTCGAACTCGGCGGCGACTCGATTCTGTCGATTCAAGTGGTCAGCCGTGCACGTCAGCAAGGCATTCATTTCAGCCCGCGCGACCTGTTCCAGCATCAAACCGTGCAGACCCTCGCCGCCGTGGCCAGCCGTACTGAACAAGTGACGGCCGAGCAAGGTCTGGTGGTTGGTGAATCGCGTCTGACGCCGATTCAGCATTGGTTCTTCGACACCGATATCCCTGAGCGTCAGCACTGGAATCAGGCGCTGTTGCTGGAGCCAACCGTGGCGCTGGAACCGCATCGTCTGGAGCAAGCGTTGCTGGCGGTGATCGAGCAACATGACGCCCTGCGTCTGCGCTTTACCGAGTCCGACAGCCAGTGGCAGGCCAGCCATCAACCGGTGTCCGATGCGGCGGTGTTGTGGCAAGTGCGCGTGCCGTCGATGGACAAGTGCGCAGCACTGTTCGCCGATGCCCAGCGCAGCCTCGATCTTGCGCAAGGCCCGCTGCTGCGTGCCGTGCTGGTCGATGGCCCGCAAGGTCAGCAACGCCTGTTTATCGCGATTCATCACTTAGTGGTCGATGGCGTGTCGTGGCGCGTGTTACTCGACGATTTGCAAACCGTGTACCGCCAACTCGACGCCGAACAAGCGGTGAAACTGCCGGCAAAAACCAGTGCCTTCAAAGACTGGGCCGCTCGCTTGCAGGCCTACGCCGGCAGCGAATCCCTGCGTGAAGAACTGAGCTGGTGGCAGACCCAACTGGCCGGCCCGAGTGCTGATCTGCCTTGCGAAAACCCGCAGGGCGGCCAGCAGAATCGTCACGCACAAACCGTCAGCGTGCGTCTCGATGCCGAACACACCAGACAGTTGCTGCAACAGGCGCCGGCCGCTTACCGCACGCAGGTCAACGATCTGCTGTTGACGGCATTGGCCCGCGTGCTGTGCCGCTGGAGCGGTCAGCCGTCGGCGCTCATTCAACTGGAAGGCCACGGCCGCGAAACCCTGTTCGACGAGATCGACCTGACGCGCACCGTCGGCTGGTTCACCAGCGCTTACCCGCTGCGCCTGACTCCACACAACATCGAAGAGGCCGCCGGGCAGGGCGCTTCGATCAAAGCGATCAAGGAGCAACTGCGCGCCGTGCCGCACAAAGGCCTCGGTTATGGCGTGCTGCGTTATCTCGCCGACGACCTCAGCCAGCGCAGCATGGCCGCGCTGCCGCAGGCGCCGATCACCTTCAACTACCTCGGCCAGTTCGATCAGAGTTTTGGCAGCGATGCGCTGTTCCGTCCGCTGGACGAGCCGGTCGGTGCCGCCCACGATCCGCAGGCACCGTTGCCGAATGAATTGAGCGTCGACAGCCAGGTTTATGGCGGTGAATTGCTCTTGCGCTGGACCTTCAGCGCCGAGCGTTACGACGCACAGACCATCAACGATCTGGCCGACGCCTACCTCGGCGAGCTGCAAAGCCTGATCGACCATTGCCTGCAAGACGACGCCGGTGGGCTGACGCCGTCGGACTTCCCATTGGCCAAGCTGACTCAGGCGCAACTCGATGCCTTGCCGGTACCGGCCGCGCACATAGAAGACGTCTATCCGCTGACGCCGATGCAGGAAGGCATGTTGCTGCACACCTTGCTCGAGCCGGGCACCGGTCTGTACTACATGCAGGATCGCTACCGCATCAACAGCGAACTCGACGCCGAGCGTTTCGCTCAGGCCTGGCAAGCGGTGATCGCCCGCCACGAGGCGTTGCGCGCGTCGTTCTGCTGGAACGTCGGCGAAGACATGCTGCAAGTGATTCACACCCCGGGCCGCACGCCAATCGAGTATCTGGACTGGAGCGCCATCGCCGAAACCGAGCAGGAACCGAAACTGCAAGCGCTGCTGAAAAACGAGCGCGAGGCCGGTTTCGATCTGCTCAATCAGGCACCGTTCCACCTGCGCCTGATCAAGGTCGGCGCGGCACGCTACTGGTTCATGATGAGCAACCACCACATCCTTATCGATGCCTGGTGCCGCTCGTTGCTGATGAACGACTTCTTCGAGATCTACACCGCCGTCGGTGAGGGACGTGAAGCGCAACTCGCCGTGCCGCCGCGTTATCGCGACTATATTGGCTGGCTGCAACGCCAGAGTCTCGCCGAAGCGCGGCAGTGGTGGCAGCACAATCTGCAAGGCTTTGAACGCACCACGCCGATCCCGAGTGATCGTCCGTTCCTGCGTGAACACGCCGGTGAAAGCGGCGGGATGATCGTCGGCGACCGCTACACCCGCCTGAATGTCGAGGACGGTGCACGTCTGCGTGAACTGGCGCAAGCGCATCAGCTGACCATCAATACCTTCGCCCAAGCGGCGTGGGCTTTGGTTCTGCGGCGGATGAGCGGTGACCGTGATGTGTTGTTCGGCGTTACCGTGGCCGGGCGGCCGGTGGAAATGCCGGAGATGCAGCGCACGGTTGGTCTGTTCATCAACAGCATCGCGCTGCGGGTGCAGATGCCGGCTGACGATGAGCGCAGCAGCGTGCGTCAGTGGCTCAGTGGTTTGCTCGACAGCAACATGCAACTGCGCGAATACGAATACCTGCCGCTGGTGAACATCCAGGAACAAAGCGAATTGCCGAAAGGCCAGCCGCTGTTCGACAGCCTGTTCGTCTTCGAAAACGCCCCGGTTGAAGTCTCGGTGCTGGATCGGGCGCAGAGCCTGAATGCGACTTCGGACTCCGGCCGCACGCACACTAACTTCCCGTTGACGGCGGTGTGCTACCCGGGCGATGACCTTGGTCTGCACTTGTCTTATGACCAGCGCTATTTCGATGAATCGACCATCGAGCGCATGCTTGGCGAGTTCAAGCGTCTGCTGCTGGCGCTGGTCGATGGCTTCCATGGCGACATGGCCGATCTGCCGCTGCTGGGTGCCGAGGAACAGGACTTCCTGCTGCACGGTTGCAACCAGAGTGGCCACGATTATCCGCTGGAGCAGAGCTATGTGGCGCTGTTCGAAGCGCAGGTGGCGGCGCATCCGCAGCGCATCGCCGCGACGTGCCTGGATCAGCAACAGAGCTATGCCGAGCTGAACCATAACGCCAACCGTCTCGGCCATGCACTGGTCGCGGCCGGGGTGCACATGGATCAACCGGTGGCCTTGCTCGGCGAACGAAATCTTGATCTGCTCGGCATGATCATCGGCAGCTTCAAAGCTGGCGCGGGTTATCTGCCACTGGATCCGGGCCTGCCAAGTCAGCGTCTGCAACGGATCATCGAGCTGAGCCGCACGCCCGTGCTGGTCTGCACTCAAGCGTGTGTTGAACAGGCGCAGACGTTGCTGGATGAGTTTAGCTGCGCCAATCGTCCAAAGTTGCTGGTCTGGGAAGAGATTCAGGCGGCGGCAACATCGGCGCAGGACTTGGGCATTTACAGCGCCCCGGACAATCTTGCCTACGTGATCTACACCTCGGGCTCCACTGGCCTGCCGAAAGGCGTGATGGTCGAGCAGCGCGGCATGCTCAACAACCAGTTGAGCAAGGTACCGTACTTGAATCTGAGCAACGCCGACGTGATCGCCCAGACCGCTTCGCAAAGCTTCGATATTTCGGTCTGGCAGTTCCTCGCCGCGCCGCTGTTCGGCGCGCGGGTGGACATCGTGCCGAATACCATCGCCCACGATCCGCAAGGGTTGCTGGTGCACGTGCAAGCGCAGGGCATCACCGTGCTGGAGAGCGTGCCGTCGCTGATTCAGGGCATGCTCGCCTCGGAGCGCCTGAGTCTCGATGGCTTGCGCTGGATGTTGCCGACCGGTGAAGCCATGCCGCCGGAGCTGGCGCATCAATGGTTGCTGCGTTATCCGGACATCGGTCTGGTCAACGCTTATGGCCCGGCGGAATGCTCGGATGACGTGGCGTTCTTCCGTGTCGACATGGCGTCGACGCGCGGCAGCTATTTGCCGATCGGTACACCGACCGACAACAACTTGCTCTATCTGGTCGATGGCGCGCTGGAACTGGTGCCGCTGGGTGCGGTGGGTGAGTTGTGCGTGGCGGGCACGGGCGTCGGTCGCGGTTATGTCAGCGATCCGTTGCGCACTGCGCCGGTGTTTGTGCCGAACCCGTTCGGTGCGCCGGGCGAACGTCTGTACCGCACCGGTGACCTCGCTCGGCGTCGCAGCGACGGTGTGCTCGAGTACGTTGGCCGCGTTGACCATCAGGTGAAGATTCGCGGTTACCGCATCGAACTGGGCGAGATTGAAGCGCGCCTGCATGAACAGCCGGAAGTGCGCGATGGCGCGGTCGGTGTGCAGGAAGGCGTCAACGGCAAGCACTTGGTCGGCTATCTGGTTGCGGCCGATTCGGCACTCAACCCAAGCGAACGTCTGGAGCGGATCAAACAGCGCCTGCGCGCCGAGTTGCCGGAATACATGGTGCCGCTGCACTGGTTGTGGCTCGATCAGTTGCCGCTGAATGCCAACGGCAAACTCGACCGCAAAGCCCTGCCGGCGCTGGAGATCGGTCAGTTGCAGAGCCAGGATTATCTGGCCCCGCGCAATGAGCTGGAGCAGACGTTGGCCGACATTTGGGCAGAGGTGTTGAAGGTCGAGCAGGTCGGTGTGCGTGACAACTTCTTTGAGCTGGGCGGGCATTCGTTGCTGGCCACGCAGATCGCTTCGCGGGTGCAGAAGTCGCTGCAACGCGACGTGCCGTTGCGGGCGATGTTCGAGTGCAGCACGGTGGAGGAGTTGGCCGAGTATATTGATGGGCTGGCGGCGAGTGATATCACCGAGGAGAAGGTCGACCGGTTGAATGATCTGATGGCGGAGCTGGAGGGGCTGTAATCTCCAGCGTCTGTACTGGCCTCATCGCGAGCAGGCTCACTCCTACATTGGAATGCGTTCCCCTGTAGGAGCGAGCCTGCTCGCGATCGGGGCCGGCACATTTTCAGACATTTCCCCGATTGACGATAAAGAACCGGCAGCTCAGTCTGCCGGTTCTGTTTTTTACCGCGCAGGTGAATCGATGCCCTTCTTCACGGTTGACGGACAAGCACTGCATTACATTGATCAAGGCACCGGCCCGGCAGTCCTGCTGGCCGGCAGCTATCTGTGGGATCAGGCCATGTGGGCGCCGCAGATTGCCGCGTTGTCGCCGCACTATCGGGTGATTGCGCTGGACCTGTGGGGTCACGGCGAGTCGGGGCGGTTACCCGAAAACACCACCTCGCTGGACGACATCGCCCGCCAGGCGCAGGCCTTGCTCGATCATCTGGACATCGATCAGGTCACGCTCGTTGGCTTGTCGGTCGGCGGCATGTGGGGCGTGCGTCTGGCGCTGGCGGCTCCGCAGCGGATCAACGGCCTGGTGCTGATGGACACCTACGTCGGTGTCGAGCCGGAGCCGACCCGTCAGTATTACTTCTCGCTGTTCAAGCAAATCGAAGACAGCGGCGAAATCTCCGCGCAACTGCTCGACATCGTCGTGCCAATCTTCTTCCGCCCGGGCATCGATCCGCAGTCGGCGCTGTATCAGGATTTCCGTGCAAAACTGGCGGCGTATTCGTCTGACCGCTTGCGCGAAAGCATCGTGCCAATGGGGCGCATCACCTTTGGTCGCGATGATCTGTTGCCACGCCTGAGCGAGTTGAATGCCGCGACCACGCTGGTGCTGTGCGGCGATCAGGACAAACCGCGACCACCCTCGGAAGCGCAGGAAATGGCCGAGCTGATCGGTTGCCCGTGGGTGCTGGTGCCGCAGGCGGGGCATATCTCCAATCTGGAGAATCCCGAGTTTGTCACCGAGGTGTTGTTCGCCTTCCTGGCTGAGCGCCATTGAAAAAGATTGCAGCCTACGGCAGCCCATGTAGGAGCTGCCGCAGGCTGCGATCTTTTGATCTTGCTTACTTAGGCCCGAGAATCTGCGCCAGTTTCTCCGGCGAAGGAGCACCTTGCTGTTGTTGCAACTCACCCTTGGCATCCATGTAGAAAATCGCCGGCGTCGCCTGCAAATCGAGGTCTTCCATCAACTGCATGTTCGCCGCCAGCTTGCTCTGCACGGCTGCCGGAATATCTTTGAGCGCCTTGAGTGAACTGGCCTTGCCAGCCTTCTCATGATCTTCCAGCGCCTTGGCCGGGTCTTTCGCCGCCAGCAGCGCCGCCGATTTGCCCGGGCTGTCTTCGCGAATGATGCCAACCATGATGTGCCGCAACTGCACCTTGCCGGACTTGACCCAAGGTCGCGCCTGTTCCCAGAACATGTTGCAGTAAGGGCAGTTCGGATCACTGAACAGGTACACCGTGCGCGGTGCATCCTTGTTGCCGTCCTGAATCCAGTTGCTCGCTTCGAACTTGGCCCAGACTTCCTTGGCCATCGGCGCGTAGACCAGTTTTTGCAACGGTTCGCTGCTCAGGTCCTTGCCGTCGGCGTCATACAGATTACCCAGCAGGACGTGTTTGCCATCCGGGGTCAGGTACAGCGCCATGCCACGGTTCTGATATTGCGCCGCGTAGCCGCGCAAACCATCGGGAGCATCGAACTGGCCAACGATTTTCGCGCCTTTGGCTTCGATCTGCTTGATCGCCGCCGGCAATTCTTCAGCAGCCTGCACCGACGGCAAGTGCAGCAGGGCAGTGCCCAGGGTTAGCGTCAGCAGGTGGCGGAGGCGGGGCATGGCAGTTTCCTTGCAGAGGTGGCCGGTGCAGTGGCCGGGGTCGAATTCGGAGTCGGGGTGTCGAAGTTTTCCAGGGCGCGGGCCAGGCTGGCGTTCGATAGCTCACCGAGGTGACTGCTCAGCAGCCGACCGTCAGGGCTATAGAACAGCGTAGTCGGCAATGCCATGGAACCCACGGCCTGGCCGAGTCGGCCACTGCGGTCGAACAACACGTTATTGAGGCTCAGGCCTTGGGTTTCGAGAAACGTCGCCACGCTTTGCATGCTTTCGGCCTGATTGACGAACAGAAAGGTCAGATCCGGTCGTTGCTGTTGGGCGTTTTCCAGTACTGGCATCTCGCGTCGGCACGGTGGGCACCACGTGGCCCACAAGTTGATCACCAGCGGGCCGCCCTGATAGTCGCTGAGCTGGATGGTTTCCCCGGCCGCATTACGCAGGGAGATTTCCGGCAGGCGCGTGCCTTGTTCATAGATATTCAGTGACAGGGTTGCGAGCAACCAGAACGCCACGCCGCTGGCTACGCCAAAGCCCAGCGGTCGACGCAAACCGGGCCGGCGCCAGCCGCGATACAGCGCCGCCAGCAGCAATACGATCACTCCAGGCCATGCGAGAAAACCGCCATCGCGCAGGTCGATGATCTGCCACGGATCGTTGCGATAGTGGCTCCAGTACACGCCGACAAAGGCAATACGCGCCGCCAGCATGCCCAGCAGAAACAGGCTGAACAACGCCGACTCGGGGTTATCGCCGCCACGCTTGGCCACTCGCCAGCCGACAAAGGTTGCCAGTGCCAATGCACTGATCAGCAGCAGGTGGTTGAGCGCGATGGCAAAGGTGCCGAGGGTGAAGGTCAGCATTAATTGGCGTCTCGGGTGGCGGTCCAGCGTTGCAGGAACGTATCGGCATCGACTTCGCCGGTGATGCGCTGGCTGCGGCGTTCTTCGCCATCGGTGCCGATCCACACAAAACTCGGTGGTCCCGGCACTTTGTAGCGGCCGAGCAGTTCGCGGCTGGCGGCATTGTCGGCGGTGACATCGAGGCGCAGCAGGCGCACATCACTCAAGCCCTGCATGACCTTGTCCTGGCCGAACACCTGTTTCTCCATGACTTTGCATGACACGCACCAGTCGGCGTAGTAATCGAGCAGCACCCACTGGCCCTGAGCCTTGGCAGCATCCAGTTCGCGTTGCAGCGCCGCCGGTTCCTTGATCGTGGTGAATGCCTCGTGACCGTTGGGTGCCGCGCTGACAGTTCGGCCAGCGCTATAGACCTGCAATGGCTGATACGGATCATCGCTGCCGCCCGCCGCGCCGATCACCAGCACACTGCCCCACACACCCAGCAACAACGAAGTCGCGCCAAACAGTTGCGCCACCCGGCCAAATCCTTCCGATTGCTTCCAGGCACAGAACGCCGCGATCAGCAGCAGCGCACCGCACAGGCCCAGCCACAACGACGGATCCAGTACCGGACGCAGCATCAACAGCGCGGTGGCGAGAAAGAGGAAACCGAATATGCCTTTGAGCAGGTTCATCCACGCGCCGGGTTTGGGCAGGAAGCGATTGCCGACCGTCACCAGCAGCAACAGCGGCACACCGATGCCGATGCCCAGCGCAAACAGGATCAACCCGCCGTGCAGGGCGTTGCCACTCTGCGCGATATACAGCAAGGCGCCGGCCAGCGGTGCGGTCATGCACGGGCCGACCAACAATCCCGACAAGGCACCGAGGACGCCGGCGCCGATCAGGCTGCCACCGCTGCGGCTGCGCGAAGCGTGTTCCAGCCGATCGCGCAGGGCCACCGGCAATTGCAGCTCGAAGAAGCCAAACATCGGCAGCGCCAGCACAACAAAAATCGCGGCAAAGGTGCCGAGCAACCAAGGGTTCTGCAACCACGCCTGCAAGTTCGCGCCGAGCAGCGCAGCAATCACGCCCATCGCCGCGTACACCAGCGCCATGCAGATCACATAACTGCTGGCCAAGGCAAAACCGCGTCGAGGCGTGGCGCCGCTGCCCACCACCATACCGGCCAGAATCGGCAGCATCGGCAACGTGCAAGGGGTAAATGCCAACAGCAGACCCAAGCCGAAAAACACCAGCAGGCTCCAGCCCAATGCATGCTGTTGCAGGCCGCTGGCAAGGGCTTGATCCGGTGCTTCGGTGGCGGTCGTCGACGGCGCTTTTCCGCCCAGGTCGATGACCCGGGTTTGCGGCGGATAACACAGGCCGGCATCCGCGCAGCCTTGATAGCTGACCTTGATCTGCCCGCTGGCCGAGGCCGGGATCTTCACCTCGAGGCCTTGGCGATAAACCGGTTGCTCACCGAAGTATTCATCACTGTGCGATTCGCCTTCGGGCAACGCTGGTTGTTGCTGCGCCGTCAGGCCATCGAATTTCAGGCGTTTCTGATACAGGTAATAGCCATCGGTGATTTGCCAGAACAGCTGGGTTTCACCGGACTCCAGGCGTTCGGACGTGAGGACGAACGCCTTGTCGACCGGAAGAAACTCAGGTTTTGTCTCGAATGGATTGTTTCCTGCCTGGGCCAGGCCCGAGAGCAAGAGGGCAAACAAAAGAAAAAAATGACGCATGGAGGAAGCCTTGTCCCTGTGCAAGTGAGGTGCACAATGGCCGTTGGCGATTAACCGATGATTAACCGCAATGCCCTTGTCGCTGTGACGTTCGGGGCATAATGTCAGCTTAATCGGCGAACTGCCTAATCCGCTTTTTTCTACGGGACTCACCATGCACGTACTGGTTTGCGAAGACGATGAGTTGATCGCCAGCGGCATCGTTGCCGGTCTCACGGCGCAGGGTCTGACCGTCGAGCACGTCAACACGGCGTCGAAGGCGCGGGCGATGCTCAAGGTCGCTGAATTTGACGTGATGGTGCTCGATCTCGGCTTGCCCGACGAAGATGGCCTCAAGTTGCTGCAGCAATTGCGTCAGGGCGGCCTGGAAATTCCCGTGCTGATCCTCACTGCGCGGGATTCGGTCACCGACCGCGTCGATGGCTTGCAGGCCGGTGCTGACGATTACCTGCTCAAACCGTTCGACCTGCGTGAGTTGTTCGCGCGGTTGCAAACCCTGCTGCGTCGCGTGGCGGGCCGCAGCGTCAACCTCATCGAACACGGTGCGCTGACCTACGACCCGAGCAGCCGTGAAACCCGTCTGGGTGGTCAAGCCGTGGACTTGTCGCGCCGCGAACAGTCGTTGTTGCAGGCGTTGTTGCATAACCGCGGTCGCGTGCTGTCCACCGAGCAGTTGAAAGACAGCGTCTATGGCTTCAACGATGAGCTGGAAAGCAATGCGCTCAACGTGCATATCCATCACCTGCGCAGCAAACTCGGTAAAGGCATCGTTGAAACCGTGCGCGGCCTCGGCTATCGCCTGGGCCCGGCCGATGGTGGAGATCAAGGCAAGTGATGAGCCTGCGACTGCGCCTGAGCCTGACGCTCGGCGCCGCGTTCGCGTTGATCTGGGCGCTGGCGGCAGCCTGGATGCTCAGCGATCTGCGCAATCAGATGATGTTTTCCCTCGACCAGCGCCTGGTCGCTTCCGCGCGCATGGTCGCCGGCCTGCTGGAGCAGTTGCCGACATTGCCGAGCAAAGGCGAGGGCACCCATTTCAGCGCCGAGCAGTTGAACATTCCCGGTGGCATGGCTTGTCAGGTCAGCTCGTTGCGCGGGGAAATTCTCGCCCGCAGTCACAACAATCCCGAGCAAGCGCTGGAAGCCGAGAAAATGGGCTTCCACGACCAGATGATCGACGGCGCGCCGTGGCGCAGTTTCACCCTTGCTCGCGGTGATGTACGGATTACCACGGCCGATCGGCAAATCGAACGCGAAGCCCTGAACATGTCGATTCTGCTGGCTGCGTCGGTGCCGGTGGGTGTCGCATTGCTCGGTTGCCTGTGCCTGTTGTGGCTGGGCATCGGCCAGGGGCTGGCGCCGCTCAATCGCCTGCGGGAAGCGCTGATGCGGCGTAATGCCGACTCGCTGGAACCGCTGCAATTGCAGGCGTTTCCCAGCGAGCTGAAGCCATTGCTCGACACCCAGAACCAGCTGTTCCAGCGCATCGCCAAGACCATCGAACGAGAGCGTCGGCTGACCGGTGATGCGGCGCATGAACTGCGCAGCCCGCTGACCGCGATCAAGACCCACCTGCAAGTGGCGCGCATGACCGAAGGCAATGCGCGCGATCAATCGCTGGCGCGGGCCGAGGAAGGTGCCGATCGCATGCATCGCACCCTTGAGCAACTGCTGTTGCTGGCGCGTGTCGAAGGCAGTCTGTCGTTTGACGATGGCGTGCAATGCAGTGCCGAGCAAGTCGCACGGCTGGCGATTCAGGACGCCACCGGTGGCGAACGTCTGCGGATCAAGTTGCAGCTGCCGGACGACCTCTCCACAGCAGCGTTGCAAATGCCGGCCGTGTTGTCGATTGCCGCGCTGCGCAATCTGCTCGATAACGCCCTGCGCCATACGCCCGAGGATTGCGCGGTGGAGTTGAGCCTGGAGACCCTTGGCAACCGCGTCCGTTATGTCGTGCGCGATCATGGTCCGGGCATTGCGCCGGATGATCTGCAACATCTGACCCAACGCTTCTGGCGCAACGGCCAGAGCACCGGTTGTGGCCTGGGTCTGGCGATTGTCCAGGCGATCGTCCAGCGCTGCGAATGCGCCCTGCATTTCGACAGCCGCCCGGATGGTTTGCGTGTCGAACTGAGCATGCCACTGCAACCCGTCTGATCTCACCCCCTATGCAGGAGCTGCCGAAGGCTGCGATCTCTTGATCTCGTCTTTTTAAAACAACATCAAAAGATCGCAGCCTGCGGCAGCTCCTACAGGGATTGGTGGTCGGGCACATCAAATGTAACTTCTGGGCGTTGGCTATCCGCCGGCCCTGACGTTATGGTCTGCGCAGCCTTGACTCAACGGATTGAGAGAACAGCGCCATGGATGCCCCCATCTACATTTACGCCGCCACACCCGCCGACTCCGGCATCATCAGCCGTATCATCGAACGCTCGATTCGCGTCGGTTGCGCGCTTGATCACCGTAACGACCCGCGACTCGTCAACACCTGGGTACGCCAGCAATCGGCAGAGCGCATCAATGCGTGGCTGGTCGATCCGCACTTCTACCTCAACATCGCGTTGCTATCGGACAAACCGGTCGGCGTCGGCATGGCGGCGTCCAGTGGCGACGTGACCTTCTGCCATGTGCAGCCGGAATGGTTTCGCCGCGGCGCCGGTCGGGCGTTGATGGCGGATCTCGAAGGCTGGCTGCGAATCCGGGGCAGGCCGGGCGTGGCCCTGAAAAGTACACGCACCGGCGAAGCGTTTTATCGGCACTTGGGTTATCGCGAGTCGGCACCGGCGTCGCTCCATCACGGGGTAAAAGCCACGCCCATGCACAAGTCGCTGGCGGTTCCTGCCTGACATCTCGATCAAGGGTCTAAATCCTCGCCGCGCTTAAGCGTTTCCAGAACAGGAAAACCTGCAAGTGCGCCCCGCGACCGGAACGCGCACCTGTCTGGTGTGCTGTTTTGGTCACAATCCATAGCGAATTGAGGGGTCGAGAGATGTCAGTCGCCACCAGCCTTATCGAAGAGTCGTCGGCCCGGGTCAGCTCGGCGCCAGCGGAAACGTTGTACCAGTTCAATGAATCGCCGCTGCTGGCTCGGCAGAGCCAGCAGGAATCCAACGCTCGCAGTTATCCGCGGCGTATTCCGCTGGCACTCAAGCGGGCCAAGGGTCTGTATGTCGAGGACGTCGAAGGGCGCACCTTCATCGACTGCCTGGCCGGTGCCGGCACGCTGGCATTGGGGCATAACCACCCGGTGGTGATCGAAGCGATCCAGCAGGTGCTTGCCGACGAGCTGCCGCTGCACACGCTGGACCTGACCACGCCGGTCAAGGATCAGTTCGTCCAGGATCTGTTCGGCTTGTTGCCTCGTGAGCTGGCGGCGCAAGCCAAAATCCAGTTCTGCGGCCCGACCGGTACCGACGCTGTGGAAGCTGCGCTGAAACTGGTGCGCACCGCCACCGGCCGCAGCACCGTGCTGTCGTTTTCCGGCGGTTACCACGGCATGAGCCAGGGCGCGTTAAGCCTGATGGGCAGCCTGGGGCCGAAAAAGCCGTTGGGTGCCTTGCTCAGTAACGGTGTGCAGTTCATGCCGTTCCCGTATGACTATCGCTGCCCGTTCGGCCTCGGTGGCGCCGCCGGCGTCAAGGCCAACTTGAGCTACCTGGAAAACCTGCTCAACGATCCTGAAGCCGGTGTGCAACTGCCTGCGGCGGTGATCGTTGAAGCGGTGCAGGGCGAGGGTGGCGTGATTCCTGCCGATATCGAGTGGCTGCGCGGTTTGCGCCGGATCACCGAGAAGGCGGGGGTCGCGCTGATCGTCGATGAGATCCAGAGCGGTTTCGCCCGCACCGGCAAAATGTTTGCCTTTGAACACGCCGGGATCATCCCGGATGTGGTGGTGCTGTCCAAAGCCATTGGCGGCAGCCTGCCGCTGGCGGTGGTGGTTTATCGCGACTGGCTCGACACCTGGCAGCCGGGCGCACACGCCGGCACTTTCCGTGGCAATCAGATGGCGATGGCTGCCGGTTCGGCGGTGATGCGTTACCTGGTCGAACACAAGGTCTGCGAACACGCTGCCGCCATGGGTGAACGCCTCAGCGAACACCTGCGTATTCTGCAGCGTGACTTCCCGCAACTCGGCGATATTCGGGGCCGTGGCCTGATGCTCGGTGTCGAGCTGGTCGATCCGGCCGGTGCGCTGGATGCGCTGGGTCATCCGCCAGCGTTTGCCCGTCTGGCGCCGCTGGTGCAGCGCGAATGCCTCAAGCGTGGGCTGATTCTGGAGCTGGGCGGTCGACACGGCGCCGTGG
Organism: Pseudomonas helmanticensis; assembly: GCF_900182985.1. Classification (NCBI taxonomy): domain Bacteria; kingdom Pseudomonadati; phylum Pseudomonadota; class Gammaproteobacteria; order Pseudomonadales; family Pseudomonadaceae; genus Pseudomonas; species Pseudomonas helmanticensis. The sequence continues at coordinate 367,225 of NZ_FXUY01000002.1, read as the reverse complement.
TGCGTTTCCTGCCGCCGCTGGTGATCACCGCCGCCGAGATCGACCGTGTTGCCGAGATTTTCGGTCGCGCCCTGATTGCCGCGACTGCCGCGCTGTAAATTTTTCGCCGCGCCGAACGTTCTTTCTACATACCCGGCCGCACCCGTTGTGCGGCCCACCCTTACAACGATGGAGAACCAGCATGACGTCAGTATTCGACCGCGAGGACATCCTCTTTCAGGTCGTGGTCAACCACGAAGAGCAATACTCGATCTGGCCCGACTACAAAGCCGTGCCGGAAGGCTGGCGTACCGTGGGCAAGAGCGGTCTGAAAAAGGAATGCCTGGCCTACATCGAAGAGACCTGGACTGACATGCGTCCATTGAGCCTGCGTCAGAAGATGGAAGGCCAGGCCGCCGCACAATAAGCTGCCGGACAAAACAAACCCGCTGGACCGATAACGGTTCAGCGGGTTTTTTCATGCCCTGGATATGTGTTGATGATCAGGGCCTCATCGCGAGCAGGCTCACTCCTACAAGGGAATGCATTCCAACTGTAGGAGTGAGCCTGCTCGCGATGAACGATAACGCGGTTCCGGATGAAACTACGCCCCGCTCAAACCCTTCAGTAGCAAATCAACATTCCCCTCCAGCTCCGCCACCGGATCCGCCGAATCGGTGCTCAGCACCACCAGATGACTACCCGACTCGGCAATCGCCGCTTTCACCGCTTCCGAAGGCTGACGATGATGCAGCACAACGGCGACATCATTGTCCTTGAGCGTTGCCGTCAGTTTTTTCAGGTCTTCTGGCGTCCACTCGACATCGGGGCGGGGATCCTCGCCGATCAGCTCGAGATTGAGGCTGCCGATCAGATAGCCGTAGTGATCGCTCAGGCTCATCACACTCAGATTGTCGGCACTGGCCAGACGCGCCTCGCTGTCGGCGCTGAGTTTCAGTAGACGCTGCTTCAACGCCGCCAGATTGGCCTCGATCTTTGGTTTGGCGCTCGGTGCCAGCCGCACCAGATCTGCCGCCATCACGTCCGCCATGCGCCCCATGTTGTTGCTCGCCTGCCATGGCTGACTGTTCAGTCCATCGCCTTTCAGCTCGGGTTGCACGGCAATGCCGGGCAGGGCACCGTCGACCGGACGTGCGGCATCGACCTCGACGATACGGATGTTGCTGCGGCGGGCGATCGGGTACAGCGGATCATCAGCCCACAGCGAGCGCACGCCGATCACCGCGTCGGCTCCGGTCGCCAGTTTGCTCAGCGCCGGCGCGCCGCGACCGGTGAAGTAGGCGGTCTGGCGACTGCCGGGCAGATTCGCCGGCGCCGCACGCTCGAGGTTGACGTCGGTGCCCTTGAGCAGCACTTCGCCCAGGCCGTAGGTGATCGGCAACGACGCCAGCACCCGCAGTGGCTTGGTGTTTTCGGCGGCCAGTAACGGTGTACCCATCGCGCCGCACAGGGCCATGGCCAAGGTCAGCTTACGCAGTGAAAAAGTCATTTATCCAAGATTCCCTTTCAGACTCGGGACAACCCCGCGCGCGATGGCGGCGAGGGCGAAGGCGATGCCGGCGACCAGAATGATCGCGGCGCCGGACGGGATCGGCAGGTCGAACACGATGGGCGCGAGAATTCCGCACAACGTGCTGACGGTGGCGATCAGCACCGAACACCAGAAAAAGCCCTTGAGCGATTGACTGAGCAAACGTGCAGCAGCGGCCGGAATCACCAGCAGCGCGCCGACCAGAATTGCACCAATCACCTTCACCGCCGCGACGGTGATCAGCGTCACCAGAATCACGAACAGATAATCCAGGGTCTTCACCGCCACTCCGCGCACCGCCGCCAGTTGCGGGTTGAAACTGGCGAGCATGATGCGGTTGTACAGCGGCAGCGCCAACGCCATGACTAGCGAACCGACGATCGCCAGCACCGCCAGATCATTGCCGTTGACCGTCAGCACCGAGCCAAACAGTACGTTTTCGAGAATGTGCACGTTGATCTTGCCCGCGAGAATCAGCAGCAGGCTTGCACCCAATGCCAACGACACCGACAGGAACACGCCGATCAAGGTGTCCGGCGCCAGACCAGTGCGGTTGCGCAGGTAATTGAGCAGGATGCCGAACAGCAGGCAATAACCGAACAGGCTGCCATATGGGCCGGTGTAGGGTTCGCCGAGCAGAATGCCGATGGCCACGCCGGTCAGCGCCGCGTGCCCGACCGCTTCGGAGAAAAACGCGAAGCGCTTGACCACCACCAGCGTACCGAGACCACCGAGCACCGGGCCGATCAGCAGGCCGGCGAGCAACGCGTTGACCACAAATCCATAGGCCAGCGCTTCCGGCAGATAACCAGAGGAGGCCCAGCCCTGGACCATCAGGCGAAAAGCTTCGTAACTCATCAGACAGCGCTCCGCGGATGGGTCGAGAACAAGGTCAGCAGGCGTTCCGGGGTCAGCGCCTGTTGCGGCGTGGCATCGAACAGCACGCGACGGTTGAGACCGGTGACGTGATTGGCCAGACGCCCGACGGCTTCCAGATCGTGTTCGATCCACAGCACGGTAATGCCCGCTGCGCGCCAGTCATTCAGCAGTCGTTCAAAGACTTGAATCCCGGCTTCGTCGAGGGCCGACATCGGTTCGTCGAGCACCAGCAGTTGCGGCGCCGGAATCAGCCCTTGCGCGAGGAGAACCCGCTGCCGTTCACCGCCCGACAGCGCGCCCATGCGGCGTTTGCGCTTGTCCTGCATGCCGACGCGCTCCAGCGCTTCGCCGATGGCGCCGGCGTAGTGTTTGCTCAAGCCGAGAAACGCCGGACGGCGCTGGCACATCGCGGCCATGAAATCGTCGACGGTCATCGGTAAACCACGATCGAACTCCAGCGCCTGCGGCACATAACCGATGGTGCCGGGGACGCCGGGCCATTGCAGGCTGAGCTGGCCCTGATGCGGCATCTGCCCGAGCAACGTCTTGATCAGCGAACTCTTGCCGCCGCCGTTCGGGCCGACCAGCGCATGCACGCTGCCGGGCCGCACCTGGAAAGTGACTTTGTCGAGAATCGTCGTGCGGCCCAGGGTCAGACAAACCTCCGAAAAATCCAAAGTCGGCCCCGAAACCTGTAGGAGTGAGCCTGCTCGCGATAGCGGAATGTCATCCAACGAAGATGTTGCCTGAACCGACGCCTTCGCGAGCAAGCCCGCTCCCACAGGAGATTGGAGTTCGTCCGAGATCGTTTCTTTTGAGGTCATGCGCCCGACTCCTGAATCGCCCGCACCACGGTATTGAGGTTGCCGGTCATTTCCTTTTCATATTTGTCGGCGGTGTATTCGCCATAGGAAATGTGCGACAGCGGGTAGAGTTTCACGCCCGACTCACGCTGGATGGTTTCGACATAGGTAGAGGGGAAATCCATCTCCGAGAAGATCACTTTCACATCCAGCTCGCGCAGTTGATCGATGGTCTTTTTCAACTGGCTCGGGCTTGGCTCGATACCGTGCGCCGGCTCGACCACCGCCGTCACTTCCAGGCCGAATTCGCGTAGCAGATAGTCGTAGGCCGCGTGAACCGTGGCCACGCGCAGTTCGGCATTCGGCGCCTGGGTCAGTTTGGCCAAGGCGTCGGCCCGCATCTGCCGCAGGCGTTTGCCGTAGGCGCGGGCGTTCTGCGTGTAGGTCTTGGCGTTGTCCGGGTCGAGTTTGCCCAGCTCGCGGGCGATGTTGTTGACCTGCGCGATCGAGGCGCTGATCGACAGGAACGTGTGCGGGTTGACCACTTTGCCGGCACCGCGCGCGGCGACCCCGGTGGCGGCCAGCAGCGGCACGTTCTCGTTGGCTTCGATGGTCTTGATGTTGGGCGTTTCGCTGGCGGCGATCATGCGGTCGGCGAAATCGTCATGGCCGACACCATTCAGCACGATCACGTCCAGCCCGCTGATGCGCTTGATGTCCTCGGCCCGAGGCTCGTAGGCGTGCGGGTTGAAGCCGGCAGGAATCAGCGGCACGACGTCGGCCTTGTCGCCGACGATGTTGGCCACGTAGCTGTAATAAGGGTGCAGGGTGATGCCGATGCGCAAGCGTTTGGCCGGATCGGCACTGGCCAGCGGGCTCAGCAGGCAGGCGCAGAGGCCGACTAGAAACAGGCGCAGCAAGGGACGGCGAGGCGATGAAATAGACATGGGCAAGCGGTCTTCTCTCGAATGGGGCGAGGGTTCAATGACGATGTTCGCGGGTAACCCCGGCATCGTATTGCGCGACGATTTGTTTCCAGCCGGCAGCGGACAGTGCGGCATCCGACAGATCGGCAGCCGGCTTGAGGTCGGCATCGCGGCTGAGCCAGATGTCCGGCGCAGCCTTGTCGTCGGCGCTGACGCGCATCAGAAACGAACCGGCGACGGCGGGCGTCTGGCTGTGCCCGTAATAGGCAGTGCCTGCGAGCATTTGCCAGACATGCCCGCCACGGCTGACCGAACTGGCGTCCTGGGCAAACGGTGCGAAACCTTCGTCCGCGAGGTTTTGCGGGGTCGGCAGGGCTTTGTGCTCTTCGCGCAGCAAGTGGATTTCGTCGAGGGTGACCCGCAGATCGGCATAGATGCCTTGCTCGGCGGCTCTGAGGTCACGACGGGCGTCGAGCTGGTTGCTGGCGACCGGCTCCGGTTCATGCGATACGCCGCGCCACGCCACCACGGAACCGGCAATTGCCAGGATCAGCAGGCACAACAGCAGCACATTGAGGGTTTCATGGCCGGCACCCGCCGGGCGTACGATTTGTGTGGTGGGCGTACTCATGGGGTCTCGATATCCGCTTGGTCGATTTCCACGACGTGGCCCGGGCCGGCGTCGAACAATACATAGAACTCGGCGCCGGGCTTCTTGAAGGTCAGGGTCGAATCGCTGCCGAGCTTGCCCGGCAGCAGAATCGTTTCGTCGTAGCCGATCACATCGAGGGTCACTCCCGGGGCACCGCTGCCGTCGGAGAAACCACCGGTGCATTTGATCTGCTCGGCATCGACGGCTTTGCATTCGCACATCGGGTTATGCGCCAGGGCGCTGGCGCTGAAACCTGTGCACAGCACCAGCAGCGCAGTACTCAGCCGCAGGCGGGAAGGGCGTTTGGCGTGGCTCATGGTTTGGCTCCTTGTTTGTTCAGCCAGGCGATCGTCGCGGGGGAGGCCTGGCTCAGGGGAATCGAGGCCTGATGCATGTTGCCGTCCCAGCCTTCCATGGTGATCCACAGTTCGGCGTCGGTTTTGGTCTTTTCCGGGATCAGCAATTGCGTGCCCATGCGGTACGGCGTGCCGAAGAAAATCACCCCGGCGGCGCGCAGGCTTCGGGGTTTGCCGATGCGCAGGTAAGTCGCCTTGACCTGTTCGATACAGGCATCACACAAGGCAGCGTTGAAGTCCTTCATGAAACCGGCGGGACCATTGAGCGGCGCTTCGTTGCGCAGCTCGGCCAGGCGCAGGCTCCACGGGCCGACCTGGACTTCACCGATCTCGCGTTCGCCAAGACCGCTGTCGCCACGGAACAACGCGACGTCGGCAAAGTATTTCGGCATGAAACCCAGCGGAATCAGCAGCAGCAGCACGTTGATGTGGAAGCGCCATTTGTGCCAGAAGCGGCTCAGGCGGGAAGGTTGGGCAATGCTCGTCGTCTGGCTCACAGGCTGGCCTCCGAAGTCTCGCGGGTGGTCGCGGGCTGCACGGCGGCGCTGCGGGCTTTCTTGCTTTCGCGTTTGAGGGCGTTGGCGGTGGCCAGCGCGGTGCGCTTGGTCCAGATCAACAGACCGCTGAGCACCATCATGCTCAGCAGCAGGCCGAAGAAGAACCAGATCAGCTTGATCCACAGCCCGCCAAAGTCACCGGTGTGCAACGGGCGCATGGATTCGGTGACGAACTCCAGCGAGTTGCGATCGGACAGCAGGCGAGTCGCCGCCAGGTCACCGTTATACGGATTGAGCGTCGCGGTCTGGAACATCAGCGGATACCAGCCACGTCCGCCAAGGCTCAGATGGCTGTAGGCGTTGCCCGGCATGCTGACGAAACTGACTTCGAGGCCGGGGATCTTCTGTTCGGTGATTTCGATGGCGCGCGCCAGGCTGATCTTCGCCGGTGGCGCGGCATCGCTCGACATCGGCACGCTTTCACGGGCGAGCGCCGGAATGATCGGCTCGCTCGACCAGGAAATATGGTTGTCCGAGAGCAGTGCCTGAATCAGGAACCAGGTGCCGGTGATGGAAATCACCGCGATAAACCAGATCGACCAGATGCCGCTTAGGCGATGGAAGTCGCCCCAGAAAATCCGTGCGCCGTGGCGGATGCGCAGGGTCGGACGCAGAAAGCCTTTCCAGAAGCGCTTGTAAACCACCAGGCCGGTGACCAGCGAGACGAGCATCGGCAGGCCGAGGAACGACACCAGATACCAGCCCCAGCTGTAGCCATTGGTAAACGGCACCAGCCACCAGCCATGCAAGGCGCGGGTGAAGGCCTTGAAATTGAATTCGGGAGCGGTGCCCTGGATTGTGCCGGTGTAGGGGTTGACGTAGACGGTCAGCGAACGCCCGTCCGGGTAGCTCACTTCGACATCAAGGGCAAAATGCGCTTCATCCGGCCGGCTGATGCTTTCGACCAGCGTCTGCGGCTCGGCCTTTTTGATCGCGGCGAGAATCTCGTCATAGCTGAGCAGGGGCGCGTCATCGGTAGGCTGGCTGGCGCGCATCTGCGGGTTGGCCAGCCAGACGATTTCCTGGCTGACCACTGCCAGAGTGCCGGTGACACAGACGATCAGGACAAAAAACCAGATCGGTAACGCGAGCCAGCTATGTACCAGGAACCACAGTTTGGAGCGGGACTTCTTCGACATGATTGCGCGTCTTGATTTCGATGGAAGGGAGCGTGACTACGGGCTTCGCAGTCCATGTATCCCTGGAAGGTCTGGTCGTGGCTGTTGCCTACGCGACCAGCCCGCATCTCTATAAGACGGATGAGCGTGACGAATCCCGATAAGGGATATGAAAGTAAATGTTTCGCACTTCCCTCACGCCAACTCTCCCCCATGTAGGAGCTGCGGCACGCTGCGATCTTTTGATCTGGTGTTTAACAATCCTGGATCAAAAGATCGCAGCCTCGTTTCACTTGTCAGCTCCTACAGGTCTTCGGATCGAACACGATTCATGGAGGATGCCATCACTCTCTGCCAATTGATGGCGGCGGGCCGCTGCCTATGATGGAAATCACCAGTGATTGCCTGAGTAGTGCTTGATGAGCCCCAGAACCCTTTACGACAAACACATCGATTCGCACACGGTGTGCCGCCTCGACGATCAGGGCCATGTCCTGTTGTATATCGATCGTCAGGTGATCAACGAATACACCAGCCCGCAGGCGTTCAGCGGCCTGCGCGCGGCCGGGCGCGAGGTCTGGCGCCCGGGCACGGCGCTGGCGGTAGTCGATCACGTCAACCCGACCACACCGCTGCGTGTGGCGGCGATGCCGGATGCCGGCGGTGCCCGGCAAGTGTCGTATCTGGCGGAAAACTGCCGCGACTTCGGCATCGAGTTACTCGACATCCTCGACAAACGCCAGGGCATCGAACACGTGATTGCCCCGGAACAGGGCTTCATCCTGCCGGGCATGGTCATTGCCGCCGGTGACAGCCACACCACCACTTACGGCGCACTCGGCGCCTTCGGTTTTGGTATCGGCACCTCCGAAATCGAGCACTTGCTGGCCTCGCAGACGCTGGTCTACAAACGCCTGAAAAGCATGCGCGTGACCGTTGCCGGCGAGCTGTCGCCGGGCCTGACTTCGAAAGACGTGATCATGGCGCTGATCGGCCAGATTGGCGCGTCCGGCGCCACCGGTTATGCCATCGAGTTCTGCGGTTCGACCATCGATGCGCTGAGCGTCGAGGCGCGCATGACCATTTGCAACATGGCGGTCGAGGCCGGTGCGCGCGGCGCGTTCATGGCGCCAGACGAAAAAGTGTTCGCCTATCTCAAGGGCAAACCGCGTGCGCCCACCGGTGAGTTGTGGGAGCGCGGATTGCAAAAATGGCGCGATTTGCGCAGCGATCCCGGCGCACTGTTCGACCGCGAGGTTCATCTCGACGCCAGCCTGCTGGAGCCGATGGTGACCTGGGGCACCAGCCCGGATCAGGCCGCACCGATTGGCGCGCGAGTGCCCGACCCGCAAGCGGTCAGCGACCCGATCCTGCGTCAGGACATGCGCCGCGCGCTCAATTACATGGGCCTCGAAGCGGGCATGGCACTCAGCGATATCGTCATCAGCCATGCGTTTATCGGCTCCTGCACCAATGCGCGAATCGAAGACTTGCGCGACGCCGCCAGCGTCGTGCGCGGCCAGCAGGTGGCTGCGCATGTGCGAGCGATGATCGTCCCGGGTTCGAGCGAAGTGCGCGCGCAGGCCGAGGCTGAAGGGCTGGCGCAGATCTTTATCGACGCCGGTTTTGAATGGCGGCAGTCCGGTTGCTCGATGTGCCTGGCGATGAACGACGACGTGCTGGCCCCCGGCGACCGCTGCGCGTCCAGCACCAACCGCAATTTCGAAGGTCGGCAGGGCGCCGGCGCGCGCACCCATCTGATGAGTCCGGCGATGGTTGCCGCCGCTGCGATCAGTGGCCGACTCACCGACATCCGCCATTTTGGAGAACGCCCATGAGCCTGCAACCCTTCACTCAGGTCAGCGGCCAGGCCGCGCCGTTGCTCGCGGCCAACGTCGACACCGACGTGATCATGCCCAAGCAGTTTCTCAAAGGCATCGATCGCCAGGGCCTGGATCGCGGCCTGTTTTTCGATCTGCGGTTTTTGCCCGACGGCACGCCCAATCCTGAGTTCGTGCTCAATCAGCCTGCGTGGCAGGGCGCAAGTTTTCTCGTCGTCGGCCCTAACTTCGGTTGTGGTTCCAGCCGTGAACACGCCGTATGGGGCTTGCAACAGATGGGCATTCGCGCGCTGATCGGCAGCAGCTTCGCCGGGATCTTTTTCGACAACTGCCAGCGCAACGGCGTGTTGTTGATCACCCTGGAAGAAGCGCAGGTGCAACGGCTCGGGCAGTGGGTTGGTCAGGCAGAAACAGCGCGGATCAGCCTTGATCTGGAGGCGCAGCAGATTGCTCTGGCGGACGGTTCGATCATCGAGTTCGAGATCGATACGCTGCGTAAAACTGCCTTGCTGCTCGGTCTGGATGCGATCGGCAGCACCTTGCAACGGCGCGAGCAGATCAAAGCTTTCGAACGCCAACATCTGGTGGACAATCCCTGGCTGTCTTGACGAAAAGATCGCAGCCTGCGGCAGCTCCTGCAGGGATACAGGTAGGAGCTGCCGCAGGCTGCGATCTTTTGATCTGCTAAACGGACAGGCTTTTGAAATGTTCCTGCAAAAACTCCACACACGCACGCAACTTCCCCGAATGCGCCAGCCGTGTCGGGTACACCGCCCAGACATTCGCGCTCTGGCTGTAATCCTCCAGCACCTGCACCAGCCGCCCTTGCTCCAGCAACGGCTTCACGTCCCACAATGAACGCAGCAACATTCCCCGCCCATCCAGCGCCCATTGCAGGACGATCTCGCCATTGTTCGACGACAACGGCCCGCTGACCCGCACGCTTTCCTGTGCGCCATCGCGATCCAGACTCCAGATGCCGAAGGCGTTGTCGCGCTCCTTGATCACCAGGCAATCGTGCTGTTGCAGTTCTTCCAGGGTTCGCGGGGTGCCACGGCGTTGCAGATAGGCTGGCGCGGCACACAACACTCGCCGGTTGCTCACCAGGCGGCGGCCGATGTGCTGGCCGGGAATGTCATCGCCGACGCGGATCTCCAGATCGAAACCTTCATTGATGATGTCGACCACGCGGTCAAACAGGTCGAGGCGGATTTCCAGCTCGGGATAACGTTCGGCCAACAGCGACACCGCTGGCGCCACATGATTGCGGCCGAAACCGAAACTGCTGCAGATGTGCAAACGCCCACGCGGGCTGTCGTGGGCGTCGGAAAGTTCGTCGTGCAGTTGCTGGAAGTCATCGAGAATGCGCAACGCCCAACGCTGCACGCGTTCGCCATCCTCGGTCAGCGAGACGCGCCGACTGGTACGGTGCAGCAGGCGCGTGCCGAGGGTGCTTTCGAGAATCTGGATGCGTTTGCTGACGTAGGCCGGGGACAGGCCCAGTTCATCCGCTGCGGCAGCAAAGCCGTTCTTGCGGATCACGGTGAGCAGCACACGCAGGTCTTCGGGCAGGGGCACGGTGTCTTTCTTCTGGGACATGTCTAAAACGAACACTGGCGGCAGAAGCCGCCAGCATAGCATTGCCGTCGGGGGCGATTACTCGGCGCTGAGCCTGGCCGCTGCCGCGCGGGCATGACGACCGGTCTTGAGGGCGATCGGGGCGAGTTTGTCGCGATCCAGTTCGCCCTCCCATGCGGCTATCACCAAGGCGGCGACAGCATTGCCGATGATGTTGGTCAGCGAACGGCATTCCGCCATGAAACGGTCGACGCCGAGGATCAGCACCATCGCCGCTACCGGCACGGTCGGCACTACGGCGAGGCTCGCGGCCAGCGCGACAAACCCGGCACCGACCACGGCGCCGGCACCTTTTGAGGTGAGCATCGCCACCGCGAGCAAAGTCAGCTGCTGTTCCAGCGTCAGGTCGATGTTGGTCGCCTGCGCGAGAAACAGCACCGCCAGGGTCATATAGATGTTGGTGCCGTCGAGATTGAAGGTGTAGCCAGTCGGCACAACGATGCCGACCACACCTTTCGAGGCGCCGAGGCTTTCGAGTTTCTGGATGAGTTGCGGCAGTGCTGATTCCGAAGAGCTGGTGCCAAGCACGATCAACAGTTCGGCTTTTATATAGCCGAGCAATTTGAAAATGCTGAAACCGGCGTACCGCGCGATCCCGCCGAGCACGCAAGCGACGAAGATAAATGCCGTCAGGTAAAACGTGCCGATCAACTTCAACAGCGGCAGCAGCGAGCCGACCCCGTATTTGCCGATGGTGAAAGCAATCGCGCCGAACGCGCCAATCGGCGCCACCCGAGCGATCATGCCGACGATGCGGAAAAACACTTCGCTGGCCTGATTGATGATACCCACCAGTGGCCGGCCCTTTTCTCCGACCATCACCAGTGCCACGCCAAACAGCACCGAAACGAACAGCACCGGGAGAATTTCACCTTTGGAAAACGCGTCGAAAAACGTCGTCGGGATCACGTGCAGGAGAAACCCGGTGACGCCTTCGCCGTGTTCGGCCTGACCGACAAACCCGGCAATCGCCGAGGAGTCGAGGGTCTTCACATCAATGTTGAAACCGGCGCCGGGGTGCAGCAGGTGCGCGGCGAGAATGCCGATCACCAAAGCGATGCTCGACACCACTTCGAAATACAGCAGCGCTTTGCCGCCGACCCGGCCGACCTGCTTGACGTCGTGCATGCTGGTGATCCCGCTGACCACCGTGCAGAAGATGATCGGGCCGATGATCATCTTGATCAGCTTGATAAAACCGTCGCCCAACGGCTTGAGATCGACGCCGACCTGCGGCCAGTAATGGCCGATCAGCACGCCGAGGGCGATGGCGATGAGCACCTGCACATAGAGGGTTCCCAGCAGTTTTCGAATAGTCATTGTTATTATCTCGAGACGGTTTTCGGGCATGACGATCCCGCACGGGCCAGTCACGGCCCGTGGCAGGAAACGGTTCAGGTCAGTGCGAAACGGCGGTCAGCGCAGGAACGCCAGCGCTTCGGCGAGCAACAGTTCGGGGACTTCTTCGGCAAGGTAATGGCCGGCGGGCAGGGCCTGGCCGGAGACGTTCGTCGCCACTTGCTGCCATTCCCTCAGTGGATCGAAACAGCGCCCGACCGTACCTTCGGCGCCCCACAGCACGCGCAGCGGCAGATTCAAATGATGTTGGGCGGCGATGTCGGCGCGATCATGCTCCAGATCGATGCCGGCGCTGGCCCGATAGTCTTCGCAGATGCCACGGGCGCTGCCCGGCTGTTGCAGGCAGCGCAAGTACTCGCCGAAGGCTTCGTCGGTGAAGGGTTTGAGGCCGGCGCTGCGGCTGCCCATCACACTGCGCAGATAGGCGTCGGGATTGGCCTCGATCAGGGTTTCCGGCAGCGGCGCCGGACGAATCAGGAAAAACCAGTGCCAGTAGGCGCGGGCGAAAGCTTCGTTGGTTTGCGCGTACATCGACAGGGTCGGGGCGATGTCGAGCAGCATCATGCGCTGCACGGCGGCGGGGTGATCGAGCGCCAGGCGATGTGCGACCCGTGCGCCGCGATCGTGGGCGAGGATCGAGAATTGCTCGAAACCCAGCGCCTGCATCAGTTCGGCGCCATCGCGGGCCATTTCGCGTTTCGAGTAGTTGCGGTGCTGGTCATCGGCAGCCGGGCGGCCGCTGTCACCGTAGCCGCGCAGGTCGGCGGCGACCACGGTGAAATGCTCGGCCAGTTGTTCGGCAATCTTGTGCCAGATCACGTGGGTCTGCGGGTGGCCATGCAGCAACAGCAGGCCCGGCCCGCTGCCGCCGAGGCGGTAGGCAATGTCAACGCCGTTGACGTGACGCTGGTCTTTGAGGAATCCGGCAAACATCAGACTGATCCTTTCTCAGGGTTCTTGTTGCATGCATCCTGAAATTGTCTGGCGTTCGGGGCAAGGCGCAAAGCGTGATGGGCCGGTTCATGAAGTGTGATGTGTGTTGTCAGTCCCGGCCCCTTCGCGAGCAGGCTCGCTCCCACATGAATTTCCGGTGTGACCATTACCTGTGTCAAACCACAAAACCCTGTGGGAGCGAGCCTGCTCGCGAAGAGGCCAATCCAGACACCGAAATACTCAACCCTGCTGAAACATCTCCATCGCCCTCTGCCTGATCTGCTCTTCGGTCAGATCCTCCTTGCGCGAGGCCAGAAACCACAGGTGTCCATAGGGATCCTTCAACGTCCCGCTGCGATCACCGTAAAACTGATCCTTGACCTCGGACACCGTGGTCGCGCCGGCATCCAGTGCCCGCTGGAAGGATTTGTCGACATCGGTCACGTACAGATGCAAACCGACCGACACCGCATTGTCCGGGTTGCTCAACGGCCCCTGATCGCACGGCGAGCCGAGCATGATGGCGCTGTCGCCGATGCGCAGTTCGGCGTGGCCAATACCGCCGTCGGGCATGGCCAGGCGCATGACTTCGGTGGCGCCGAAGGCTTTTTTGTAGAAGTCGATGGCCTCGGCGGCCTTGTGGATGCCGAGATACGGGGTAATGCTGTGATACCCCTCGGGAATGGGTTTGACGCTCATGACGTTCTCCCTGATTGTTGTTTTGCGAGATGAAGAATCACTATAGAACTGTCCACGCAGTCCAGATTTTCACCCGACGAGCAGCAGGGGTACACACTGACCTGTGGCGAGGGGATTTATCCCCGTTGGGCTGCGGAGCAGCCCCAAAACCTCAATCCTCATTCCTTCAGACAAACCTCATTGACTGGCTTAGGGTCTGCTTCGCAGCCCAACGGGGATAAATCCCCTCGCCACAGGGGTTTCCATTAGTCTTTGGGGAAGTGTGGCCCTGGGCCCTGTTCGCCGAGTACGTCGCCCTGGTTGCGTAGGGGGCAGGCTTCCATCGACAGACAGCCACAGCCGATACAGCCATTGAGCCGGTCGCGCAACAGCGTCAGTTGCTCGATCCGTTCATCCAGCTCGCGTCGCCATTGCTCGGACAAAACCTTCCAGTCCGCTGCCGTCGGCGCGCGATCCTCCGGGAGGATTTTCAGCGCCTCGCCAATCTCCGCCAGTGGAATCCCCAATCGCTGCGCAACCTTGATCAACGCCACCCGGCGCAGCACTTCGCGCGGATAACGCCGTTGGTTGCCGGCATTGCGCTGGCTCTTGAGCAAGCCTTTGGCTTCGTAGAAATGCAGCGCTGTCACCGCGACACCACTGCGCGCCGCGACTTCACCGACCGTAAGCTGCTTGTGCAGGTTTTCCCGGGTGATCATTGGAAAAAGACTCTTGACCTTGACTTAACTAGAGGTTTTACCCTGCAGGCCTTCGAGTCGCAAGACTCGTCTTACGATGAGTGGGGGCATTTCATGAACAACCGCAGCTTTACCCAATTGATCGAATTCGAAATCGAGCCGCGTCAGCAACCGGACTTGGTCACCGCGCTTTCGGTGCAAAGCGAACGCCTGGCCCAGCGCTATGACGGTTTCCTCAGCGCCAGCGTGCAGGTCAGCGACGATGGACGCCGGGTGTTGAGTTTTCTGCAATGGCAGACCCGCGAGGCGGGGGAGGCGGCGTTTTCCGGTTTTGAGCGTGGCGAACAGGATTTCTGGCAACTGATCCGCACGCATCAGGCGAAAACCGTCACTTTCAATTCCTTCCAGGTGCTGAGCAGCATCGCCCGCAGTCACGACGATGCCTTGCACTGCAATCTGGTGGGCTAGATCGACAACTGGATCAGGCGCTCGCCTCGCAGGTTCTCGGTCATCCGCCGCTTGTTCACCGCCAGTTCGCCGATCTTGATCAACCGCGTACGGGTGACGTTGCGGCTCAGGCCAAGCAACGCAGCGGTGTGCACCTGGTTGTAATGGCAGAAGCGATAAGCGGCGCGCAGCAAAGCGTCTTCGACCTTCTCGTGCAGAGCGCCGGCCTGTTGCGCGAAGAGCTTTTGGAAAGCCTGTTCGAGCAACGCTTCCGGTGAGTCGTCGGCGCTGGCGTGATGATCGTCCGGGCGTTCGATGCGCAGGTTCGACAAGCGCAGATCATCACGTTCGATCACGCCATTGCGGCAGATCAACAGCGTGTGATGGATGACGTTTTCCAGCTCGCGAATATTCCCCGGCCAGCTGTAGGCGCGCAGTTTGTGCTCGGCGCCAGGGCTGATGCTGACGCGGCCATAACCGAGGCGCTGGCTATAAGCCTCGATGAAGTGGCGGGTCAGCGGCAGGATGTCGCCGGGACGCTCGCGCAGCGGGCTGAGTTCCAGATTGACCACGTTGAGGCGGTAATACAGATCCTCGCGAAAATTCCCGGCATTGATGGCTTTTTCCAGTTGTACGTTGGTCGCCGCCAGCACTCGCACATCGATGGGGATGCTTTTGCGCGAACCGAGCCGCACCACTTCGCGCTCCTGCAAGACCCGCAACAGCTTCACCTGAATCGCAATCGGCAGATCACCGATCTCATCGAGAAACAGCGTGCCGCCATCCGCCTCCTCGAACCAGCCGGCTTTGGCGCTCAGCGCACCGGTAAACGCGCCTTTTTCATGGCCGAACAATTCCGCTTCCACCAGCGATTCGGAGAAGGCGCCGCAGTTCACCGCGACAAACGGCCGATGGCGGCGATTGCTCAGGTTGTGAATATGTCGCGCGACCAGCTCCTTGCCGGTGCCGGTCTCGCCGATGATCAGCACGCTGGCTTCGCTCGGTGCGACCTGTTGCAAATGTGCGAGCAGCGCTTGGGACTTCGGGTCTTCGAACACCTGTGCGGTGGCGCGGATCGACGTCGCCAGTGCGGGTGAGGGCGGTAGGGTCAGCAGTTGCATGGGCGCGTCCTTTTCTTCAGTTCAAATATAGGCAGATCAGGAATAGAACGTCGGCACCGGCAGCGCCTGATTCAGCGCCCAGTCGCCCAGCTCATGAAGTTTGTAATCCAGCGGGTCGTGCAGGGTTTGCGTGCGCAGGTTGCGCCAATGCCGATCAAGGCGCAGCGAGGCGTGGGTCGAGCGCGCACCGGTGACTTCGAACAGACGACTGCAGATATTCAGGCCCTGACGGCTGGCGGCGACTTTCGCCGTGGCAATGGCTGTGGCGACATGGCCGCGTTCTTCGGCGCTGAGAGTCGGGCCTTTGGCCCAGGCAGCGTCGAGCAATGCCGCCGCCCGTTCGACCAGCAGACGAATACCTTCGAGGGCCACCCAGAACTCGCCGTAATGCGCGAGCACGTACGGATCTTCACGGACATCGCGCGCCGAGGATTTGTGCCACGGCCGGGTTTCGTTGAGGGTGTATTGCCGCGCCTCGGCGAATGCGCCTTCGGCAATCCCGAGAAACATATGCGTGAAGGTCAGTTGCGCGATCAGCGGCCGCAGGCAGGCGAACGGCGTGCTCAGCGGGCCGGGATCGAGCAGCAGTTCCGATTCTTCGACGCGGACTCGTTCGAACGTCGCGCTACCGCTGTCGGTCTGGCGCTGGCCGATGTTGTTCCAGTCGTTGTGCAGGGTGATGCCGCTGCGGCCGCTGGGAATCGCCGCGATCAACAGCTTGCCGCCGGCGCTTTCGTCCACCGCCGAGGCGATCAGCATTTGCGAGTCGCTGGCGCCGGAGCAGAAGCTTTTCTTGCCGGAAAACTCGCGCCAGCCACCGAGGTTCTTGACCACGGTGCGGGTGTCGAGCGGGTTTAGCGCGTTGCCCCAGAACCAGTTTTGCCGTGCGGTCTGTTCGAACCACGGCTGCCATTGTTCCGCGCGCGCGAACAGGCGCACGGTGGCCAGCATCAGGTGGTGAAAACCGAAAACGTGGGCGATCGAACTGTCGACCTTGGCGAACTCGCGGACCACTTGCAGGGTTTCGCTCCAGCTCGCGCCGAGGCCGCCGTAACGGCCGGGAATGCTCAGGGCGAGCAGGCCGCTGTCGCGCAGGGCATCGCGTTCGGCCTTGGGCGTGCCGCCACGTTCGTCGCGCTCGACGGCGGTCAAAGCAAATTCGGCAGCCAGCTGGCGGGCAGTCTGCAACGGCGATAAAAGGCTACTTTGCGGTTTGGCAGTCACACCAACACTCCTGAATTCAAACTGCCCCTGTAGGAGCTGCCGCAGGCTGCGATCTTTTGACGTTGATTTTTAAACACCAGATCAAAAGATCGCAGCCTGCGGCAGCTCCTACAGGGGATTTGGTTATGCCGAGGCTTTTGTTGGCAGCACATCATTGGCGATCATTTCGCCAAACGGTCCGGTGAGGTTGGTCACGCCGCGCCCGGCCAGACTCGCGTAAGGCTCGGGCAGCAGCGGGAACACCAGCTCGGCAAAGCGATAAGCCTCTTCCAGATGCGGATAGCCGGAGAAGATGAAACTCTCGATCCCCAGATCGGCGTATTCCTTGATCCGCGCCGCCACTTGCTGCGGATCGCCGACCAATGCCGTGCCGGCACCGCCGCGCACCAGGCCGACGCCGGCCCACAGGTTGGGGGCGATTTCCAGGTTATCGCGCCGACCATCGTGCAGCGCGGCCATGCGCCGCTGCCCTTCAGAGTCGAAGCGTGAAAAGGATTTCTGCGCCGCCTCGATGGTCTCGTCGCTGATGTGTTCGATCAGCTTGTCTGCAGCTTTCCATGCCTCTTCGGCGGTTTCGCGGACGATCACATGCAGACGGATACCGAACTTCACTTTGCGCCCATGCCGCGCCGCGCGTTCACGTACATCGGCGAGTTTTTCGGCGACGGCGGCCGGTGGTTCGCCCCAGGTCAGGTAGACGTCAACCTGTTCGGCAGCGAGATCATGCGCAGCGTCGGAGGAACCGCCGAAGTACAACGGTGGATAAGGTTTCTGCACGGGTGGGTAAAGCGCTTTGGC
Source organism: Pseudomonas helmanticensis (assembly GCF_900182985.1). Taxonomy (NCBI): domain Bacteria; kingdom Pseudomonadati; phylum Pseudomonadota; class Gammaproteobacteria; order Pseudomonadales; family Pseudomonadaceae; genus Pseudomonas; species Pseudomonas helmanticensis. The sequence continues at coordinate 349,666 of NZ_FXUY01000002.1, read as the reverse complement.
GTTCTGCACCTTCAGGTGTTTGCCGTCGAAATCCACGGCCTCGCCTTGCAGCACCCGGCGCCAGATTTTCAGGAATTCATCGGTGACTTCGTAGCGTTCGCTATGGCTGAGGAAGCTGCCGTCGCCACGGTTTTCATCTGGATCGCCGCCGGTCACCACGTTGATCAGCAAGCGGCCATTGGACAAGCGGTCGAGGGTCGCCGCCATGCGCGCCGAAACGGTCGGTGAAATGATCCCCGGACGGATCGCCACCAGATAGCGCAGGCGTTCGGTCAACGGCACCAGTGCCGACGCGATCACCCACGAATCCTCGCAAGATCGCCCGGTGGGAATCAGCACGCCGTGATAACCGAGGCTGTCGGCCGCCTGCGCGACTTGTTTCAGATAGTTGAGCGTGACCGGGCGCGCGCCTTGGGTGGTGCCCAGATAGTGGCCGTCGCCGTGGGTCGGGAGAAACCAGAAAACATCCATGAACAGCTCCTCAGGCGATTTTCAGCAACGGTTTGATTTGTGTCGCGAACAGCGGCGCAGCGCGTTCGGCCGCCAGACGGATGCGTGCTTTCAGGGTTTCGCTGGTGATCTGGTAGTCGGCGAAATCCGCTTCGGTGGCGTACACGCCGATCGGCAACGTAACGGCCTGGAAGAAGCTGAACAGCGGCCGCAATTGATGATCGAGCACCAGCGCATGGCGTTCGCTGCCACCGGTGGCGGCGAGCAATACCGGCGTATCGATCAGCGCGTTGAGATCGATCAGGTCGAACAGATGCTTGAGCAACCCCGGGTAGGAGCCGCGATACACCGGCGCGGCGACGATCAGCAGGTCGGCCTGCTCGATGGCTTGCAACTCGGCTTCGACTTCCGCGCTGAGTTCCTGGCGCGAAAGCGCGCCGCCGAGTGGCCGGGCAATGTCGCCGAGTTCGATCAAGTGGCTCTCGATCGGCAGATGCGCGGCCAGCTCAGCCAGCAAGGCTTGAGTCAGTACCAAGGTGCGCGATGGACGCCAGGTGCCGCCGGACAGGGCGACGACTTTCAGGGGACGCGACATGATCAGTTCCTTTTTCAACAGTTGCTCAACGAGCAGTGAGTAAGTCACTGCACTGGAGCAAGTGCTGTACCAATTCCTGGAGAACCCGGTTTACGGGGCGTTGAGCGTTCCGCTAGCGATTGGCTGTGTGAGTACCGATGCGGTTTGTTGAATCGCTGTTGGCTGAGCAACAGTTGCTGGAGCAACAGTGATGAGCGCATGAAGGGATTTATAAAGGCTGATTGTTATTCCGTAAAAGAACGTTATTAGATATTTATAGAATTTTTAGATATATGAGAAGTCGCTGTTGAATTCCTGATAGCCACTATTGAGAGCGTTGATTTCTGCATGAGCGTGGGCGGGCGTAGCCTTTCTTCATCGACTCCCACATTGCTCGCCAGGACGCTCCCATGAATCATTTATTGACTGTTTCGCTGCTGCTCGCTGTCTCTGTGCTGGCCGGATGCGCCAGCCACGTTGCTCCGGAATTGCGCCCTTACAGCGCCGAAGAATCACGTGAACTGGCGATGGAGGCGCTGAATCGCAGTGGGTTGTCCTTCGACGAATACCACTCGAAAAAAGCTCAGTTGCTCGGTCAGCCACAGCAGACTTACGGTTTCGACAAACAGGGTGAGATGAGCGCCGAACGTGCCGTACAGCTGCACGGTCGCTCCAGCTGAAAACCAACTGTACCGCTTGAAGTTTTGCCTAACTGTCCGTGGGTTTGCCGGGCTGCGTGGGATAGGGTCAACACCTGAATGACCCTGATGGATTGCCGCACCATGAACCTCTCGCTCGATCTGCTGCTGGGCTTTGCCCTGTTTGCCCTTGTCACCTCGATCACCCCGGGGCCGAACAACACCATGTTGCTCGCATCGGGTGTCAACTTCGGTTTTAACCGGACCATCCCGCACATGCTCGGCATCACCTGCGGGTTCTTTGTGCTGGTGGTGGCGGTGGGCTTCGGTCTGGGCGCGGTGTTTCAGACATATCCGCTGCTCTATACGGTTCTGCGCTACGTCGGTGCCGCTTATCTTTTGTATCTGGCGTGGAAAATCGCCCACTCGGGACCTGTCGGTGACAGCGTTGAAGGTGAAGCCAAGCCGATCAGTTACCTCGGCGCGGCGGCGTTTCAGTGGGTCAATCCGAAGGCGTGGATCATGGCCATCGGTGCCATCAGCACGTACACGCCGATGCAGGGCTATTTCACCAATGTCGTGGTGATTGCTGCGGTGTTCGCCATCATCAACCTGCCGAGCGTCGGCGTCTGGGCCGCTTGCGGCACGTTGTTGCGCAATGTCTTGAAGGAGCCGCGCTGGTTGCGCGTATTCAACTGGGGCATGGCCGCACTGCTGGTGATTTCGCTGTACCCGCTGCTTGTCGAAAGCTTTAGCTGACGCATTGCTTCAATCGCCGGCCCGATGCCTGTTAAGCTCGACTTCAGGAGCGTTCCTACGCACTTTTAAATGAAGTTGTTCTTCTTTAACGGCATCCGATCAGGTATTGATGACGGTCTCGAACCGACGCGCCGCTCACAAGGCAGCGCCAAGCCGTTTGCAGACACGAGCCTCCTGATCCCGGAACACGCTCTGCGAGTCTTTTATGAACACACGTCCGTTGTATTTCGATTACGCCGCCACCACCCCGGTGGACGAGCGGGTCATCCAGGTGATGATCGAATGTCTGGGGTTTCACGGTAACTTCGGTAATCCGGCCTCGAGCTCCCACGCCTTCGGCCAGCAGGCCCGGCAGACAGTCGAACTGGCCCGGCGGCAAGTCGCCGAGCTGGTCGGTGCCAGTGCCGAGCAGATTGTCTGGACGTCCGGTGCGACCGAGTCCAACAACCTCGCCCTCAAGGGCGTGGCACAGGCGCGCGGTGTGCCTGGCGGCCACATCATCACCAGTCAGATCGAACACAAAGCCATCCTCGATACCGCCCGCCAGTTGCAGGACGCGGGTATTGCCGTGACCTATCTGGTGCCGGACGCCGACGGGCTGATCACGCCGCAGGCGGTCAGCGAAGCGATGCGCGAGGACACCTTTCTGGTGTCACTGATGCTGGTTAACAACGAACTCGGTACGCTCAACGACATTCAGGCGATTGGCGAGGTCGTGCGCAGCCGCGAAGCGCTGTTCCATGTCGATGCCGCTCAAGGCGCCGGCAAGGTGGCGATCGATCTGGCGCAGTTGCCGGTTGATCTGATGTCGTTCTCGGCACACAAACTCTACGGCCCCAAAGGGATCGGCGCGTTGTACGTCGGCCCGCGCGCGCAACAGCGTTTGCAGGCGCAGATTCACGGTGGCGGTCACGAAGGTGGCTTGCGTTCCGGGACCTTGGCGACGCACCAGATTGCCGGCATGGGCGCAGCGTTTGCCTTGGCGGCGGCTACGTTCGACGAGGAGAAAAAGTCCATCGCGGCCCTGCGCGAGCGCTTGCTTGAGCAACTGCTGAGCCTGCCGGGCGTGCGCCTGAATGGCAGCCCTGTACAGCGCATTGCGCACACCCTGAGCCTGACGTTCAGCGAAGGCGAATTCAACAGTGCCGCACTCAGTCACTCGATTGCGTTTTCCGCGACGTCGGCCTGCAATTCCGCCAGCAACGCGCCGTCCCATGTGCTGCTGGCCCTCGGGCACGATGCGCATCTGGCCAGCCGCACCATCCGTTTGAGTCTCGGGCGTTTTACCACCGCCGAAGACGTCGACAAGGCTGTTGAACTGATCAAGACCGCCTGCGCCAGTGCTCCGGCATTCTGGGCGACCGGGCTTTAAACGAGCCGAATCCACGGCTACGAACAATAACGAAGAAGTGATTAGCAGGAGACATGATGAGTACCCAGACCTCGACCGAAGGATCGGTGCCCCAGCGCCTGGCGCACACCCGAGAACTGATGCGCCGCGAAGGCATCCATGCCTTGCTGGTGCCCTCCGCCGACCCGCACTTGTCGGAATATCTGCCGGGTTACTGGCAAGGTCGGCAGTGGCTGTCGGGGTTCCATGGTTCGGTCGGTACTTTGATTGTCACCGCTGATTTCGCCGGTGTCTGGGCCGACAGTCGTTACTGGGAACAGGCCAGCAAGGAACTCAAGGGCAGCGGCATCGAACTGGTCAAATTACAACCGGGTCAACCGAGTCCGCTCGACTGGCTGGCCGAACAGACCCCGCAAGGTGGCGTCGTTGCCGTCGATGGCGCCGTGATGGCGGTGGCTTCGGCACGCACACTGAGCAGCAAGCTTGAGGCGCGCGGTGCACGTCTGCGGACCGACATCGATCTGTTGCAGGAAGTCTGGAGCGATCGCCCGGGCCTGCCGAACGCCGCGATCTATCAACATCTGCCGCCGCAAGCGACCGTGAGCCGTGGCGAGAAACTCGCCAAGCTGCGCGAAACCCTGCAGGAACGCGGCGCCGACTGGCACTTCATCGCCACCCTCGACGACATCGCCTGGTTGTTCAACCTGCGTGGCGGCGACGTGTCGTTCAACCCGGTGTTTGTTTCGTTTGCCTTGATCAATCAACAACAAGCCACGCTGTTCGTCGCACTGAGCAAGGTTGACGCTGATCTGCGTGCCGTGCTGGAACAGGATGGCGTGGCGCTGCGCGATTACACTGAAGTGGCTGATGCGCTGCGGGCCGTGCCGGGTGGCGCGAGCTTGCTGGTCGATCCGGCGCGGGTCACCAGTGGTTTGCTCGACAATCTCGACGGCGGCGTGAAACTGGTCGAGGGCTTGAACCCGACCACGTTGGCCAAGTCGCAGAAAAGTGAAGCCGACGCTGGGCACATCCGTAAAGCGATGGAGCAGGACGGCGCAGCGTTGTGCGAATTCTTCGCCTGGCTGGAATCAGCCTGGGGGCGCGAGCGCATTACCGAACTGACCATCGATGAAAAACTCACGGCTGCCCGTGAACGTCGTCCGGATTATGTTTCGCTGAGTTTCAACACCATTGCCGCGTTCAACGCCAATGGCGCAATGCCGCACTACCACGCCACCGAAGAAGAGCACGCGGTGATCGAGGGCGATGGTTTGTTGCTGATCGACTCGGGGGGTCAATACCTCGGCGGCACAACCGACATCACGCGGATGGTGCCGGTGGGGACGCCGACTGAAGAGCAGAAGCGCGACTGCACGCGCGTGCTCAAAGGTGTGATTGCCCTGTCCCGGGCGCATTTCCCGAAAGGCATTCTGTCGCCGCTGCTTGATTCCATCGCCCGTGCGCCGATCTGGGCGGATAACGTCGATTACGGTCACGGTACCGGTCACGGCGTCGGCTATTTCCTCAACGTCCATGAAGGCCCGCAGGTGATTGCCTATCAGGCTGCGCCGGCGCCGCAGACTGCGATGCAGGTGGGGATGATCACGTCGATCGAACCGGGTACTTACCGTCCGGGCCGTTGGGGCGTGCGTATCGAGAACCTGGCGATGAACCGCGAGGCCGGCAGCAGCGAGTTTGGCGAGTTCCTCAAGTTCGAAACCCTGACGCTGTGCCCGATCGACACGCGTTGCCTGGTGCCGTCACTGCTCAGTCAGGAAGAGAAACAATGGTTCAACGCCTATCACGCCGAAGTACGCGAACGCTTGAGCCCGCTGCTTGACGGCGCGGCGCTGGAATGGCTCGAAACGCGCACTGCAGCGATCTGATCTGTTGCCGTGCAACGCCAGGGCGACTCTTTTGAGAGTCGCCCTGGCAGCCGGTAACTCGAGGTTTAGCGCAAGGCTTCCTCGATAAAATCCAGCCGATCCTGGCCGAAGAACAATTGCCCGCCAACAAACATGCTCGGTGCGCCGAAAACACCGCGTTTAACCGCGGTTTCGGTGTTGTCTTTGAGTGCGGCTTTGACGGTCTCGTCGTTGGTCAATGCCAGTACATCCTCTGGAGCAAAACCGTGCTCAGTCAGCACGGCTGCGACGGTTGCCGGTTCATCGAGGCTGCGGCCGTCAACCCAAAGTGCCTTGAACAGGCAATCGATAAATGCCGGGAAGCGTTCCGGGTGGCGCAGTTGCATGCCTGTTACGGCGCGCATCAGCATCAGTGTATTGATCGGGAAGTGCGGATTGAATTTCAGCGGGACGCCGTAGCGTTTGGCGTAGCGGTCCAGATCCTCAAACATGTAGCGGCCCTTCGCCGGAATCATCGCCGGTGAAGCATTGCCCGTGGCTTTGAAAACACCACCGAGCAGCATCGGGATGTAGATCAGCGCGCTGTCGTTTTCAGCGCAGATCCTTGGCAGTTGGGTGTAGGCCAGGTAAGTGGCAGGGCTGCCCAGGTCAAAGTAGAACTCAACGGTTTTGCTCATGCTCACGGCTCTCTGTTTATTGTTATGGGGGCAGGCTTACCAGCGTTCATTCCATGGGCGCAGATCCAGCTCAAAGGTCCACGCATCCCGTGGCTGGCTGTGCAGATACCAATAGTTCTCGGCGATATGCTCGGGGTCGAGAATACCGTCCTGATCCTTGGTGGCGTATTTCTCGGGAAAACTGTTACGGATGAAGTCGGTATCGATTGCGCCATCGACCACCACATGGGCGACGTGGATATTCATCGGCCCCAATTCTCGCGCCATGCTTTGCGCCAGTGCGCGGATACCGTGTTTGGCGCCGGCGAATGCGGCAAATCCCGACGCGCCGCGAAGACCTGCGGTGGCGCCGGTGAACAATATTGTGCCGCGCTGACGAGTGACCATGCGCTTGGCCACTTCGCGGGCATTGAGGAAACCGGAGAAACAGGCCATCTCCCAAATCTTGAAGTACTTGCGCGCGGTCTCTTCGAGGATGCTGCAGGGTACGTTAGCGCCGATGTTGAAGGCGAATGCCTCAATCGGGCCGAGGCGGGTTTCGATGTCCTCAATCAGGGCAATGACGTCCTCTTCCTTGCGCGCATCGCAGGCAAAGCCATGAGCCTCGCCACCTTCGGCCTTGATCGCATCTACCAGCGGTTGGAGTTTGTCGGCGCTGCGTCGAGTGACACAGGCGACAAAACCTTCGCGGGCAAAACGCTTGGCAATTGCACCGCCCGTGGCGTCGCCAGCACCGACCACCAGTACGACCTTGTTGTTATTCATGGTGAATCCTTTTGGTTAACGATCGTTTAGTTAACGAACGTTATGCTAGGATCCGAACAACGTCAAGGCGGTGAATTACAGGGTAAACACATGCGTTATTCGGCCGGTCACAAGTTGGAAACCCGCGAACGATTGCTGCAAAGCAGTGCGTTGTCGGCAAAGCGCTCGGGGTTTTCCACGGTAGGGGTGGATGGGCTGATGAAAGCCATCGGGCTGAGTGGTGCAGCGTTTTACAGCCACTTTTCCTCAAAGGATGCTTTGTTCTCTGCCATCGTCGAACGTGAGCTCGGTCAAAGCCTTGAGCGCCTGAGCGGGCAAGGCAATGAAGACCGCGAACGGCTTGAGCGTTGTCTCAAGCAATACCTGAGCATGGCGCATGTCGAGCAGCCTGAGTCGGGGTGTGCGTTGCCGACATTGGGGGCGGAGATTGCCCGCTCGGATGTGCAGGTGCGCGAGCAGGCAGAAATCTGGATTTGCCGTCTTCAGGAGAGTTGGGCGCAGATACTGCAAAGCGAGAGCCTGGCGTGGGCGATACTGTCGCAATGCGTCGGTGCTTTGGTGGTTGCGCGGATGTTGGCCACACCGGACGTCCAGCGCACAGTGTTGAAATCCAGTCACGAAGAGATCGCCCGTCAGCTCGCAGTTCAGCGAGCGGAGTAGGGCGGAGGGTCATTTGCAGATGACGATCATGCTGCGGCTGGTGTAGCCGGCGGGATTCAGGCCGAACGGATAATCACCCGGCTCCTCGACGGCATCGCCGGATTTGGCAATGACCTTGTAACCCTTTGGCGCGCAGGAATTGGCGGCACTGGTGTAGCACTTGTCCCAAGAGGACGAGAGTCCTGAACAGTTGATATGCAAACCCTTCTTGCCGCGTTTGACCTGGGTTTCCGAAGTCGCAGCACAACCCGCAATCGCCAGTACGGCGATCAGTATCAAAATTCGTTTCATTACCGTCCTTAATAGCGGCCGCGAGTCTGATGCTCGGGTCTGCCTGTGTTCGCTCGCTTCTGCAGCGTTTCTACGTCCCTTTGCGAAAAAATCCATGTCTGGCGATGGGTTACGGGATCTAAACATGGCCTAAATGAGCGTCAATTACCAGACCCCGGTCAAATCCTGTTTCAATCTGCCGCGATGGCGGGCTTCGCGTTGCTGCCCATGGTCAGGGTCGCCCCGACAGAAGCCAGAATAATGCACATGATCGCCATCCATTGTGACAGTGACAGGTATTCCTGGAGAAAAAACAGACCTGACAGGGCGCCGAATGCCGGCTCGATGCTCATCAGTGTGCCGAAGGTGCGCGCGGGCATTCGAGTCAGGGCAACCATTTCCAGGGTATAGGGCAGGGCGGTAGAGAGAATCGCGACGCCGATGGCAATCGGAATCAACGAGGGCGTCAGCAGTGCAGCGCCGGCATGCACAATGCCAATGGGCGCCACGAACAGCGCTGCGATCATTACGCCCAGCGCCGCAGTTGTTACGCCATTGTCTGCGCCGGCCTTCTGCCCGAACAGAATGTACAGTGCCCAGCAAACGCCGGCGCCCAGTGCATAACCAGCGCCCACCAGATCGATCCCGGCAGTCGTTGCCCCGGTGGGTATCAACAGCATCAGTCCGGCTGCTGCCAAGGCGATCCAGAGAAAGTCGATGGCACGCCGCGACGCATAAATGGCAACGGCCAATGGCCCGGTGAATTCCAGGGCCACAGCGATTCCCAGAGGAACGGTGCGCAGGGACATATAGAAGAGGAAGTTCATGCCGCCTAGCGCCATCCCGTAAACGATCACCGTCCGCAGGGATTTAGCAGTAAGCCTGGCGCGCCATGGACGCAGCAAAATCAGCATGATCACGCTGGCGAAGATCAGCCGAAGGGTTGTGGTTCCTTGTGCGCCTACGACCGGGAACATGCTTTTTGCCAGAGAGGCTCCGGACTGGATGGATGCCATGGCTATTAATAGCAGGCCAACCGGAAACAACATGGAGGCAAGGGAGCGAGGCTGGTCATTCATTACTAGGCATCATCCAAGGTAGGAGCGGGCATTTTTATAGCTGTTGGGCAATATACTGCGCATTCGCTGCCGTGGCGTCTATATATAGGCGGCTTTTCTGACGTATCGATAGAAAAGTGTAATTAACGGTTGACGGCAAATTCTGGACGTCTATAATTCGCCCCACTTCCGGCGCAGTCGAAACGGAAAACTCCTTGAGATTCAATGAGTTATGCGGTTTTCGACAGCGACTTGCTTCAGATCATCGAAGCCTGGAAGGAGTTGAAAGAGTGATGATGTTTGGCTCTTTTAACGTTTCGATCTTCTCGGTCGAAAGCGGAGAAAAAGAGGTGTTGACAGCAGCGTGTAACGCTGTAGAATTCGCCTCCCGCTAACGAGAGATCGGAAGCGCAAGTGGTTGAAGTTGTTGAAGAATTCTTCGAAAACTTCTGAAAATAATCACTTGACAGCAAATGAGGCTGCTGTAGAATGCGCGCCTCGGTTGAGACGAAAGATCTTAACCAACCGCTCTTTAACAACTGAATCAAGCAATTCGTGTGGGTGCTTGTGGAGTCAGACTGATAGTCAACAAGATTATCAGCATCACAAGTTACTCCGCGAGAAATCAAAGATGTAACCAACGATTGCTGAGCCAAGTTTAGGGTTTCTTAAAAACCCAAAGATGTTTGAACTGAAGAGTTTGATCATGGCTCAGATTGAACGCTGGCGGCAGGCCTAACACATGCAAGTCGAGCGGATGAGAGGAGCTTGCTCCTGGATTCAGCGGCGGACGGGTGAGTAATGCCTAGGAATCTGCCTGGTAGTGGGGGACAACGTTTCGAAAGGAACGCTAATACCGCATACGTCCTACGGGAGAAAGCAGGGGACCTTCGGGCCTTGCGCTATCAGATGAGCCTAGGTCGGATTAGCTAGTTGGTGAGGTAATGGCTCACCAAGGCGACGATCCGTAACTGGTCTGAGAGGATGATCAGTCACACTGGAACTGAGACACGGTCCAGACTCCTACGGGAGGCAGCAGTGGGGAATATTGGACAATGGGCGAAAGCCTGATCCAGCCATGCCGCGTGTGTGAAGAAGGTCTTCGGATTGTAAAGCACTTTAAGTTGGGAGGAAGGGCAGTAACTTAATACGTTGCTGTTTTGACGTTACCGACAGAATAAGCACCGGCTAACTCTGTGCCAGCAGCCGCGGTAATACAGAGGGTGCAAGCGTTAATCGGAATTACTGGGCGTAAAGCGCGCGTAGGTGGTTCGTTAAGTTGGATGTGAAATCCCCGGGCTCAACCTGGGAACTGCATTCAAAACTGTCGAGCTAGAGTATGGTAGAGGGTGGTGGAATTTCCTGTGTAGCGGTGAAATGCGTAGATATAGGAAGGAACACCAGTGGCGAAGGCGACCACCTGGACTGATACTGACACTGAGGTGCGAAAGCGTGGGGAGCAAACAGGATTAGATACCCTGGTAGTCCACGCCGTAAACGATGTCAACTAGCCGTTGGGAGCCTTGAGCTCTTAGTGGCGCAGCTAACGCATTAAGTTGACCGCCTGGGGAGTACGGCCGCAAGGTTAAAACTCAAATGAATTGACGGGGGCCCGCACAAGCGGTGGAGCATGTGGTTTAATTCGAAGCAACGCGAAGAACCTTACCAGGCCTTGACATCCAATGAACTTTCCAGAGATGGATTGGTGCCTTCGGGAACATTGAGACAGGTGCTGCATGGCTGTCGTCAGCTCGTGTCGTGAGATGTTGGGTTAAGTCCCGTAACGAGCGCAACCCTTGTCCTTAGTTACCAGCACGTAATGGTGGGCACTCTAAGGAGACTGCCGGTGACAAACCGGAGGAAGGTGGGGATGACGTCAAGTCATCATGGCCCTTACGGCCTGGGCTACACACGTGCTACAATGGTCGGTACAAAGGGTTGCCAAGCCGCGAGGTGGAGCTAATCCCATAAAACCGATCGTAGTCCGGATCGCAGTCTGCAACTCGACTGCGTGAAGTCGGAATCGCTAGTAATCGTGAATCAGAATGTCACGGTGAATACGTTCCCGGGCCTTGTACACACCGCCCGTCACACCATGGGAGTGGGTTGCACCAGAAGTAGCTAGTCTAACCTTCGGGAGGACGGTTACCACGGTGTGATTCATGACTGGGGTGAAGTCGTAACAAGGTAGCCGTAGGGGAACCTGCGGCTGGATCACCTCCTTAATCGACGACATCAGCTGCTCCATAAGTTCCCACACGAATTGCTTGATTCATTGAAGAAGACGATAGAAGCAGCTTTAAGCTCCAAGCTGATAGCTCCAAGCTAACAGTTACGCGCTCGAAATTGGGTCTGTAGCTCAGTTGGTTAGAGCGCACCCCTGATAAGGGTGAGGTCGGCAGTTCGAATCTGCCCAGACCCACCAATTTTGTTATGGGGCCATAGCTCAGCTGGGAGAGCGCCTGCCTTGCACGCAGGAGGTCAACGGTTCGATCCCGTTTGGCTCCACCATATAACTGCTTCTGAAAGTTTAGAAATGAGTATTCCCTTGAGAATATTGATTTCTAGTCTTTTGATTAGATCGTTCTTTAAAAATTTGGGTATGTGATAGAAAGATAGACTGAACGTTACTTTCACTGGTAACGGATCAGGCTAAGGTAAAATTTGTGAGTTCTCTTAATTGAGAAATTCGAATTTTCGGCGAATGTCGTCTTCACAGTATAACCAGATTGCTTGGGGTTATATGGTCAAGTGAAGAAGCGCATACGGTGGATGCCTTGGCAGTCAGAGGCGATGAAAGACGTGGTAGCCTGCGAAAAGCTTCGGGGAGTCGGCAAACAGACTTTGATCCGGAGATGTCTGAATGGGGGAACCCAGCCATCATAAGATGGTTATCTTGTACTGAATACATAGGTGCAAGAGGCGAACCAGGGGAACTGAAACATCTAAGTACCCTGAGGAAAAGAAATCAACCGAGATTCCCTTAGTAGTGGCGAGCGAACGGGGACTAGCCCTTAAGTGGCTTTGAGATTAGCGGAACGCTCTGGAAAGTGCGGCCATAGTGGGTGATAGCCCTGTACGCGAAAATCTCTTAGTCATGAAATCGAGTAGGACGGAGCACGAGAAACTTTGTCTGAATATGGGGGGACCATCCTCCAAGGCTAAATACTACTGACTGACCGATAGTGAACTAGTACCGTGAGGGAAAGGCGAAAAGAACCCCGGAGAGGGGAGTGAAATAGATCCTGAAACCGTATGCGTACAAGCAGTGGGAGCCCACTTTGTTGGGTGACTGCGTACCTTTTGTATAATGGGTCAGCGACTTATTTTCAGTGGCGAGCTTAACCGAATAGGGGAGGCGTAGCGAAAGCGAGTCTTAATAGGGCGTCTAGTCGCTGGGAATAGACCCGAAACCGGGCGATCTATCCATGGGCAGGTTGAAGGTTGGGTAACACTAACTGGAGGACCGAACCGACTACCGTTGAAAAGTTAGCGGATGACCTGTGGATCGGAGTGAAAGGCTAATCAAGCTCGGAGATAGCTGGTTCTCCTCGAAAGCTATTTAGGTAGCGCCTCATGTATCACTGTAGGGGGTAGAGCACTGTTTCGGCTAGGGGGTCATCCCGACTTACCAAACCGATGCAAACTCCGAATACCTACAAGTGCCGAGCATGGGAGACACACGGCGGGTGCTAACGTCCGTCGTGAAAAGGGAAACAACCCAGACCGTCAGCTAAGGTCCCAAAGTTATGGTTAAGTGGGAAACGATGTGGGAAGGCTTAGACAGCTAGGAGGTTGGCTTAGAAGCAGCCACCCTTTAAAGAAAGCGTAATAGCTCACTAGTCGAGTCGGCCTGCGCGGAAGATGTAACGGGGCTCAAACCATACACCGAAGCTACGGGTATCACTTCGGGTGATGCGGTAGAGGAGCGTTCTGTAAGCCTGTGAAGGTGAGTTGAGAAGCTTGCTGGAGGTATCAGAAGTGCGAATGCTGACATGAGTAACGACAATGGGTGTGAAAAACACCCACGCCGAAAGACCAAGGTTTCCTGCGCAACGTTAATCGACGCAGGGTTAGTCGGTCCCTAAGGCGAGGCTGAAAAGCGTAGTCGATGGAAAACAGGTTAATATTCCTGTACTTCTGGTTATTGCGATGGAGGGACGGAGAAGGCTAGGCCAGCTTGGCGTTGGTTGTCCAAGTTTAAGGTGGTAGGCTGAATCTTAGGTAAATCCGGGATCTTAAGGCCGAGAGCTGATGACGAGTGTTCTTTTAGAACACGAAGTGGTTGATGCCATGCTTCCAAGAAAAGCTTCTAAGCTTCAGGTAACCAGGAACCGTACCCCAAACCGACACAGGTGGTTGGGTAGAGAATACCAAGGCGCTTGAGAGAACTCGGGTGAAGGAACTAGGCAAAATGGCACCGTAACTTCGGGAGAAGGTGCGCCGGTGAGGGTGAAGGACTTGCTCCGTAAGCTCATGCCGGTCGAAGATACCAGGCCGCTGCGACTGTTTATTAAAAACACAGCACTCTGCAAACACGAAAGTGGACGTATAGGGTGTGACGCCTGCCCGGTGCCGGAAGGTTAATTGATGGGGTTAGCTAACGCGAAGCTCTTGATCGAAGCCCCGGTAAACGGCGGCCGTAACTATAACGGTCCTAAGGTAGCGAAATTCCTTGTCGGGTAAGTTCCGACCTGCACGAATGGCGTAACGATGGCGGCGCTGTCTCCACCCGAGACTCAGTGAAATTGAAATCGCTGTGAAGATGCAGTGTATCCGCGGCTAGACGGAAAGACCCCGTGAACCTTTACTATAGCTTTGCACTGGACTTTGAATTTGCTTGTGTAGGATAGGTGGGAGGCTTTGAAGCGTGGACGCCAGTTCGCGTGGAGCCAACCTTGAAATACCACCCTGGCAACTTTGAGGTTCTAACTCAGGTCCGTTATCCGGATCGAGGACAGTGTATGGTGGGTAGTTTGACTGGGGCGGTCTCCTCCTAAAGAGTAACGGAGGAGTACGAAGGTGCGCTCAGACCGGTCGGAAATCGGTCGTAGAGTATAAAGGCAAAAGCGCGCTTGACTGCGAGACAGACACGTCGAGCAGGTACGAAAGTAGGTCTTAGTGATCCGGTGGTTCTGTATGGAAGGGCCATCGCTCAACGGATAAAAGGTACTCCGGGGATAACAGGCTGATACCGCCCAAGAGTTCATATCGACGGCGGTGTTTGGCACCTCGATGTCGGCTCATCACATCCTGGGGCTGAAGCCGGTCCCAAGGGTATGGCTGTTCGCCATTTAAAGTGGTACGCGAGCTGGGTTTAGAACGTCGTGAGACAGTTCGGTCCCTATCTGCCGTGGACGTTTGAGATTTGAGAGGGGCTGCTCCTAGTACGAGAGGACCGGAGTGGACGAACCTCTGGTGTTCCGGTTGTCACGCCAGTGGCATTGCCGGGTAGCTATGTTCGGGAAAGATAACCGCTGAAAGCATCTAAGCGGGAAACTTGCCTCAAGATGAGATCTCACTGGAACCTTGAGTTCCCTGAAGGGCCGTCGAAGACTACGACGTTGATAGGTTGGGTGTGTAAGCGCTGTGAGGTGTTGAGCTAACCAATACTAATTGCCCGTGAGGCTTGACCATATAACACCCAAGCAATTTGCATGCTCCGAGCTGAAAAGCGAAAGAGACCAGATTGCGGTGTGTGAAGACGAAACGAACCGAAAGTTCGATGTTCACAAACACCGAAAGCTATCACATACCCAATTTGCTGAAGCGAGGCCATCTGGCCACGATTCGGTACCCGAATTTCTTGACGACCATAGAGCGTTGGAACCACCTGATCCCATCCCGAACTCAGCAGTGAAACGATGCATCGCCGATGGTAGTGTGGGGTTTCCCCATGTGAGAGTAGGTCATCGTCAAGATTAAATTCCGAAACCCCAATTGCGAAAGCAGTTGGGGTTTTGTTTTGCCCGCAAGAAAAGCGCTTGCTTGATTTCTATGCAACGGCTCGGGGCATGGCTATTATTCGGCCTCATTGTGAGGCGAGACCTGCATGCTGACGTTGTTGAATCTTCTGAAGGATGGGCGTTTCCATTCTGGTCAGGATCTGGGCGAGGCCCTGGGAATAAGTCGAAGTGCAGTATGGAAACAGCTTCAGCATCTTGAGGCTGAACTCGGCTTGTCTATCCATAAAGTCCGCGGTCGGGGTTATCAGTTGGCATCGCCATTGATGCTGCTCGACTCTCTAAAGCTATCGACAATGGCACCAAATTGGCCGGTGACCATTCTGGATTCGGTCGACTCGACTAATGCCGAAGCATTGCGCTCTATTGGCCAAGGCAATTCAGCACCGTTTTTGGTGCTCGCTGAGCGGCAAGTTTCCGGGCGCGGCCGCAGAGGTCGTAAATGGGTCAGTCCGTTTGCTGAAAATCTATATTACAGCCTTGTTCTTCGAATCGATGGTGGAATGCGCCAGCTCGAAGGGCTCAGCCTTGTTGTAGGGTTGGCTGTGATGCAGACTTTGCGGAGCTTTGGCGTGGTAAATGCCGGTTTGAAGTGGCCCAATGATGTCTTGGTGGGTAACAAAAAAATCGCCGGCATTCTGCTTGAGCTTATTGGCGACCCGGCGGATGTCTGTCATGTGGTGCTGGGGATTGGTATCAATGTGAATATGCAGACTGCTGATGAAGTCGATCAGCAATGGACCTCGATTCGACTTGAGTCTGGCAATAACTGCGATCGAAATGCCTTGGTGGCCGAGCTGAGTAAGCAGCTGGACGCCTACATTCGGCGTCATCAGGCGGGGGGATTTTCGGTTCTCCGGGAGGAATGGGAAGTGAATCACTTGTGGCAGGAGCGATCGGTGTCATTGATTGCTGGTGCCAACCATATAGATGGCGTAGTGCTCGGAATCGACAATCAAGGTGCTCTGCGCTTGAGGGTGAACGGCGTGGAGAAAGTATTTAGTGGTGGTGAGCTGAGCCTGAGGTTGCGTGATGATTCTTGAGCTCGACTGCGGGAACAGCTTTATAAAATGGCGTGTGCTGAATGCCGCGGTTGGCGGCCTGATCTCCGAAGGGGTGGTCGACTCGGATTTGGCGCTGCTTGAGAGTTTGCGAGCGATTGATCGGCTTTCCCTGGGCAAATGTCGCTTGGTCAGTGTGAGGACTGGCGAAGAAACCGGCGCGCTGATCGACATTATCGAGCGGGAGTTCGGTATTTCGGTGATTCGCGCGGAGTCCGCTCGTGAAATGTCTGGTGTTAGAAATGGTTACGAAGACTACGAGCGCCTTGGGCTTGATCGATGGCTGGCGATGCTGGGCGGGTTTCACCTCGCTTCAGGAGGGGCCTGCCTGGTACTCGATTTCGGTACGGCGGTAACCGCAGATTTCATCGCGGCTGATGGCGAGCATCTGGGTGGCTTTATTTGTCCTGGAATGCCGTTGATGCGTAACCAGTTGCGTACTCATACCAGAAAGATTCGTTATGGGGATTTGGCTGCCGAGCGGGCGCTGTCCAGCAACGCACCAGGGCGGACTACCGTTGAGGCGGTAGAGCGTGGGTGTTCATTGATGTTGCGTGGGTTCGTACTGACGCAGCTGGAAATGGCGCGCTCCTATTGGGGGGCTGACTTCGCTGTCTTTATAACCGGTGGTGACGCCGATTTGGTTGCAGGTGTTGCTCCCGAGGCCAGAATCGTTCCCGACCTGGTGTTTGTGGGGTTGGCTATGGCGTGTCCTTTGACCTGAGGTTTGTATGCGTTGGTTGTTCCTCCTGCTTCTGGTTCTCAATGTTTTTTATTATGTCTGGCATCAGCAGGAGGCGCCGTTGCGGGCAAAGGACGTGACGCCTCTTAGTTTGTATCGGGGGTCGCAGCAGGATATTCGCTTGCTGAGCGAGACGACTGGTGACGTTAGGGAGAAGCAGGGCGTGCGGCGTCAGGAGTGTCTCTTTCTGGGCGGTTTCTCTCGACAGGAGTCGATTTCGGCGCTGCAGCAGCGTTTGGCTGAAATGGGCGTTAATGTACAGCCGTCGTCGAAGGATGCTCCAGGAGCCGGTTATTGGCTGTCTGTTGCACCTGAGAGCCAGCGTTTGTTAGGGGATGTGCAACTGCAGAACCTTTCCAAGGAATTCAATGAGTTAAAACATAAAATAATGCTGTGTGAGGGGGTTGCGCCTGTCGAATAGTTTGCATAGAATGGCGCCCGCTCCACAGCGAAGACCCAAACAGGTTTTCAACGTGAGGTGATGTCAACGCAGCTAACCTCAGGTTTTTAAATGAGAAAATGCTTGACAGGGGTTTGGCATAGTATAGAATGCCGGCCTGATTAGGAGGGGTTCCCGAGCGGCCAAAGGGATCAGACTGTAAATCTGACGTCTACGACTTCGAAGGTTCGAATCCTTCTCCCTCCACCAGATTTAAGCGTGAGCTGCAAGCTCCGCGGGTATAGTTTAGTGGTAGAACCTCAGCCTTCCAAGCTGATGATGCGGGTTCGATTCCCGCTACCCGCTCCAAGTTTGCAGGTTGTGCAAAGTGTTTCGCTCTTGTAGCTCAGTTGGTAGAGCACACCCTTGGTAAGGGTGAGGTCAGCGGTTCAAATCCGCTCAAGAGCTCCATATAACAAGGCAGATATGAAAATATCTGCCTTTGTTTTAATGGCTAATGTTGTTTGCTCAATTCTTCTGTTAAGGGTGATATCGATGGCTAAGGAAAAATTTGATCGTTCCCTGCCGCACGTCAACGTTGGGACCATTGGTCACGTTGACCACGGTAAAACCACTTTGACTGCTGCTCTGACTCGCGTTTGCTCCGAAGTTTTCGGTTCGGCAATCGTTGACTTCGACAAGATCGACAGCGCCCCAGAAGAGAAAGCTCGCGGTATCACCATCAACACCGCGCACGTTGAGTACAACTCGAAAATTCGTCACTACGCTCACGTTGACTGCCCAGGTCACGCTGACTATGTGAAGAACATGATCACCGGTGCTGCTCAAATGGACGGCGCTATTCTGGTTTGTTCGGCCGCTGATGGTCCGATGCCGCAAACCCGTGAGCACATCCTGCTGTCCCGTCAGGTTGGCGTTCCGTACATCGTGGTTTTCCTGAACAAGGCTGACCTGGTAGACGACGCTGAACTGCTGGAACTGGTCGAGATGGAAGTTCGCGACCTGCTGTCCACCTACGACTTCCCGGGCGATGATACTCCAATCATCATCGGTTCGGCTCGTATGGCTCTGGAAGGCAAAGACGACAACGAGATGGGCACCACTGCCGTCAAGAAGCTGGTTGAGACTCTGGACAGCTACATCCCAGAACCAGTTCGTGTCACCGACAAGCCGTTCCTGATGCCAATCGAAGACGTATTCTCGATTTCGGGTCGCGGTACTGTTGTGACCGGTCGTATCGAGCGCGGTATCGTTCGCGTTCAAGATCCGCTGGAAATCGTTGGTCTGCGTGACACCACCGTTACTACTTGCACCGGTGTTGAAATGTTCCGCAAGCTGCTCGACGAAGGTCGTGCTGGCGAGAACTGCGGCGTTCTGCTGCGTGGTACCAAGCGTGACGACGTTGAGCGTGGTCAGGTTCTGGTTAAGCCGGGTTCGGTTAAGCCGCACACGAAGTTCACTGCAGAAGTTTACGTTCTGAGCAAGGAAGAAGGCGGTCGTCACACTCCGTTCTTCAAAGGCTACCGTCCACAGTTCTACTTCCGTACTACTGATGTGACTGGTAACTGCGAGCTGCCAGAAGGCGTTGAAATGGTGATGCCAGGTGACAACATTCAGATGACTGTTACCCTGATCAAAACCATCGCGATGGAAGACGGTCTGCGTTTCGCTATCCGTGAAGGCGGTCGTACCGTCGGCGCTGGTGTCGTGGCCAAAATCATCGAGTAAGTTGTTGTAATGTCTTTTTCGGGCCGGCATAATGGTCGGCCTGATTTTGTTTTAGGTCAGTAGCTCAATTGGCAGAGCGACGGTCTCCAAAACCGTAGGTTGGGGGTTCGATTCCCTCCTGACCTGCCAGATTCACTTGGTGTGTCTGGCTTTCTTTTCACAGGATCTTCATAGATGACTCCTAAAGCTGAAGCTCAAGGCTCTCGCTTCGATCTGCTCAAGTGGCTTGTAGTAGTCGCTTTGGTGGTTGTTGGCGTTGTTGGCAATCAGTATTACTCTGCTTCGCCGATCCTGTACCGCGTACTCGCATTGCTTGCCATTGCTGCTGTAGCTGCCTTTGTAGGCCTGCAGACAGCGAAGGGCAAGTCTTTCTTTGTACTGGTTAAGGAAGCTCGCACCGAAATTCGTAAAGTCGTGTGGCCAACTCGCCAAGAAACCACGCAGACCACCCTTATTGTGGTGGCTGTTGTTCTGGTTATGGCGTTGCTGTTGTGGGGGCTTGATTCCCTGCTCGGCTGGCTTGTTTCCTTGATTGTCGGCTAAGGGTGTCCCGTGGCTAAGCGTTGGTATGTTGTGCATGCTTACTCGGGTTACGAGAAGCATGTAATGCGCTCGCTCGTCGAGCGCGTAAAGCTGGCTGGCATGGAAGATGGCTTCGGCGAGATTCTGGTTCCCACTGAAGAAGTGGTTGAAATGCGTAATGGCCAGAAGCGCAAAAGCGAACGAAAGTTCTTTCCAGGCTATGTGCTGGTTCAGATGGATATGAATGAGGGTACTTGGCACTTGGTCAAGGATACACCTCGGGTGATGGGTTTTATTGGCGGTACTGCTGATAAGCCGGCACCAATCACCGATAAAGAGGCGGAAGCAATTCTGCGTCGTGTTGCTGATGGTAGCGACAAGCCTAAGCCGAAGACGCTCTTCGAGCCAGGTGAAACGGTGCGAGTCAATGATGGTCCATTTGCTGATTTCAATGGCGTCGTTGAAGAAGTTAACTACGAAAAGAGCCGGATCCAAGTGGCAGTGCTCATTTTCGGTCGCTCTACCCCGGTAGAGTTGGAGTTCAGTCAGGTCGAAAAGGTCTAACTGGACAAGCATCCCAACCCCGCAGCCCTAGGCTGTGGGGTTTTGTCGTCACTGGGATAAACGCGCAAGTAACCGGGGAGCCTTTCGAGGCGTTCGAACCCGTAATTGGAGTGCCTCATGGCCAAGAAAATTACCGCTTACATCAAGCTGCAAGTGAAGGCCGCTCAGGCTAACCCAAGCCCACCTGTTGGTCCTGCTCTGGGTCAGCACGGCGTGAACATCATGGAATTCTGCAAGGCTTTCAACGCCCGTACTCAGGGTCTTGAAGCAGGTCTGCCGACTCCAGTGATCATCACTGTCTACAGCGACCGTAGCTTCACTTTTGAAACCAAATCCACCCCTGCTTCGGTTCTGCTGAAGAAAGCGGCCGGTCTGACCAGCGGTTCCGCTCGTCCGAACACCGTTAAGGTCGGCACTGTTACCCGTGCTCAGCTGGAAGAAATCGCGAAAACCAAAAACGCGGATCTGACTGCAGCTGATATGGATGCAGCCGTGCGTACTATCGCCGGTTCTGCTCGTAGCATGGGCCTTAACGTGGAGGGTGTGTAATGGCTAAGCTGACCAAGCGTCAAAAGGCTATCGCCGGCAAAATCGAAGCAGGCAAGGCCTACAACATTGTAGACGCCGCTGCCCTGCTGGCCGAGCTGTCGACTGTCAAGTTCAGCGAGTCGTTTGACGTTGCTGTAAACCTGGGTGTAGACCCGCGTAAATCCGACCAGGTTGTTCGTAGCGCTACTGTGCTGCCGCACGGCACTGGCAAGACTGTTCGCGTTGCTGTATTCACCCAGGGTCCAGCTGCCGAGGCCGCTCTGGCTGCCGGCGCTGACCGTGTAGGTATGGACGACCTGGCTGCCGAAATGAAAGGCGGCGACCTGAACTATGACGTAGTGATCGCATCCCCGGATGCCATGCGCGTTGTAGGTCAGCTGGGCCAGATCCTCGGCCCACGTGGTCTGATGCCTAACCCTAAGGTTGGTACCGTAACTCCAGACGTAGCTACTGCGGTCAAGAACGCTAAAGCTGGTCAGGTTCGTTATCGCACCGACAAAAACGGCATCATTCACACTTCCGTTGGCAAGATGGGCTTCGACGCCGTCAAGCTGAAGGAAAACGTTGAAGCCCTGATCGCTGATCTGAAGCGTATCAAGCCAGCTTCCTCGAAAGGTATCTACGTCAAGCGCGTTACCCTGAGCACCACCATGGGCCCAGGTCTGGTTATCGACCAGAGCTCGCTGGACGCGTAAGACAAAAATTGGCGCGATTATTCGCGCCAGTTGAAATATTGGGGTCCCTGCCTGGCGGGGGCTATCCAAGACCGTAGGCGACGCAAGTCTTAAACCACCAGCCTACGCAGATGGTGCTCCCGGTTCCTTACCGAATCAGACACCAAAACGACATTCGGTTTCGATCGAATGAAACGGTAACAAGCAGGAGTTAAACCCGTGGCAATTAATCTCGAAGACAAGAAGGCCATCGTCGCTGAAGTCAACGAGGCTGCCAAAGTCGCTCTGTCCGCTGTCGTGGTTGATGCACGTGGCGTAACAGTAGGCGCAATGACCGGACTCCGTAAAGAGGCTCGTGAAGCTGGCGTTTACGTACGTGTTGTACGTAACACCCTGCTCAAGCGCGCTGTTGCTGACACTGAATACAGTGTTCTCAACGACGTGTTCACCGGCCCGACCTTGATCGCATTCTCCAATGAACACCCGGGTGCTGCTGCTCGTCTGTTCAAAGAGTTCGCTAAAGGTCAGGACAAGTTCGAGATCAAGGCAGCTGCGTTCGAGGGCAAGTTCCTCGCAGCTAATCAGATCGACGTTCTGGCAAGCCTGCCGACCCGTGACGAAGCAATTTCTCAGCTGATGAGCGTGATTCAAGGCGCTACCAGCAAATTGGCTCGTACTCTGGCGGCACTTCGCGACCAGAAAGAAGCTGCTGCAGCCTAAGGCTGAGCGTTTCCTCTCTCGCGTATTTTTGTTTATTTCGATGGCCTCCAGGCTATCCCCCAATTCAGGAAATAAGTCATGTCTCTGACTAACGAACAAATCATCGACGCAATCGGCGAAAAATCGGTTCTGGAAATCGTTGAGCTGATCAAGGCAATGGAAGAGAAGTTCGGCGTATCCGCTGCCGCTGCTTCTGCTGGTCCAGCTGCTGCTGCCGCTGTTGTTGAAGAGCAAACCGAGTTCAACGTTATCCTGAAAGGCGCTGGCGAGAAGAAAGTCAACGTGATCAAGGCTGTACGTGAACTGACCGGTCTGGGTCTGAAAGAAGCCAAGGAGAAGGTTGACACCGCTCCTCAGGTTATCGCTGAAGGCGTTTCGAAAGAAGCTGCTGAAGACGCGAAGAAGAAGCTGGAAGAAGCAGGCGCTGAAGTCGAAGTTAAGTAACTTTCGACTTTGCACCTCCAGCCCGAGCGTCAAGCGACAGGCTGATGGCTGGTGGCTCTTGCCACCGGCCTTTTTCCGTTATTGGCAGCCGACTGGGTCGGTGCTGATAAAGGCGCTGTAACCACCCGATGCGGTGGCGCAAACCATGGGGTTTGCACGATTTTCTGGCTGCTCCCGTCGGGAGGGGCCAAACAAGCAGGTGACCAAGCTGGGGAACGCTGATGGCTTACTCATATACTGAGAAAAAACGTATCCGCAAGGACTTTAGCAAGTTGCCGGACGTCATGGATGTGCCTTACCTCCTGGCCATCCAGCTGGATTCGTATCGTGAATTCTTGCAAGCGGGAGCGACTAAAGATCAGTTCCGCGACGTGGGCCTGCATGCGGCCTTCAAATCCGTTTTCCCGATCATCAGCTACTCCGGCAATGCTGCGCTGGAGTACGTCGGTTATCGCCTGGGCGAACCGGCATTTGATGTCAAAGAATGCGTATTGCGCGGTGTAACTTTCGCCGTACCTTTGCGGGTAAAAGTGCGCCTGATCATTTTCGACAAAGAATCGTCGAACAAAGCGATCAAGGACATCAAAGAGCAAGAAGTCTACATGGGTGAAATCCCCCTGATGACTGAGAACGGTACCTTCGTAATCAACGGTACCGAGCGTGTAATCGTTTCCCAGCTGCACCGTTCCCCGGGCGTGTTCTTCGACCACGACCGCGGCAAGACGCATAGCTCCGGCAAACTGCTGTACTCCGCGCGCATCATTCCTTACCGCGGCTCGTGGCTGGACTTCGAGTTCGACCCGAAAGACTGCGTGTTCGTGCGTATCGACCGTCGTCGCAAGCTGCCGGCATCGGTGCTGCTGCGTGCGCTCGGCTATACCACTGAAGAAGTGCTGGACGCTTTCTACACCACCAACGTTTTCCACCTGAGCGGCGAAACCCTCAGCCTGGAACTGATTGCTTCGCGTCTGCGTGGTGAAATTGCGGTTCTGGATATTCAGGACGAGAAAGGCAAAGTCATCGTTGAAGCTGGCCGCCGTATTACCGCGCGCCACATCAACCAGATCGAAAAAGCCGGCCTCAAGACCCTGGAAGTGCCTCTGGACTACGTCCTCGGTCGCACTACCGCCAAGGTCATCGTGCATCCGGCTACCGGCGAAATCCTGGCAGAGTGCAACACCGAGCTGAACACTGAAGTCCTGGCAAAAATTGCCAAGTCCGGCGTTGTTCGCATCGAAACTCTGTACACCAACGACATCGACTGCGGTCCGTTCGTCTCCGATACGCTGAAGATCGACTCCACCAGCAACCAATTGGAAGCGCTGGTCGAGATCTATCGCATGATGCGTCCGGGCGAGCCACCAACCAAAGACGCTGCCGAAACCCTGTTCAACAACCTGTTCTTCAGCCCTGAGCGCTATGACCTGTCTGCGGTCGGCCGGATGAAGTTCAACCGTCGTATCGGTCGTACCGAGATCGAAGGTTCGGGCGTGCTGTGCAAGGAAGACATCGTCGCGGTACTGAAGACTCTGGTCGACATCCGTAACGGTAAAGGCATCGTCGATGACATCGACCACCTGGGTAACCGTCGTGTTCGCTGCGTAGGCGAAATGGCCGAGAACCAGTTCCGCGTTGGCCTGGTACGTGTTGAGCGTGCGGTCAAAGAGCGTCTGTCGATGGCTGAAAGCGAAGGCTTGATGCCGCAAGACCTGATCAACGCCAAGCCAGTGGCTGCGGCGGTGAAAGAGTTCTTCGGTTCCAGCCAGCTCTCGCAGTTCATGGACCAGAACAACCCGCTGTCCGAGATCACCCACAAGCGTCGTGTCTCCGCACTCGGCCCTGGTGGTCTGACTCGTGAACGCGCAGGCTTTGAAGTTCGTGACGTACACCCGACTCACTACGGTCGTGTATGCCCGATTGAAACGCCGGAAGGTCCGAACATCGGTCTGATCAACTCCTTGGCTGCGTACGCTCGCACTAACCAGTACGGCTTCCTCGAGAGCCCGTACCGTGTGGTGAAAGACGCTCTGGTCACCGACGAGATCGTGTTCCTGTCTGCCATCGAAGAAGCCGATCACGTGATCGCTCAGGCTTCGGCCACGATGAACGACAAGAAAATGCTGATTGACGAACTGGTAGCTGTTCGTCACTTAAACGAGTTCACCGTCAAGGCGCCGGAAGACGTCACCTTGATGGACGTATCGCCGAAGCAGGTAGTTTCGGTTGCAGCGTCGCTGATCCCGTTCCTCGAACACGATGACGCCAACCGTGCGTTGATGGGTTCGAACATGCAGCGTCAAGCTGTACCAACCCTGCGCGCTGACAAGCCGCTGGTCGGTACCGGCATGGAGCGTAACGTAGCCCGTGACTCCGGCGTTTGCGTCGTGGCTCGTCGTGGCGGCGTGATCGACTCCGTCGATGCCAGCCGTATCGTGGTTCGTGTTGCTGATGACGAAGTTGAAACCGGTGAAGCTGGTGTCGACATCTACAACCTGACCAAATACACGCGCTCCAACCAGAACACCTGCATCAACCAGCGTCCGCTGGTGCGTAAAGGTGATCGGGTTCAGCGCAGCGACATCATGGCTGACGGCCCGTCCACTGACATGGGTGAGCTGGCGCTGGGTCAGAACATGCGCATCGCGTTCATGGCCTGGAACGGTTACAACTTCGAAGACTCCATCTGCCTGTCGGAGCGAGTTGTTCAAGAAGATCGCTTTACCACGATCCACATTCAGGAACTGACCTGTGTGGCACGTGACACCAAGCTTGGGCCAGAGGAAATCACTGCAGACATCCCTAACGTGGGTGAAGCTGCACTGAACAAGCTGGACGAAGCCGGGATCGTTTACGTAGGTGCTGAAGTTGGCGCAGGCGACATCCTGGTCGGTAAGGTCACTCCGAAAGGCGAGACCCAACTGACTCCGGAAGAAAAACTGCTGCGTGCCATCTTCGGTGAAAAAGCCAGCGACGTTAAAGACACCTCCCTGCGTGTACCTACCGGTACCAAAGGTACGGTGATCGACGTACAGGTCTTCACCCGTGACGGCGTTGAGCGTGATGCTCGTGCACTGTCGATCGAGAAGACTCAGCTCGACGAGATCCGCAAGGATCTGAACGAAGAGTTCCGTATCGTTGAAGGCGCGACTTTCGAACGTCTGCGTTCCGCTCTGGTAGGCCGCAAGGCTGAAGGCGGCGCTGGTCTGAAGAAAGGTCAGGACATCACCGACGAAGTACTCGACGGTCTTGAGCATGGTCAGTGGTTCAAACTGCGCATGGCTGAAGATGCTCTGAACGAGCAGCTCGAGAAGGCTCAAGCCTACATCGTTGATCGTCGCCGTCTGCTGGACGACAAGTTCGAAGACAAGAAGCGCAAACTGCAGCAGGGCGATGACCTGGCTCCAGGTGTGCTGAAAATCGTCAAGGTTTACCTGGCAATCCGTCGCCGCATCCAGCCGGGCGACAAGATGGCCGGTCGTCACGGTAACAAAGGTGTGGTCTCTGTGATCATGCCGGTTGAAGACATGCCGCACGATGCCAATGGCACCCCGGTCGACGTCGTTCTCAACCCGCTGGGCGTACCTTCGCGTATGAACGTTGGTCAGATCCTTGAAACCCACCTGGGCCTCGCGGCCAAAGGTCTGGGCGAGAAGATCAACCGGATGATCGAAGAGCAGCGTAAAGTCGCTGAACTGCGTACCTTCCTGGACGAGATCTACAACCAGATCGGCGGTCGTAACGAAGATCTGGACAGCTTCTCCGATCAGGAAATCCTGGATCTGGCGAAGAACCTGCGTGGCGGTGTTCCAATGGCCACCCCAGTGTTCGACGGCGCCAAGGAAAGCGAAATCAAGGCCATGCTGAAACTGGCAGACCTGCCGGAAAGCGGCCAGATGCAGCTGACTGACGGCCGTACCGGCAACAAGTTCGAGCGTCCAGTTACCGTTGGCTACATGTACATGCTGAAGCTGAACCACTTGGTAGACGACAAGATGCACGCGCGTTCTACCGGTTCGTACAGCCTGGTTACCCAGCAGCCGCTGGGTGGTAAGGCACAGTTCGGTGGTCAGCGTTTCGGGGAGATGGAGGTCTGGGCACTGGAAGCATACGGTGCTGCTTACACTCTGCAAGAAATGCTCACAGTGAAGTCGGACGATGTGAACGGCCGTACCAAGATGTACAAAAACATCGTGGATGGCGATCACCGTATGGAGCCGGGCATGCCCGAGTCCTTCAACGTGTTGATCAAGGAAATTCGTTCCCTCGGCATCGATATCGATCTGGAAACCGAATAACACGTGACGCGAATCGAGAGCGGGGCAGGATTGCCCGCTCTCTGCTCCGCCAGGAGGAAAGGCCTTGAAAGACCTACTGAATTTGCTGAAAAACCAGGGTCAAGTCGAAGAGTTCGACGCCATCCGTATCGGATTGGCCTCGCCTGAGATGATCCGCTCGTGGTCGTTCGGTGAAGTTAAAAAGCCGGAAACCATCAACTACCGTACGTTCAAACCTGAGCGTGACGGCCTGTTCTGCGCCAAGATCTTTGGCCCGGTAAAGGATTACGAGTGCCTGTGCGGTAAGTACAAGCGCTTGAAGCACCGTGGTGTGATCTGCGAGAAGTGCGGCGTTGAAGTTGCATTGGCCAAGGTTCGTCGTGAGCGCATGGCGCACATCGAACTGGCTTCGCCGGTTGCCCACATCTGGTTCCTGAAATCGCTGCCGTCGCGTATCGGCTTGCTGATGGACATGACCCTGCGTGATATCGAACGCGTTCTCTACTTCGAGAGCTATGTCGTTATCGATCCAGGCATGACCACCCTTGAAAAAGGTCAGCTGCTGAACGACGAGCAGTACTTCGAAGCGCTGGAAGAGTTCGGTGATGACTTCGACGCCCGTATGGGTGCTGAAGCTGTCCGTGAACTGCTGCACGCTATCGACCTGGAGCACGAGATTGGCCGTCTGCGTGAAGAAATTCCGCAAACCAACTCCGAAACCAAGATCAAGAAGCTGTCCAAGCGTCTGAAGTTGATGGAAGCCTTCCAGGGTTCCGGCAACCTGCCAGAGTGGATGGTGCTGACCGTTCTGCCGGTTCTGCCGCCAGATCTGCGTCCACTGGTCCCGCTGGATGGCGGTCGTTTCGCGACTTCCGACCTCAACGATCTGTATCGTCGAGTGATCAACCGTAACAACCGTTTGAAGCGCCTGCTGGATCTGTCCGCTCCGGACATCATCGTGCGCAACGAAAAGCGTATGTTGCAGGAAGCTGTCGATGCTCTGCTCGACAACGGTCGTCGTGGCCGCGCTATCACTGGTTCGAACAAGCGTCCTCTGAAATCCCTGGCTGACATGATCAAGGGTAAGCAAGGTCGTTTCCGTCAGAACTTGCTCGGTAAGCGTGTTGACTACTCCGGTCGTTCGGTAATTACCGTAGGTCCGACCCTGCGTCTGCACCAGTGCGGTCTGCCGAAGAAGATGGCTCTCGAGCTGTTCAAACCGTTCATTTTCGGCAAGCTCGAAATGCGTGGTCTCGCGACCACCATCAAAGCGGCCAAGAAAATGGTCGAGCGCGAACTGCCAGAGGTTTGGGACGTTCTCGCTGAAGTGATTCGCGAACACCCGGTTCTTCTCAACCGTGCACCGACCCTTCACCGTCTGGGTATCCAGGCGTTTGAACCGGTACTGATCGAAGGTAAGGCTATCCAGCTGCACCCTCTGGTCTGCGCCGCGTACAACGCCGACTTCGACGGCGACCAAATGGCCGTGCACGTACCGCTGACACTGGAAGCCCAGCTGGAAGCGCGTGCGTTGATGATGTCGACCAACAACATTCTGTCGCCAGCCAACGGTGAGCCAATCATCGTTCCGTCGCAGGACGTTGTATTGGGTCTGTACTACATGACTCGTGAAGCGATCAACGCCAAAGGCGAAGGTCGTGTGTTCGCGGATCTGCAGGAAGTTGACCGTGTGTTCCGTGCCGGCGAAGCCGCACTGCACGCCAAGGTTAAAGTACGTATCAACGAAACCGTCAACGACCGTGACGGCAACAGCGTGAGCGGTACCCGTATCGTCGACACCACTGTCGGCCGTGCGCTGCTGTTCCAGGTTGTGCCAAAAGGTCTGTCGTACGACGTCGTCAACCTGCCGATGAAGAAAAAGGCGATCTCCAAGCTGATCAACCAGTGCTACCGCGTGGTTGGTCTGAAAGAGACCGTGATCTTCGCTGACCAGTTGATGTACACCGGTTTCGCTTACTCGACCATCTCCGGCGTTTCCATCGGTGTTAACGACTTCGTTATCCCGGACGAAAAAGCCCGCATCATCGGTGCAGCCACCGACGAAGTGAAAGAGATCGAGAGTCAGTACGCCTCCGGCCTGGTAACCCAGGGCGAGAAGTACAACAAAGTGATCGACCTTTGGTCGAAAGCGAACGACGAAGTTTCCAAGGCAATGATGGCCAACCTCTCGAAAGAGAAGGTTATCGACCGTCATGGCGTTGAAGTCGATCAAGAGTCTTTCAACTCGATGTACATGATGGCTGACTCGGGTGCGCGGGGTTCCGCAGCACAGATTCGTCAGCTGGCCGGTATGCGTGGTCTGATGGCCAAGCCGGACGGTTCCATCATTGAAACGCCGATTACTGCGAACTTCCGTGAAGGTTTGAGCGTACTTCAGTACTTCATCTCCACTCACGGTGCTCGTAAAGGTCTGGCGGATACCGCGTTGAAAACGGCGAACTCCGGTTACCTGACTCGTCGTCTGGTAGACGTGGCGCAGGATCTGGTTGTAACCGAGATCGATTGCGGCACCGAACACGGTCTGCTGATGACTCCGCACATTGAAGGCGGTGACGTTGTAGAGCCGTTGGGTGAGCGCGTATTGGGTCGTGTTATTGCCCGTGACGTGTTCAAGCCAGGCACCGAGGACGTAATCGTTCCTGCCGGTACTCTGGTAGACGAAAAGTGGGTCGAGTTCATCGAGCTGAACAGCATCGACGAAGTGATCGTGCGTTCGCCGATCAGCTGCGAAACCCGCTATGGCATTTGCGCCAAGTGCTACGGCCGTGACTTGGCTCGTGGTCACCAGGTGAACATCGGTGAGGCGGTCGGCGTTATCGCTGCCCAGTCCATCGGTGAGCCGGGTACCCAGCTGACGATGCGTACGTTCCACATCGGTGGTGCGGCAAGCCGGACTTCCGCTGCGGACAGCGTTCAGGTGAAGAATGGCGGTACCGTTCGTCTGCACAATTTGAAGCACGTTGAGCGAGTGGATGGTCACCTGGTTGCTGTGTCCCGTTCCGGTGAGCTGGCCATCGCTGACGACTTCGGTCGTGAGCGCGAGCGTTACAAGCTGCCGTACGGTGCTGTGATTTCGGTTAAAGAAGGTGACAAGGTCGACGCTGGCGCAATCGTGGCCAAGTGGGATCCGCACACTCACCCGATCGTTACCGAAATGAAAGGTACCGTGACCTACGTGGGCATGGAAGAAGGCATCACGATCAAGCGTCAGACTGACGAATTGACCGGTATGACCAACATTGAAGTACTCGACGCGAAAGATCGTCCAGCTGCGGGCAAAGAAATTCGTCCGGCAGTGAAGATGGTTGACGACAACGGCAAGGATCTGTTGCTGCCAGGCACTGACGTTATCGCTCAGTACTTCCTGCCGGCCAACGCCCTGGTCGGTGTTGCGGACGGTGCGAAGATCGCGATCGGTGATGTTATCGCGCGTATCCCGCAAGAAACTTCGAAGACCCGTGACATCACCGGTGGTCTGCCGCGTGTTGCCGACTTGTTCGAAGCTCGTCGTCCGAAAGAAGCGTCGATTCTGGCTGAAGTCAGCGGCACCATCGCGTTCGGTAAAGAAACCAAAGGCAAGCGCCGTCTGGTTATTACCCCGAACGACGGTACCGATCCGTACGAAGAGCTGATTCCGAAGTGGCGTCACCTGAACGTGTTCGAAGGCGAACAGGTAAACCGCGGCGAAGTTATCTCCGACGGTCCAAGCGATCCGCACGACATCCTGCGTCTGCTGGGTGTGAGCGCGCTGGCCAAGTACATCGTGAACGAGATCCAGGACGTTTACCGTCTGCAAGGCGTGAAGATCAACGACAAGCACATCGAGACCATCCTGCGTCAGATGCTGCGTAAAGTTGAAATCGCTGAATCCGGCGATTCCAGCTTCATCAAGGGCGACCAGATGGAACTGACTCACGTACTGGTAGAGAACGAGCGTCTGGGCGGCGAAGACAAGTTCGTCTCCAAGTACACTCGCGTTCTGCTCGGTATCACCAAGGCGTCGTTGTCCACCGAATCGTTCATCTCGGCGGCTTCCTTCCAGGAAACCACTCGTGTACTGACCGAAGCGGCAGTCACCGGCAAGCGCGATTACCTGCGCGGCCTGAAAGAAAACGTTGTCGTGGGTCGTCTGATCCCGGCAGGTACCGGCCTGGCATATCACAGCGAGCGCAAGCGTCGCCGTGAAGCAGACAAGCCGTTGCGCGTAAGCGCCAGTGAAGTGGAAGCTGCACTGACCGAAGCGCTGAACTCGAGCGGTAACTGAGTTCTGCGATAAATGAGCGTAAGGCCCTGATCGCTCCGTTCATCGAATCGAGACAATTTGTCGAGGTTCGAGGGGCGGGGAGGTCGGGGCCTTGCCTTGACTGGGGACAAGATCCTCTTTAGACTCTTGATCCCCTAAATTTGGCGGGAATTCGTTCCTGCCATTTTGCTTTTCTTGCAAGACAATAGCGTCGCAAGACAACAGTGGAGCTAGTAGATGGCAACTATCAACCAGCTGGTACGTCAGCCGCGTAAGCGTATCGTCGAGAAATCCGACGTACCTGCGCTGCAGAACTGCCCGCAACGTCGTGGCGTGTGCACCCGTGTGTACACCACTACGCCGAAAAAACCTAACTCGGCACTGCGTAAAGTATGCCGTGTGCGCCTGACCAACGGTTTCGAGGTTTCCTCGTACATCGGTGGTGAAGGTCACAACCTGCAAGAGCACAGCGTGGTACTGATCCGCGGCGGTCGTGTAAAAGACTTGCCAGGTGTTCGTTACCACACCGTTCGCGGCTCCTTGGATACTTCCGGCGTTAAAGGTCGTAACCAGGGTCGTTCGAAGTACGGTACCAAGCGTCCGAAGTAATCGGCCGTTTTGCAGATTTTCATTTTATTGAGTCGATAAGAGTAAGGTCGGGCACGCATCCATTGGATCTGTCCCGAGCTAACCTGAAGACCGCTTGAGGGCTTATCATGCCAAGACGTCGCGTAGCAGCAAAGCGTGAGATTCTGGACGATCCGAAATACGGAAGCCAGATCCTCGCCAAATTCATGAACCACGTTATGGAAAGCGGCAAGAAAGCCGTTGCCGAGCGTATCGTTTATGGTGCCCTGGAAACCGTTGCGACCCGTAAGGCTGGCACCGATCCCCTGGAACTCTTCGAAAAAGCACTCGACGCCATCGCTCCGCTGGTCGAAGTGAAGTCGCGCCGCGTTGGTGGTGCTACTTACCAGGTTCCGGTCGAGGTTCGTCCTTCCCGTCGTAACGCTCTGGCAATGCGCTGGTTGGTAGACTTCGCACGTAAGCGTGGCGAGAAGTCTATGGCTCTGCGTTTGGCTGGCGAACTGCTGGATGCTGCTGAAGGTAAAGGTGCTGCTGTTAAGAAGCGTGAAGACGTGCACCGTATGGCTGAAGCCAACAAAGCTTTCTCGCACTACCGCTTCTAATTTTAGCTTCACTAATTTTGCGAGGGCTTTATGGCTCGTACTACTCCGATTAGTCGCTACCGTAACATCGGTATCGTCGCTCACGTGGATGCTGGTAAAACCACCACCACCGAGCGCGTCCTTTTTTACACCGGCAAAAGTCACAAAATGGGCGAGGTGCATGATGGCGCCGCGACCACAGACTGGATGGTGCAGGAGCAGGAGCGTGGTATTACCATTACTTCTGCTGCCATCACCGCCTTCTGGAAAGGTTCCGAGAAGCAGTACAAGGACGAGCATCGCTTCAACGTAATCGATACCCCGGGCCACGTTGACTTCACCATTGAAGTTGAACGTTCCCTGCGCGTACTCGACGGCGCTGTGGTTGTGTTCTGCGGTACTTCGGGTGTTGAGCCTCAGTCGGAAACCGTATGGCGTCAAGCCAACAAATACGGCGTTCCACGTCTTGTTTACGTAAACAAGATGGACCGTGCTGGTGCGAACTTCCTGCGCGTGATCGCTCAGATCAAACAGCGTCTGGGTCACACTCCGGTGCCAATTCAGTTGGCCATCGGTTCCGAAGACAACTTCCAGGGTCAGATCGATCTGATCAACATGCAAGCTGTCTACTGGAACGACTCTGATAAAGGTATGGTCCCTGTTCGCAAGGACATTCCTGCTGAGCTCCAAGAGCTGGCTGAAGAGTGGCGCAACAACATGGTTGAGGCTGCTGCCGAAGCCAACGAAGAGCTGATGAACAAGTACCTGGAAGGCGAAGAGCTGACGATCGTAGAGATCAAAGCTGCTTTGCGTCAGCGTACTATCGCCGGCGAAATCGTTCTGGCTGTTTGCGGTTCGTCTTTTAAGAACAAGGGTGTTCCCCTGGTTCTCGACGCCGTTATCGACTTCCTGCCTGCACCAACCGACATTCCTGCTATCAAGGGTACTGACCCGGATAACGAGGAAATCGAGCTGGAGCGTCATGCAGACGATTCGGAGCCGTTCTCGGCTCTGGCGTTCAAGATCGCTACCGACCCATTCGTGGGTACCTTGACCTTCGTCCGTGTTTACTCGGGCGTGTTGAACTCCGGCGACGGCGTGATCAACTCGGTTAAAGGTAAAAAAGAGCGCGTGGGTCGTATGGTGCAAATGCACGCAAACGCCCGTGAAGAGATCAAGGAAGTGCGCGCTGGCGACATCGCGGCCCTGATCGGCATGAAGGACGTCACCACTGGTGAAACCCTCTGCAACGCTGACAAGCCAATCATTCTGGTTCGCATGGACTTCCCGGAGCCGGTTATTTCGGTTGCCGTAGAGCCAAAGACCAAGGATGACCAGGAAAAAATGGGTATCGCTCTGGGCAAACTTGCTCAGGAAGACCCGTCTTTCCGCGTTAAAACTGATGAAGAGACTGGTCAAACGATCATCTCCGGCATGGGCGAGCTGCACCTGGACATCCTGGTTGACCGGATGCGCCGTGAGTTCAACGTCGAAGCCAACATCGGCAAGCCTCAGGTTTCCTATCGTGAGCGCATCACGAAGAACTGCGAAATCGAAGGCAAGTTC
The DNA here is from genome assembly GCF_900182985.1 of Pseudomonas helmanticensis. Lineage (NCBI taxonomy): Bacteria > Pseudomonadati > Pseudomonadota > Gammaproteobacteria > Pseudomonadales > Pseudomonadaceae > Pseudomonas > Pseudomonas helmanticensis. The sequence continues at coordinate 315,959 of NZ_FXUY01000002.1, read as the reverse complement.
GTTCGTCAGTCCGGCGGTCGTGGTCAATTCGGCCACTGCTGGATCCGTTTTGCTCCTGCTGACGAAGGTCAGGAAGGTCTGCAATTCGTGAACGAAGTAGTAGGTGGTGTGGTTCCTAAGGAATACATCCCGGCTATCCAGAAGGGCATCGAAGAGCAGATGAAGAACGGCGTTGTTGCCGGCTATCCGCTGATCGGCCTGAAGGCTACCGTGTTCGATGGTTCTTACCACGACGTCGACTCCAACGAGATGGCGTTTAAAGTGGCTGCCTCCATGGCGACCAAGCAACTGGCCCAGAAGGGCGGTGGTGAGTTGCTTGAGCCGATCATGGCTGTAGAGGTTGTTACGCCTGAAGACTATATGGGTGATGTCATGGGCGACCTTAACCGTCGTCGCGGCATGATCCAGGGTATGGAAGACACAGTGTCCGGCAAGGTTATCCGTGCCGAGGTTCCGCTGGGTGAGATGTTCGGTTATGCGACCGACGTTCGTTCCATGTCCCAGGGTCGCGCAAGCTACTCTATGGAATTCAAAAAATACGATACGGCTCCGTCGCACATCGTCGAATCCGTAACCAAAAAACAAGGCTGATTCAGCCCCTTTAGGCTAGGAGTTAATTGTCGTGGCTAAAGAAAAATTTGATCGTTCCCTACCGCACGTCAACGTTGGCACCATCGGTCACGTTGACCACGGTAAAACCACTCTGACTGCTGCTCTGACTCGCGTTTGCTCCGAAGTTTTCGGTTCCGCAATCGTTGACTTCGACAAGATCGACAGCGCACCGGAAGAGAAAGCTCGCGGTATCACCATCAACACCGCACACGTTGAGTACAACTCGAAGATCCGTCACTACGCTCACGTTGACTGCCCAGGTCACGCTGACTATGTGAAGAACATGATCACCGGTGCTGCTCAAATGGACGGCGCTATTCTGGTTTGCTCGGCCGCTGATGGTCCGATGCCGCAAACCCGTGAGCACATCCTGCTGTCCCGTCAGGTTGGCGTTCCGTACATCGTGGTTTTCCTGAACAAGGCTGACCTGGTAGATGACGCTGAACTGCTGGAACTGGTTGAGATGGAAGTTCGCGACCTGCTGTCCACCTACGACTTCCCGGGCGATGACACTCCAATCATCATCGGTTCGGCTCGTATGGCTCTGGAAGGCAAAGACGACAACGAGATGGGCACCACTGCCGTCAAGAAGCTGGTTGAGACTCTGGACAGCTACATCCCAGAACCAGTTCGTGTCACCGACAAGCCGTTCCTGATGCCAATCGAAGACGTATTCTCGATCTCGGGTCGCGGTACTGTTGTGACCGGTCGTATCGAGCGCGGTATCGTTCGCGTTCAAGATCCGCTGGAAATCGTTGGTCTGCGTGACACCACCGTTACTACTTGCACCGGTGTTGAAATGTTCCGCAAGCTGCTCGACGAAGGTCGTGCTGGCGAGAACTGCGGCGTTCTGCTGCGTGGTACCAAGCGTGACGACGTTGAGCGTGGTCAGGTTCTGGTTAAGCCGGGTTCGGTTAAGCCGCACACCACTTTCACTGCAGAAGTTTACGTTCTGAGCAAGGAAGAAGGCGGTCGTCACACTCCGTTCTTCAAAGGCTACCGTCCACAGTTCTACTTCCGTACTACTGACGTGACTGGTAACTGCGAGCTGCCAGAAGGCGTTGAAATGGTAATGCCAGGTGACAACATTCAGATGACTGTTACCCTGATCAAAACCATCGCAATGGAAGACGGTCTGCGTTTCGCTATCCGTGAAGGCGGTCGTACCGTCGGCGCTGGCGTCGTAGCCAAAATCATCGCTTAATTCTCTTTTATAGAGATTGCTTGATGATTTGAAAAAGCCCCCGCTCAGCGGGGGCTTTTTTATTGAGTTGACACCTATCTGGGGCGTCTATAGAATTGCGCCTCCTTTTAACGGGCGTATTGCGCTCGGTGGGAATAGCAGCCGGAGTCTGAAATCCAATGCAAAATCAGCAAATCCGTATCAGGTTGAAGGCTTTTGACCATCGCCTGATCGACCAATCAACCCAGGAAATCGTGGAAACCGCGAAACGTACTGGTGCTCAAGTGCGTGGTCCAATTCCACTGCCTACCCGTAAAGAGCGGTTCACCGTTCTGGTTTCTCCGCACGTCAACAAAGACGCGCGCGACCAGTACGAAATCCGCACTCATAAGCGTGTTCTGGACATCGTCCAGCCAACGGATAAAACCGTTGATGCACTTATGAAGCTTGATCTTGCGGCCGGTGTGGAAGTGCAGATCAGCCTCGGCTAAGACTCGGTCTTAGTCGTGTAACGCTCTGAAATGGGCGGCCATAGCGGGTGAAAGCCCCGTACACTCATGAGGTTTACAACATGACTATTGGTGTAGTCGGTCGTAAATGCGGTATGACCCGTATTTTCACCGAAGAAGGTGTCTCCATTCCGGTCACGGTCATTGAGATCGAACCGAATCGCGTCACCCAGTTCAAAACTGAAGAGACCGATGGCTATCGTGCAGTGCAAGTCACTGTCGGCGAGCGTCGTGCTTCGCGTGTAACAGCAGCTCAGGCTGGCCACTTCGCCAAGGCGAACGTTGCCGCTGGTCGCACCACCATGGAATTCCGTCTTGAAGAAGGCGAGTACCAGGCTGGCGATCTGATCAACGCTGAAATCTTCGCCGCTGGTCAACTGGTTGATGTAACCGGTCAGTCCAAGGGTAAAGGCTTCCAGGGTACGATCAAGCGTTGGAATTTCCGCGGGCAAGATAACACCCACGGTAACTCCGTATCCCACCGCGTCCCAGGCTCTATCGGCCAGTGCCAGACTCCTGGTCGTGTATTCAAGGGCAAAAAAATGTCCGGTCATATGGGCGCTGAGCGCGTGACCGTGCAGTCCCTGGAAGTAGTGCGCGTGGACGCTGAACGCAATCTGTTGTTGGTCAAGGGTGCTGTTCCTGGCGCTACTGGCGGCAACCTGGTTGTACGTCCAGCAGCCAAGGCTCGCGGTTAAGGGGAAGCTGACATGCAATTAAATGTAAATGACGCTCAAGCGATCGAAGTTTCCGAACTGACGTTTGGCGGCGAGTTCAATGAGACGCTGGTTCACCAAGCAGTCGTGGCCTACATGGCCGGCGGCCGTCAAGGTACCAAGCAGCAAAAGACCCGTTCCGACGTTCGTGGTGGCGGCAAGCGCCCATGGCGTCAGAAAGGTACTGGCCGTGCTCGTGCCGGTACTATCCGTAGCCCAATCTGGCGTGGCGGCGGTACCACTTTCGCAGCTCGTCCACAAGATCACTCCCAGAAGCTGAACAAGAAGATGTATCGCGCAGCAATGCGTTCCATCCTTGCTGAGCTGGTGCGTACTGATCGTCTGGTCGTGGTTCAGGATTTCGCTGTTGAAACTCCGAAAACCAAAGACCTGCTGGGCAAACTGAACAACATGAGCCTGACCGACGTTTTGATCGTGTCGGACGCTGTTGATCAGAACCTGTACCTGGCTGCTCGCAACCTGCCGCACGTAGATGTACGTGACGTTCAAGGTTCCGATCCAGTTAGTCTGATCGCATACGACAAGGTGTTGATCACCGTGTCGGCCGTGAAGAAATTCGAGGAGCTGCTGGGATGAACCAGGAACGCGTATTTAAAGTTCTGCTTGGCCCGCACGTTTCCGAGAAGGCTACGGTTCTGGCAGACAAGAAAGGCCAGTTCGTTTTCAAGGTTGCTACTGACGCAACCAAGCTGGAAATCAAGAAGGCCGTCGAAAGCCTGTTCAGCGTGAAAGTTGAGCGTGTTACTACCCTGAACGTTCTGGGTAAGAGCAAGCGCACAGCTCGCGGTCTGGGCAAGCGTAATGACTGGAAGAAGGCAGTTATCTCCCTTCAGCCAGGCCAAGATCTCGATTTCAGCAGCAGTGCTGAGTAAGGAAGGGGTGCATCATGGCAATCGTTAAATGCAAACCGACTTCCCCTGGCCGCCGTTTTGTGGTCAAGGTGGTCAACCAGGAGCTGCATAAAGGCGCTCCTCACGCACCGCTGCTCGAGAAAAAATCGAAGACTGGTGGTCGTAACAACAATGGCCGTATTACCACGCGTCACATCGGTGGTGGTCATAAGCAGCATTATCGTATGGTTGATTTCCGTCGCAACGACAAAGATGGCATCGTCGCCACTGTCGAGCGTATCGAATACGATCCAAACCGTACTGCTCACATCGCACTGCTCTGCTACGCAGACGGCGAGCGCCGCTACATCATCGCCCCTAAAGGCGTGAGTGCTGGCGACCAGCTGATCGCAGGCGCTCTGGCTCCAATCAAGCCAGGCAACGCTCTGCAACTGCGCAACATTCCAGTCGGTTCTACCGTACACGGCATCGAACTGAAGCCAGGTAAAGGCGCACAGATCGCTCGTTCCGCTGGTGCTTCGGCTCAGCTGATCGCTCGTGAAGGCGTGTACGTTACCCTGCGTCTGCGTTCCGGTGAAATGCGTAAAGTCCTGGCTGAATGCCGTGCGACCCTGGGCGAAGTCTCGAACTCCGAGCACAGCCTGCGTTCGCTGGGTAAAGCTGGTGCCAAACGCTGGCGTGGCGTTCGCCCAACCGTTCGTGGTGTTGCCATGAACCCGGTTGACCACCCGCATGGTGGTGGTGAAGGTCGTACCTCTGGTGGTCGTCATCCGGTATCGCCATGGGGCTTCCCGACTAAGGGCGCGAAGACTCGTGGTAATAAGCGTACCGACAAAATGATCGTCCGTCGTCGCAAGTAAATAGAGGGATACGACAGTGCCACGTTCTCTGAAAAAAGGTCCTTTTATTGATCTTCACCTACTGAAGAAGATCGAAGTGGCGGCGGAAAAGAACGATCGCAAACCAATTAAGACTTGGTCGCGTCGTTCGATGATCCTGCCACAGATGGTCGGTCTGACCATCGCCGTACATAACGGTCGTCAGCACGTCCCAGTTCTCGTGAACGAAGACATGGTCGGCCATAAACTGGGCGAGTTCGCCGGTACCCGCACATATCGTGGGCACGTGGCTGACAAGAAAGCCAAGCGTTAAGGGGTTAGGAAATGGAAGTAGCCGCTAAGTTGTCGGGCGCTCGAATCTCCGCCCAGAAAGCCCGCTTGGTCGCCGACCAGATCCGCGGGAAGAAGGTGGGCGAAGCGCTCAACTTGTTGGCTTTCAGCAGTAAGAAAGCCGCCGAGATCATGAAGAAAGTGCTGGAGTCGGCCGTAGCCAACGCCGAGCATAACGAAGGCGCAGACGTTGATGACCTTAAGGTCAGCACCGTTTTCGTCAACGAAGGGCGTTCGCTGAAGCGCATCATGCCACGTGCCAAAGGCCGTGCTGATCGCATCGTCAAGCGGTCTTGCCATATCACTGTCAAGGTTGCTGACAAGTAACGGAGTCGAAGAGATGGGTCAGAAAGTACATCCCATTGGCATTCGCCTGGGAATCGTCAAGGAGCACACCTCCGTCTGGTACGCAGACGGTCGGACTTATGCGGACTACTTGTTCGCAGATCTGAAAGTGCGTGAGTATCTCCAAGACAAACTAAAAAGCGCGTCCGTAAGCCGTATCGATATCCATCGTCCGGCCCAAACTGCACGTATCACCATCCACACCGCTCGTCCAGGTATCGTTATCGGGAAGAAAGGTGAAGATGTTGAGAAACTGCGTCAGGACCTGACCAAGCAAATGGGTGTGCCTGTGCACATCAATATCGAAGAGATCCGCAAGCCGGAACTCGACGGTATGCTGGTTGCGCAGAGCGTAGCTCAGCAGCTGGAGCGTCGTGTAATGTTCCGTCGCGCTATGAAGCGCGCCGTTCAGAACGCCATGCGCATTGGTGCCAAAGGCATCAAAATCCAAGTGAGCGGTCGTCTCGGCGGTGCTGAAATCGCACGTACTGAATGGTATCGCGAAGGTCGTGTGCCATTGCACACCCTGCGTGCCGACATCGACTATGCCAACTACGAAGCTCACACCACTTACGGTGTGATCGGTGTAAAGGTTTGGATCTTCAAAGGCGAAGTAATTGGTGGTCGCCAAGAAGAGCTGAAACCACAAGCACCAGCGCCTCGTAAAAAAGCTGCTAAGTAAGGGGTACGCCAAATGTTGCAACCTAAGCGTACGAAGTTCCGCAAGCAGATGACAGGCCACAACCGTGGTCTGGCTCAGCGCGGTAGCAAAGTCAGCTTCGGCGAGTTCGCGCTGAAGTCTGTAGCTCGTGGTCGTCTCACCGCTCGTCAGATCGAGTCAGCGCGTCGTGCACTGACCCGTCACGTTAAACGTGGCGGCAAGATCTGGATCCGTGTATTCCCGGACAAGCCTATTTCCAAAAAGCCCCTCGAAGTTCGTATGGGTAAAGGTAAGGGTAGTGTGGAGTACTGGGTTGCCCAGATTCAGCCAGGCAAAGTCCTGTATGAAATCGAGGGTGTTTCTGAAGAGCTGGCGCGTGAGGCTTTTGCCCTGGCTGCTGCAAAGCTGCCGCTCGCCACCGCCTTTGTTAAACGGACGGTGATGTGATGAAAGCGAATGAACTTCGTGAAAAATCCGCACAGCAGCTGAACGAGCAACTGCTCGGCTTGCTGCGCGACCAGTTCAATCTGCGTATGCAGAAAGCAACTGGCCAGTTGGGGCAGTCTCATCTGCTCTCGCAAGTTAAGCGTGACATCGCTCGCGTGAAGACTGTGCTCAACCAGCAGGCAGGTAAGTAATCATGGCTGAAGCCGAAAAAACTGTCCGTACGCTGACTGGCCGTGTTGTCAGCGACAAGATGGACAAAACCATCACCGTACTGATCGAGCGTCGCGTTAAGCACCCGATCTACGGTAAATACGTTAAGCGTTCGACTAAGCTGCACGCGCACGACGAAACCAATCAGTGCCACATCGGCGACAAAGTCACTATTCGTGAAACTCGTCCTTTGGCCAAGACCAAGTCTTGGGCGCTGGTTGATGTTCTCGAACGCGCTGTGGAAGTCTAAGGACTAGGGGTCGGAGAAATTATATGATTCAGACTCAATCCATGCTCGATGTGGCCGATAACAGCGGCGCTCGCCGCGTTATGTGCATCAAGGTGCTGGGTGGCTCCCATCGTCGTTACGCTGGTATCGGTGACATCATCAAAGTTACCGTGAAGGAAGCAATTCCTCGCGGTAAAGTGAAAAAAGGCCAAGTGATGACTGCTGTTGTAGTCCGCACTCGTCACGGCGTACGTCGTGCTGATGGCTCCATTATCCGCTTTGATGGCAACGCTGCTGTTCTTCTGAACAACAAGCAAGAGCCGATCGGCACCCGTATCTTTGGGCCAGTGACCCGTGAACTTCGTACTGAGAAGTTCATGAAGATCGTCTCGCTCGCCCCAGAAGTGCTGTAAGGAGATCCGACATGCAAAAGATTCGTCGTGACGACGAGATCATCGTGATCGCCGGCAAAGACAAAGGTAAGCGCGGTAAGGTGCTTAAGGTTCTTGCTAATAACCGTTTGGTTATTGGCGGTCTGAACCTGGTCAAGCGTCATACCAAGCCTAACCCGATGTCGGGCGTACAAGGCGGTATCGTCGAAAAAGAAGCTCCACTGGACGCTTCTAACGTCGCCATTTTCAACGGCGAAACCAACAAGGCTGACCGCGTTGGTTTCAAAGTAGAAGACGGCAAGAAAATTCGTGTCTTCAAGTCGACCCAAAAAGCGGTTGATGCTTGAACACTGCTAGGTAGAAGACCATGGCACGACTAAAAGAGATTTACTGGAAGGAAATCGCACCGAAGCTTAAGGAAGAACTTAAGCTTTCGAACGTGATGGAAGTTCCACGCGTTACAAAGATCACCCTGAACATGGGTCTGGGCGAAGCTGTTGGTGACAAGAAAGTCATCGAGCATGCTGTTGCTGACCTGGAAAAGATCACCGGCCAAAAAGTCGTCGTGACCTACGCTCGTAAATCCATCGCTGGCTTTAAAGTCCGTGAAGGATGGCCGATCGGCGTCAAAGTGACTCTGCGCCGTGAGCGTATGTATGAGTTCCTGGATCGTCTGCTGTCGATCTCCCTGCCTCGGGTTCGCGACTTCCGCGGCCTGAATGCCAAGTCCTTCGATGGTCGTGGTAACTACAGCATGGGCGTGAAAGAGCAGATCATTTTCCCGGAAATCGACTACGACAAGATCGATGCTCTCCGCGGTCTGGACATTACCCTGACCACCACTGCCAAGAACGATGATGAAGGCCGCGCTCTGCTGCGTGCTTTCAAATTCCCGTTCCGCAACTGATTGGAGTAGGAAAATGGCCAAGAAGAGCATGAAAAACCGTGAGCTGAAGCGTCAGCTCACTGTTGCCAAGTACGCCACCAAGCGTGCAGCGCTGAAAGCTATCATCGTTGATCTGAACGCAAGTCCAGAAGCACGTTGGGAAGCTACCGTAGCTCTGCAGAAGCAACCACGTGACGCAAGCGCTGCGCGCATGCGTAACCGTTGCCGCCTGACTGGTCGTCCGCACGGCGTTTACCGCAAGTTCGGCCTTGGCCGTAACAAGCTGCGTGAAGCTGCAATGCGTGGTGACGTGCCAGGTCTGGTTAAAGCCAGCTGGTAATTGCTGTCAAAGTCTCGATGTTCGGGTTCGCAAGAACCTGACCATCGGTGGCCTTGAATCTGAATCAAGCCCCTTTTGGGGCTTGATTCATTTCTGGGGTGTGTCTAGAATGACCGGCTCGCCTGAGCCCGTGTTTTTCATGCCCGGAAGTTCTCGGCGACAAGTAGTAGCCGCAAGGCTAATTTTTCTGTATTAGGAGCGTCTAGCCCATGAGTATGCAGGACCCGTTAGCGGACATGCTAACTCGAATCCGTAATGCCCAGATGGCTGAAAAGTCTGTCGTAAGCATGCCGTCTTCCACGTTGAAGGTGGCTGTAGCAAAAGTCCTGAAGGACGAAGGTTACATCGCGGATTTTCAGATCACCACCGACGCTAAGCCGTCGTTGTCCATCGAGCTGAAGTACTTCGAAGGCCGTCCGGTTATCGAAGAAGTGAAGCGCGTTAGTCGTCCAGGCCTGCGTCAGTACAAGTCCGTTGAAGATCTGCCGAAAGTTCGTGGCGGTCTTGGCGTGTCTATCGTCTCCACCAACAAAGGTGTGATGACGGATCGTGCTGCGCGCGCTGCCGGTGTCGGCGGCGAAGTTCTTTGCACTGTGTTCTAAGGGGGGATAAGCATGTCTCGCGTCGCTAAGAACCCCGTTAAGCTGCCAGCCGGTGTCGAAGTAAAATTCGCAGGCCAACAGCTTTCGGTGAAGGGTGCCAAGGGCACTCTCGAACTGAACATCCATTCGTCCGTTGAGATCGTTGAAGAAGCTGGTGAGCTGCGTTTCGCTGCTCGCAATGGCGATCAACAAACTCGCGCAATGGCCGGTACCACGCGTGCGTTGGTAAACAACATGGTCCAAGGCGTAAGCCAAGGCTTCGAGCGTAAGCTCCAGCTGGTCGGTGTTGGTTACAAGGCGCAAGCAAAAGGCACGGTTCTGAACCTTGCCCTTGGCTTCTCGCACCCAGTGGATTACGAACTGCCGGAAGGCATCACCGCTGAGACTCCTAGCCAGACCGATATCCTGATCAAGGGCATCGATAAGCAGCTGGTAGGTCAAGTGGCCGCTGAGATCCGCGACTTCCGTCCACCAGAGCCGTACAAAGGCAAAGGTGTGCGCTACGCGGACGAAGTCGTCCGTCGTAAAGAAGCCAAGAAGAAGTAGGGCATAGCAAATGACCGACAAAAAAGTTACTCGACTGCGTCGCGCTCGCAAAGCACGCCTGAAAATGCACGAACTAGAAGTCGTGCGTCTCTGCGTGTTCCGCTCGTCGCAGCACATCTACGCCCAGGTCATCTCGGCCGACGGCAACAAAGTCCTGGCAAGTGCCTCGACTTTGGATAAAGAACTGCGTGATGGCGCCACTGGCAACATCGACGCGGCCACAAAGGTTGGCCAGCTGGTCGCTACGCGTGCTAAGGCCGCTGGCGTCTCGCAAGTGGCTTTCGACCGCTCTGGCTTCAAGTACCACGGCCGCGTTAAAGCGCTGGCTGATGCTGCTCGTGAAGCTGGGCTGGAGTTCTAAGTTATGTCAAATAACGACCAAAAGCGCGACGAAGGCTACATTGAGAAGCTGGTTCAAGTTAACCGCGTAGCCAAAACCGTTAAAGGCGGCCGTATCTTCACTTTCACCGCGTTGACCGTGGTTGGTGATGGTAAAGGGCGTGTTGGCTTCGGCCGTGGCAAGTCACGTGAAGTGCCTGCTGCGATCCAGAAGGCAATGGAAGCTGCTCGCCGCAACATGATTCAAGTTGACCTGAACGGCACAACTCTGCAGTACGCAATGAAGTCCGGTCACGGCGCTTCGAAGGTGTACATGCAGCCTGCTTCTGAAGGTACCGGTATCATCGCTGGCGGCGCTATGCGTGCTGTCCTCGAAGTTGCTGGCGTTCAGAACGTTCTGGCCAAGTGCTACGGCTCGACTAACCCGGTAAACGTGGTTCACGCCACTTTCAAGGGTCTGAAAGCCATGCAATCTCCTGAGTCCATCGCTGCGAAGCGTGGTCTGACTGTCAAGGAGATCTTCTGATCATGGCTACCGTTAAAGTAACGCTGATCAAAAGCATGACCGGCCGCATCCCTAACCACAAATTGTGCGTTAAGGGTCTGGGTCTGCGTCGCATCGGTCACACTGTAGAAGTCCAGGATACTCCCGAGAATCGCGGGATGATCAACAAGGCTTACTACATGCTGCGTGTCGAGGGTTAATCGATGAAACTCAATGATCTGAGTCCAGCGCCGGGTTCCCGTCGCGAAAAGCATCGTCCGGGCCGTGGTATCGGTAGCGGTTTGGGTAAGACTGGTGGCCGTGGCCACAAAGGTCAAACCTCCCGCTCCGGTGGCACCATTGCTCCAGGCTTTGAAGGCGGTCAACAGCCGCTGCATCGTCGCCTGCCGAAGTTCGGTTTCGTTTCCCTGAAGGCCATGGATCGCGCAGAAGTGCGTTTGTCCGAACTGGCTAAAGTGGAAGGCGACATCGTCACCGTGCAGTCCCTGAAAGATGCCAACGTGATCAACGTCAACGTACAGCGTGTGAAAATCATGCTGTCCGGTGAAGTGACTCGCGCTGTCACTATCGGCAAGGGAATCGGCGCCACCAAAGGTGCGCGTGCGGCTATCGAAGCAGCTGGCGGCAAGTTCGAGGAATAAATGGCTAAGCAAGGTGCTCTCTCTGCGCTCGGCAAAGGCGGTATGTCTGAACTCTGGGCTCGTCTGCGTTTTCTGTTCCTGGCGATTATCGTCTACCGAATAGGCGCACACATCCCGGTTCCAGGTATCAACCCGGACCGACTCGCAGACCTGTTTCGACAGAATGAGGGGACCATTCTTAGCTTGTTCAACATGTTCTCCGGCGGCGCGCTGGAACGGATGAGCATCTTTGCACTGGGGATCATGCCGTACATTTCGGCATCGATCATCATGCAACTGATGACCGCCGTCAGCCCGCAGTTGGAGCAGTTGAAGAAGGAAGGTGAAGCTGGCCGTCGCAAGATCAGCCAGTACACCCGCTACGGCACCGTCGTCCTCGCTCTCGTTCAGGCTATTGGCATGTCCATTGGTCTGGCGGGGCAGGGCGTTGCGTTCACTGGTGACTTTGGCTTCCATTTCGTCGCAGTATCCACTTTTGTGGCTGGTGCGATGTTCATGATGTGGCTGGGTGAGCAGATTACTGAGCGTGGTGTAGGTAACGGTATCTCGATGTTGATTTTTTCGGGTATCGTCGCCGGTCTTCCGAGAGCAATCGGGCAGTCTTTCGAGTCTGCACGTCAGGGTGATATCAACATCTTCGCCCTGGTTGCCATCGGTTTGCTGGCAGTAGCGATTATCGGTTTTGTGGTGTTCATTGAGCGTGGTCAGCGTCGTATCGCTGTTCACTACGCCAAGCGTCAGCAGGGCCGTAAGGTTTTTGCTGCGCAGACAAGCCACTTGCCGCTGAAAGTGAACATGGCTGGTGTTATTCCAGCTATTTTCGCGAGCAGCATTTTGCTGTTCCCGGCTTCGCTGGGTGCCTGGTTTGGTCAGTCTGAAGGTATGGGCTGGTTGCAGGACATCTCGCAGTCGATCGCTCCTGGTCAGCCGTTGAATATTCTGCTGTTTAGTGCAGGGATTATTTTCTTCTGCTTCTTCTATACGGCGTTGATGTTCAATCCGAAAGACGTAGCGGAAAACCTGAAGAAGTCCGGTGCCTTTATTCCGGGCATCCGTCCAGGTGAGCAGTCTGCGCGCTACATTGATGGCGTTCTGACTCGCTTGACCATGTTCGGTGCTCTTTACATGACGGCCGTGTGCCTGTTGCCCCAGTTCCTGGTGGTTGCAGCAAACGTTCCGTTCTACCTTGGCGGGACCTCGTTGCTGATCGTGGTCGTGGTTGTGATGGACTTCATGTCCCAAGTACAATCGCACCTCGTTTCGCACCAGTACGAATCCCTGATGAAGAAAGCCAACCTGAAGGGTTACGGCAGCGGCATGTTGCGCTGAGTACCCATAAGGTTCGAGGAGTTGGTGATGAAAGTTCGTGCATCGGTGAAAAAGCTGTGCCGTAACTGCAAGATTATTCGCCGCGAAGGTGTTGTTCGAGTAATTTGCAGCGCGGAACCGCGTCACAAACAGCGCCAAGGCTGAGTGTGATCCGCTTGAAGCCCGGCAGCTAGTGCGCTGCCGGGTTGATTATTTGTTATTACAGCGATATTATCTCGCGCCCTATTTCTTGGCTTCCGGGGCGTAGGTAGCTGTCAATTGGAGTCCCACTGAATGGCCCGTATTGCAGGCGTTAACATTCCAGATAACAAGCACACTGTTATCTCGCTGACCTACATCTATGGTGTTGGTCGCACTACTGCGCAGAAAATTTGCGCAGAGACTGGGGTAAACCCAGCCGCAAAGATCAAAGATCTGAGCGACGAGCAGATTGAGCAATTGCGTGGCGAAGTGGCGAAGTTCACCACTGAAGGTGACCTGCGTCGCGAAATCAACATGAAAATCAAGCGTTTGATGGACCTCGGTTGCTACCGTGGTCTGCGTCATCGTCGTGGTCTTCCAGTACGCGGTCAGCGTACCAAGACTAACGCGCGTACCCGTAAAGGTCCGCGTAAGCCGATCCGCAAGTAATCGCCCACGCGAATCGACAGGAAATTAATCATGGCAAAACCTGCTGCTCGTCCTCGTAAAAAAGTTAAAAAGACAGTGGTTGATGGCATCGCCCACATCCATGCTTCTTTTAACAACACAATCGTGACCATCACCGACCGTCAAGGTAACGCGCTTTCTTGGGCTACCTCTGGTGGTTCGGGTTTCCGCGGTTCCCGCAAGTCCACCCCGTTTGCTGCTCAAGTAGCTGCTGAACGTGCTGGTCAAGCTGCGCTGGAATATGGCCTGAAAAACCTCGACGTCAACGTCAAAGGTCC